>JBKBUL010000015.1:0-33531 GCA_046290045.1 Sphingomonadaceae bacterium
CTGGCTCGGCTTGCGGTTGTCGGTCGGGGCGCCTGCGCCCAGGACGGCTGGCCCGGCACGGGCTGGGGACGGCGGCTTTGCCGCGCGCGCCCGGGCGCGGGTGCTGGATGTCGCCCTGCCCGTGACCCTTCGGCTGGCGGGCTGGCGGCTGCCGCTGGGCCGGGTGGCCATGCTGAAGGCGGGCGATGTGCTGCCGATCGAGCCGCCCCGGCATCTCGACCTGATGGTGGGCGGCGAGCGGCTGGCCCGGCTGCCGGCCGACCGCCTTCTGGACCGCCCTGCAAGCCCGCCGGAGGATGCATGAACGCCATTCCGCCCGCCGACCAGATCCGCGAGAGCTGGGCGCTTCCTCTCCGGGACGCGGGCGACGCCGTGCGCCTGACGATGGACGGGCTGGAGGAGGTTCCGGCCGGTGCCGGGGCGGAGGACCTGCAGGCCTCCGGCGATCCGGCGCCCGGCGAGCCGGCGCCCGCCGGGCGGGGGCGGGCGAACGGCCGGACGGCCATGCTCAGGGTGCCGCCGCACCTGGCGGCGGTGGAAGTGACGCTGTCGGTCGAGATCGGGCGGCGGCAGCTGCCGCTGTCGCAGCTGCTCGATGTCGAGCCGGGGCAGCTGTTCGAGCTGGACCGGCTGACGGACGAGCCGGTCAGCGTGCTGCTGAACGGCACCCCCTTCGCGCGCGGCGAGGTGGTCGCGATCGGCGAGCGGTTCGGAATCCGGCTGACCGAGATCGAGGGGCAGGCGCCATGAGCGGCGGGCTGGGGGACGGCGTGGTGGGCGACTTCCTTCTGCGGCTGGCGATCGCGCTGCCGCTGGTGTGCGCGGCTGCCGTGCTCGGGCTGCTGGCGCTCCGGCGCTGGCGCGGCGGGCCGGTGGGGCTGCCGGGACTTTCGGCACGGCCGGCGCGGCTATCCCTTCTGTCGGTGGTGGCGCTCGGCCCGGCGGCGCGGGTGGCGCTGGTGCGGCTGGATGGGCGCGACCTGCTGCTGGGGGTGAGCGGCGCGACCATGGTGCTGCTGGCCGAGGGCGACGTCCGGCCGGCGAGCGAGGGCGAGGCGCCGGCGCCATGATGGAGCGCGGCCCGGCCCTTCCGGCGCGGCTGCTGCGCTGGGCCCACCTGGGGCTGTTCGCCCTCGGCCTTGCGCTGATGCTGCTGGCCGGCGGGCCGGCGGCCGCGCAGGCCACGCCGGCCGGGCCGGGGGCGCCGTCGCCGCTGGCCGGGCTGATTGCGCTGGCCGGCGGCGAGGGCTCGACGCCCTTCTCGCTCTCGCTGCAGCTGCTGCTGCTGATGGCGCTGCTGACGCTCTTGCCCTCGGTGCTGCTGATGATGACCGCCTTCGTGCGGATCGTGGTGGTGCTGGCGATCCTGAGGCAGGCGCTCGGCCTGCAGCAGGCGCCGCCCAACCAGCTGCTGATCGGGCTGGCGCTGTTCATGACCTTCTTCGTGATGCAGCCGACGCTGGCCGAGCTCAACCGGGTGGCGTTGCAGCCCTTCGTTGCCAATGAGCTGCCGGCCGAGCGGGCGATCCTGGCGGGGGGCGAGGTGCTGCACGGCTTCATGCTGGCGCAGACGCGAACTGCCGACCTGAAGCTGTTCGCCGATCTCGCAGGAGTCGGCCCGTTCGCGACGGCGGATGAGGTGCCGATGCGCGTGCTGCTGCCGGCGTTCGCGACCTCGGAACTGAAGACCGCCTTCATGATCGGCGTGCTGCTGTTCCTGCCCTTCCTCGTCATCGATCTTGTCGTGGCCGCCGTGCTGATGGCGCTGGGGATGATGATGGTGTCGCCGGTGCTGATCGCGCTGCCGTTCAAGCTGATGCTGTTCGTGGCGGTGGACGGCTGGGCGCTGGTGATGGCCTCGCTGGCGCAGAGCTTCGCGAGCGGATGACGGCCGGCGACGCCCTTCTGTACGACAGCCTCGCCCGCGCGCTGGTCGTGCTGGTGCTGGCGTCGCTTCCGGCGCTGCTGCCGGCGCTGGCGATCGGCCTGTTCGTCGGCCTCATCCAGGCGGCGACCTCGGTGCAGGAAGCCTCGCTGTCGTTCGTGCCCAAGCTGGTCGGCGTGCTCGTGGCCCTGCTGCTGTTCGGCGGGCTGACGGGCGGGCTGCTGGCCGATTTCGCGCGCGAGATGCTGACGGCCATTCCCGCCGTCGCGCGCTGAGGCCGGCGGGGATGGACCCGGCGCTTCTTGCGCAGCCGGAACGCTGGCTGGTGGCGCTGGCCTATGCCTCGCTCAGGCCCGGGGCGGCGCTGGCGCTTCTGCCAGCGCTCGGCGGGCAGCTGATCCCCCTGCGCGTGCGGATCGGGCTTGCCGGCGCGGTCGGCTGGCTGCTGCTGGAAGGGGATTCACCGCCGCGCCCGCCCGAGGACCTGCTCTCGCCCGCCGGGCTTGCGGCGATCGCCGGCGAGCTGCTGATCGGTCTGGTGGCGGCGCTGGCGCTGCACGCGGCCTTTGCAGCGGCGACGATCGCCGGCGAATGGCTGGCCCAGACCATGGGGCTGGGCTTCGCCGTGGTGGTGGACCCTACGACGCCCAATGCGCCCGTGCTGTCGGGGCTGTTCGCGCTGCTGATGTGGGCGCTGTTCCTGGGGGCGGGCGGGCACCTGCTGCTGATCGCGGTGATCGTGGAAAGCCATGCGGCGATGCCCGACGCGGGCCAGCTGGTGGCGCCGGAGCGACTGGCGGCGATCATCGGCTGGGGCGGCTTCGCGCTCGCCTCGGGGCTGATTGCGGCGCTGCCGATGGGGGCGGCGCTGCTGCTGGTGAACCTCGCTGTCGGGCTGGCGGCGCGGGCGGCGCCGCAGCTCAACCTGTTCGCCGTGGGCTTTCCGCTGCTGATGCTGGCGGGGCTGGCGGGGCTGCCGCTGGCGCTGCCGGGGCTGGCGGCGTCGCTGTCGGGCGCGCTCGCTGCCATGCAGGCCGCACTCGCCGAGGTGCTGCTTGGCTGAGCCGCCGGCCGACGAGAAGACCGAGGCGCCGACCTCCCGGCGCCGCGAGCGGGCGCGCGAGGAGGGCGACCGGCTGCAGTCCCGCGACCTGGCGACGGCGCTGTCGGCGCTCGCCGGGGCAGGCTGGCTGTGGCTGATGGGCCCGGACCTTTGGGCGGGCGTGAAGGCGGCCGCCGCCGCGGGGTTCCGGATCGAGCCCGGCGACCTTTTGGACATGCGGCCGAGCGAGCGGCTGCTGCGACTGCTGGGGCCGCTGGCGCTGCCGCTGATCGCGCTGGGGCTTGCCTCGATGGCGGCGGCGGCGGCCGGGCAGGCGCTGACGGGGAGCCTTGGCTTCACGCCCGGGCTGCTGGCGCCGAAGCCGGGGCGGCTGAACCCGCTGAAGGGGCTGGGGCGGATGTTCGGCCGGCGCGGGCTGGTGGAGCTTCTGAAGGCGCTGATGAAGGCCATCGTGCTGCTGGGGCTTTCGGCCTGGCTGCTGTGGCAGTGGCGCGGTGAACTTGCCGGGCTTTCGGCGCAGGCGCTGCCGGCAGCGACCGCGAGGGCGGGGGAACTCGGCCTCTGGCTGTTCGCCGGCCTGGTGATGGGGCTGGCGCTGATCGCGGCAGCCGACGTGCCCATCCAGATCCTCGACTGGCTGAAGCGCCTCAGGATGACGCGCACCGAGGTGAAGGACGAGCTGAAGCAGCAGGAGGGGCGGCCCGAAGTGAAGGCCGAGCGACGGCGGTTGGCCCGGCAGCTGGCGCGGCGCACGACCGGCGCGGCGCTGGCTGAAGCGAGCGTGGTGCTGACCAACCCCACCCACTATGCGGTCGCGCTTCGCTATCGGCCGGAGGTGGATTCGGTTCCCGTCGTGCTGGCGCGCGGGCGCGGCCTGATGGCCGAGGTGATCCGCGACCTGGCCGCCGAGGCGAAGGTGCCGGTGCTGAGCTATCCCTCGGTCGCCCGTGCCCTCTATTTCACCGGCCGTGTCGGCGAGGCGATCCGCCCCGACCTCTATGGCGCGGTGGCGACCATCCTCGCCTTCGTGCTTCGGGCCCGCGACGGGTTGCAGGCCGGCGAGCCGCCGCCAGCCGAGGCGCCGCCCACCGCGCTGTTCGACGAGGACGGGCGGCAGGTGCCGCCGCCGCGCTGAGGCGGCCTTGCAGCTTCCCTCGGGACTCCGGGGCTGCCAAGAGGGCGGCCATGGCCCCGCTGCGCCTGATGTGCCTGCTCGCGTTGCTGATCCTGGCCGCCCCGTGGCCGGGCGCGGTCGCCGCGCAGCCGGCCGACCCGGGCGGGCGCGCGGCGGTGGCCGGCGCGCTGCGGCTGGTGCCGACGGCCGAGGGGCTGACGGTCCGGCTCGCGCTGTCGGCGCCGCTCGCCACGCCGCCGCGTGCCTTCGCCCTCGACGAGCCGATGCGCTGGGCGATCGACCTCGACCAGGCCTCCAGCCTCAGGCGCGAGGTGGAGGGGCGGGGCGAGGCGCGCGGCGCGCGGGTGTCGCAGTTCGACCCCCGGACGGTCAGGATCGTCGTCGATCTCGCGCGGCCGATGCGGCTGGCCGAGGCCTTCCAGGCCGACGATCAGACGCTGGAGCTGCGGTTCCGGCCGGTGGATGCCGCAGGGTTCCGGCGCGAGGTGGCGCGCGGCCGGGCGCCGATCGCCGGCTTCGCGCAGGCGCGCGCGCGCGCCGTGCCGCCGGGGCCGGAGCCGCCCCCAGACCTTGCCGCCGACGTGAGCCGGCGGCTGGACGCGGTGGAAGCGGCCGTTGCCGAGGCCGAGCGGCGGCTTGCGGCCCCGCCCGAAGCCGTGCCCGAGGCGACCGGGCCGCCGCCGCGGGCCGAGCCGGTCGCGACTGCGCGCGGCCCGGCGCGCCGGCCGGGGCGGCGGGTGGTCGTGCTGGATGCCGGCCATGGCGGGCACGACCCGGGCGCCCCCTCGGCGATCGGCGGGCATGAGAAGGAGGTGACGCTGGCCATTGCGCGCGCCGCGCGGGCGGCCATCGAGCGGCGGGCGAGCCGCGCCGGCGTGCCCGTGACCGTGCGCCTGACGCGCGACGACGACCGGTTCCTGACGTTGGGCGAGCGGGTGCGGCTGGCGCGGCAATGGGGCGCCGACCTGTTCATCTCGATCCACGCCGACAGCGCGCCCAATGCCGAGGCGCGGGGTGCGACCGTCTATACGTTGTCGGACGTGGCCTCCGACCGGGAGGCGGCGCGCCTTGCCCAGCGGGAGAATCGCGCCGACCTGATCGCCGGAATCGATCTTTCGGGCGAGCGGGCGGACGCGGCCGCCATCCTGGTGGATCTGGGGCTTCGCGACGGCATGAACCGCAGCGCCGATTTCGCGCAGGCGCTGCAGCGCGCGATGGAGCCCAAGGGCGTGCCCTTCCGGCAGAATTTCCACCGCTTTGCGGGCTTCCAGGTGCTGCGGAACCTGGGGGTGACGGCCGTTCTGCTGGAGACGGGCTACATGTCGAACGCGGAGGACAGCCGCTACCTCTTCTCGAGGGCGGGGCAGCAGGCGGTGGCGGACGGGATCGCCGACGCCGTCGTCGGCTGGTTCGCCGGGCCGCCCTCAGGCGGTGGGCGCTAGCGGCTCGATCGCGGGGTGGCCGGCAGCGGCCGTGCAGAAGCGGATGCACTCGCGGCGGATGCGCAGCCGCTCCTCGGCGGTGGTGCCGGGCGCGAAATAGCGGTGCAGCGCCTCGCCGACGAGCGCGTAGATGAGGTTGGCAGCGATGTCGGTGTCGATCTTGTAGTCGCCGTGCCGCGCCCCGACGGCGGCCATGTGCCGGCGGGTCCAGTCGATCACGACCTCGCGCGCGGCGTGGAAGAAGGGCTCCGATTCGGGGTTCTTCTTGAGGCTGTTCGCCGGCGGGCATTCGCCGTCATGGACGACCTCCTCCCAGACATTGTTGACCTCGCAGAAATCGAAGCAGCGGTTCAGCGTGACCTCGAAGGAGAGGCTGTCGAGCGGATCGTCGCCCTGCATGGCCTCCACCATCTTCTGGCCGTGCAGGCGCCCCAGCTCGACGAGCAGGCCGGCCTTCGAGCCGAAATGGTAGAAGATGGAGCCTTCCGAGACATCGGCCTCGCGCGCGATGTCGGCCGTGCCGGTGTTGGCATAGCCGCGCGTGCCGAACAGCAGATAGGCGGCTTCAAGCACGCGGGTGCGCGTCTCGGCCGGATCGTATCGACGTGCACGAACCGGCGATTCGGCGCGCTGCGGCGCTTGCGACCTGGATGCCCGAATGGAACTGACCGCCCTGGTGGCCACGAAAACCCTCTCTCGCCTGCCCCCCGCTCCCCGAGCCCGGCTTATGCGACAAAATTGAGTGGAGGTCAAAACTTGTGGGACGGGCGGGTCGCGCTAGGGTCGGGCCATGTGGCGCGGGGCGGCATGGCTGGTGGCGCTGGCGGCGGCCGTGCTGCTGCTCGGCGCGCTGCTGCCGCGTGGCGGCGGCGCGCTGGCGCGGGCCGGCGAGGCGGGCGCGGTGACCATCGGCGTGGAGGCGACGCTGGCCCACACCGAGATCATCGTGCCGGTGACGGCGGCGGGGCATGACTGGCGGGTGCGACTGCCGCCGGGGAGCGTGCCCGATGGCGTGACGCACCTGTCGTTCAGCTGGGGCGACCGGGACTTCTTCCTCGCGACCCCGACCTGGGCCGATGTGGATGTGCGGCTGGCCCTGCGCGCGCTGTTCGCGAGCCGGTCGAGCCTCGTCCATGTCTATCGGCTGGGCGGGTTCGACGGCCGGCCGGTGACGATCGACGCCCGGGGCTATCGGCGGCTCGTCGCCTTCCTCGAGGGCGAGATCGCCGCCGGGGATCCGATCGCCGGCTATGGCGCGGACGATTTCTTCCTGCCGGGCACAGGGCGCTATGGCTGGTGGCGGACGTGCAACCAGTGGGCGGGCGATGCGCTGGCGGCGGCCGGCGTTCGCGTCGGCCTCTGGACTCCCTTCGCGCAGGGCCTCATCTGGCGGTTCGATCGGGTGGAGACGAGCGCATGACGACACGGCAGGTGTGGCGGCTGGCACGGCGGCCGGTAGGGGACATTTCGGAGGGCGACCTGAGCTTTCGCGAGGAGCCCTTGCCCGAGCTGGCCGAGGGGCAGTTCCTCATCGAGGTGAACTATCTCTCGCTCGACCCGACCAACCGGATCTGGATGTCGGATAGGGAGCAGTACATGCCGCCCGTGGGCCTCAATGACCCGATGCGCGGCGGTGTGGTGGGCCGGGTGATCGCCAGCCGCAAGGCCGGCGTCGCCGAGGGGCAGCTGATGGCGGGGCTCGGCGAATGGGCGAGCCATATCGTGAGCGACGGGACGGGCCTGATGCCCTTCCCCGAGATCCCCGGAATCCCGATCCCGGCCGCCTTCGGCACCTTCGGCGTGGTGGGGCCGACGGCCTATTTCGGCCTGCTGGACATCGGCCAGCCCAAGCCGGGGGAGACGCTGGTCGTCTCGGCGGCGGCCGGGGGCGTGGGCCAGATCGTGGGGCAGATCGGCAAGCTGAAGGGCTGTCGGGTGATCGGGATCGCCGGCGGGCCCGAGAAGTGCCGCTTCGTGGTGGACGAGCTCGGGTTCGACGCGGCGATCGATTACAAGGCCGAGGATGTGGGGGCGGCGCTCGACCGGCTGGCGCCCGGCGGCGTGGACATCAATTTCGAGCAGGTGGGCGGGCCGATCATGTCGGCGGTGGTCAGCCGCATGAAGCTGTTCGGGCGGATGCCGCTGTGCGGCCTCATCTCGAGCTACAATGCGACCGAGGCGACCGAGGAGCCGGGGCGCTGGACCCTGATCCTGATGCGGCGGCTGACGGTGCGCGGCTTCATCGTGACCGATTTCGCGCCCCGCTTCCCGGAATGCTTCCAGGCGCTGGCCGGCTGGATGCTGGAGGGCAAGGTGAAGACGCGGCAGGACATCCGGCCCGGCCTCGAGCGCGCGGACCAATGGGTGAAGCTGCTCTATTCGGGCGGAAACTTCGGGAAGCTGCTGGTCGAGGTGAAGGCGCCCTGAGGCGCGGCGCCTAGTGCAGCAGTTCGCCCTCGAGCCGGCGGGGCTTGGGCTCGGCGGCGAGAAGGGCGTCGGCCCGCCGGACCGTGGGGGCGCCGCCGGTTGCTTCCAGCGCGTGCTGGCGCGCCTCGTTGCGGCGCTTGAGCCAGCGGGCGAAGCCGGCGGTGAACAGGGCGGCGAAGAGCATGCCGCCCGGCCCGAGGCGGCGGGCGACGGCCGGGATGACGACGGGGAGGACGGCGCCCATGGCGGCACCCGCCGGGCCGGCCGCGGCGCCGCCGACGGTGCGGGCGATCGAACGCCCGGCGAAGATGGTGAGCAGTCGTCCGATCATGTGGTCGCCTCCTGGCCACGGGACATGGGGGCGGCGGCTGCGGAATCAAGGTCGGCCGCGAGTTCGAGGACGAGGCGGTTGGTGAGCGCGCGGCCGGCCGGCGTTGCCGCAAGCGGGCCTTCGGGCGTGACGAGGCCGAGGGCGGCAAGCCGCGCGCGGGCGGCGGGATCGACGGCGCGGGCAAGCGGCACGCCGGTCGCCGCCTCGAAGCGGGCGGAGTCGATGCCCTCGGCGAGGCGAAGGCCCATCATCAGCGCCTCGAGCGCGGCCTGGTGCGCGGGCACGGGGATCGCCGATTCAAGGCCATGGCCTGTCGCGCGGACGGCTGCAAGCCAGGCCTCGGGCTTGCGCAGGCGCTGCGTGGCGAGGCCGGCCCTGCGGCCGTGGGCGCCGGGGCCGATTCCGGCATAGGCGCCGTAGCGCCAATATTGCAGGTTGTGGCGGCTTTCGGCGCCGGGGCGGGCGTGGTTGGAAATCTCGTATGGCATCAGGCCGGCGGCCGCGCAGCGCTCGGCCGTCAGCTCGAACATGGCGGCTGACTCTTCCTCGGGCGGGAGGTCGAGGAGGCCCTTCGTGTGCAGGGCCGCGAAGCGGGTGCCCGGCTCGATGGTGAGCTGGTAGGCCGACAGATGGTCGGTCCCGAAGCCGAGCGCGCGGTCGAGCTCTGCGGCCCATTCATCGACCGTCTGGCCCGGGCGGCTGTGGATGAGATCGAAGCTGACGCGCGGGACGGCGCGCTGCGCGGCCTCGAGCGCGGCGAGGCCCTGGGCGAGATCGTGCGGGCGGCCGAGCAGGCGCAGCGCCGAATCGTCGAGCGCCTGAATCCCGAGCGACAGCCGGTTGACCCCGGCCGAGGCGAGCGCGGCGAAGTTCGCGGCTTCGGCCGAGGAGGGGTTGGCTTCCAGCGTGATCTCGAGATCGTCGGCGCACGCCCAGTGGCGGCAGGCGGCCTCGATGAGGGCGGCGACGGTGGCCGGCGGCATCAGGCTGGGGGTGCCGCCGCCGAAGAAGATCGAGACGAGGCGGTGGCCGGGGGTGGCGGCGGCTTCGTGCGCGAGGTCGGCCAGCAGGGCGGAGCGCCAGCGGGCATGATCGACCCGGGGCCGGACGTGGCTGTTGAAGTCGCAATAGGGGCACTTCGTCTCGCAGAAGGGCCAGTGGATGTAGAGTGAGAGTGGCAGCAGCCCGGAGGGACCAACCGTCGAGGCGTCAACCGTCACGGCGCCAACCGTCACGGCGTTTGCCGGGCCGGATGGCCCAGCCGTCATGCCGATTCCGGTTTGTGAGCGGTCACCCACCAGACCCGGTGGGGCACATCGATCGGATCGGCGGGAAACCGCTGGGCCAGGAGCCGGGCGAGCCGCGTGTCGAACTCCTGGGCGGCCTCTGCCGACAGGCTGGCCCTGACCCCCGCGCTGGCCTGAATCCGGCCGCGCCAGGCCTCGGCGCTGTAGGGCTGGGCGATGTCGAACGAGGCCGTCCGGATGTCGGTGAAGCCTGCGGTAGCGAGGTCGGTGAGCCAGGCCGGGTAGAGGCCTGTCCCGCCGCCCATTCGCCACGCCGGGTTGGCTTCCTCGATCAACGCCTCGGTCATCTGCACCACATTGCCGGGAAGCGGCAGCCAATCGAAATGCGCGATGACGATGGGCTGGCCGGGCCGAAGGACGCGGCGCGCCTCGGCTGCGGCGCGTGGACGATCGAACCAGTGCCAGCACTGGCCGGCCGTGACGAGATCGAAGCTCGCGTCGGGGAAGGGCAGTTGCTCGGCGGTCGCTTCGTGCCAGTCGATCGCGAGGCCCTCTTGGGCGGCGAGGCGCGCGGCTTCGTCCAGGAGGGGCCGGGCGGGATCGAGGCCGTTGACGGCGAGGCCCAGCCGGGCGAGGCCGCGGGCGATCGTGCCGGTGCCGGTTCCGATGTCAAGCGCTTGCCATCCCGGCCCGATGGACAACTGGGCCAGGAGCGCATCGAAGAAGGCCGAGGGGAAGCCGGCCCGGTGCCGCCCATAGTCGGTGGCGGTCCGTCCGAAATCGACGGGTGGAGGCGGGGCGGTCATGCGTGCAGCGCCGCCTTGAGCTTGGCGAAGGCGGCGGCGCGGTGGCTGATGGCGTGCTTCGTCGCCGGGTCCATCTCGCCGAAGGTCTCGGCGTGGCCGGCAGGCACGAACATGGGGTCATAGCCGAAGCCCTTCTCGCCGCGCGGGGGCCAGACGAGGTGGCCCGCGCACTCGCCCTCGAACAGCGCGCTCGCCCCATCGGGCCAGGCGAGCGCCAGCGTGCAGTGGAAGCGGGCGGTGCGCGGCGCCGTGGGGCCGAGGGCTTCGAGGCGATCCTCGACGCGGCGCATGGCAAGCGCCCAGTCCCGCCCCGCAGGCGTCTCGGCCCAGTCGGCGGTGTGGACGCCCGGTTCGCCGCCCAGCGCATCGACGAGAAGGCCCGAATCGTCGGCGAGCGCGGGCAGGCCCGAGCCCTCGGCGGCGAAGCGGGCCTTGAGGAGCGCGTTGCCGGCGAAGCTGTCCTCGGTCTCGGCAGGTTCGGGAAGGCCGAAACGGGCGGCGGGCAGCGTCTCGATCCCGAAGGGGGCGAGCAGCTCAGCGATCTCGGCGAGCTTGCCCCTGTTGTGGCTTGCGAGAACGAGGCGGGGGCCGATGGGGCGCATGGGGCGGCTCAGCGGCCGGTGGCGGCGCGCTGGGCGGCGAAGATCGCCGCGCCGCCGATGCGTGCGAGCCGCAGGAAGCGAAGCAGCTGCTCCTCGTCGAAGGGGGCGCCTTCGGCCGACGCCTGCACCTCGACGAGGCGGCCATCGGAGGCGAGCACGATGTTGGCATCCGTCTCGGCCGCGGAATCCTCGGGGTAGTCGAGATCGAGGACGGCGGCCCCTTCGTAGAGGCCGCAGGAGACGGCGGCGACCTGGGCGGGGAGGGGATCGGCCTCGAACGGGGTTTCGGCGTGCAGCTTGTCGAGCGCGAGGCGGAGCGCGACCCAGGCGCCGGAAATCGCGGCCGTGCGGGTGCCGCCATCGGCCTGAAGCACGTCGCAATCGAGCGTGATCTGCCGCTCGCCCAGCGCCTTCAGGTTGGTGACGGCGCGCAGGCTGCGGCCGATGAGGCGCTGGATTTCCTGCGTGCGGCCGGACTGTTTGCCGCGCGCCGCCTCGCGGTCGGTCCGCGTGTGGGTGCTGCGCGGCAACATGCCATATTCGGCCGTGACCCAGCCCTGCCCCTTGCCGCGCAGCCAGGGCGGCAGCCGTTCCTCGAGGCTGGCGGTGACGAGCACGTGGGTCTGCCCGAACTTCACGAGGCAGGAGCCTTCGGCATGGGCGCTGAATCCGGGGATCATCTCGATGGGGCGCATTTCATCGGGCGCGCGGCCGGAGGGACGCATGGGTGAACTTCCTGTTGCCTGGGATGTGTCGCACTCGCCTAGAGGTTGAGGCGGCGGCGCGCCAGCCCTAGATTGGGCGGCATGGAGCCGCCGCGCGAAACGGTCAGCGTCAGCCAGCTGTCGGACCGGGCCCGGACGATCTTCCGGGACATTGTGGATGCCTATCTGGCGCATGGGGCGCCGGTGGGCTCGCGCACGCTGGCCAAGGCCGGGGGGCTGCAGCTGTCGCCTGCGTCGATCCGCAACGTGATGCAGGATCTCGAGGAGCTGGGCCTGCTCTCGGCGCCGCACACCTCGGCCGGGCGGGTGCCGACCGAGCAGGGCCTCAGGCTGTTCGTGGATGGCATGATGCAGGCGAGCGAGCCGAATGCGGCCGAGATCGCGGCGATCGAGGCGGAAGCCGCCCGGTCGGGCGCCAGCCTCGAGGAGGTGCTGTCGCGAACGACGCAGGTGCTCTCAGGCCTGGCGCAATGCGCGGCGATCGTGGCGGCGCCCAAGTCGGAGCCGGTGTTGCGCCAGCTGAGCCTGGTGTCGCTGGGGCCGGGCCGCGCGCTGGCGGTGCTGGTGGGGGCCGATGGCAGCATCGAGAACCGGGTGCTGGCCGTGCCCGAGGGCGTGGATTCGGCGGCGCTGGAGCGGGCGGGCAATTATGTGACGGCGCGGCTGTCGGGCCTGACGCTTGCCGAGGCGCTCGATCGCCTGACGCGCGAGATGGAGAGCGACCGCGCCGAGCTGGACCGGCTGACGGCCGACCTGGTGGCGCAAGGGCTGGCGGGCTGGACGACCGACGGCTCGAGCCCGGTGCTGATCGTGCGCGGGGCGGCGCACCTGCTGAACGAGACCGACCTCGACCGGGCGCGGGCGCTGCTGGAGGAGCTGGAGACCAAGGCCGAGCTGGCCCGCCTGCTCGACCGGGCGCGCGAGGCCGAGGCGCTGAAGGTGTTCATCGGGGCGGAGAATGAGCTGTTCGCCCTGTCGGGCTCGAGCGTGATCGCTGCCCCCTGGCGGGGGGCTGACGGTCGGGTCGTCGGCGTGGTGGGGGTGATCGGCCCGACCCGGTTGAACTATGCCCGGGTCGTGCCCATGGTGGATTTCACCGCCAACAGACTGTCGAGGTTGCTGGGATGAACGACGCCGCCGTGCCCGTGGACACACCGGAAAAGCCGGTCGAGGAGGCGCTGGCCGAGGCCCGCGCCGAGATCGTGGCGCTTGTGACCGAGCGCGACGCGCTGGTCGCCGAACGCGACGCCGAGCGCGACCGGGCGCTGAGGATGGCGGCCGAGGCGGAGAACACCCGCCGGCGGCTCGAGCGCGACAAGGCCGACGCGGTGCAATATGCGGCCGCCGGCTTCGCGCGCGACATGCTGACGGTGGCCGACAATCTCGCCCGCGCGCTCGACGCCCTGCCCGAGGGCGACGGCCCGCTGAGGGCGGGCCTGGAGGCGACGCAGCGCGAGCTCGTCGCGATCTTCGAGCGCCACGGGATCCGGCGGGTGCCGGCCGTCGGCCTGCCGCTCGACCCCAATTGCCACCAGGCGATGGTGGAAGTGGAGAGCGAGGCCGAGCCGGGCACCGTCGTCTCCGAGCTGCAGTCGGGCTGGATGATGAAGGACCGGCTGCTCCGCCCGGCGCTGGTGACGGTGGCGAAGGCCCCCTCAGCCGGCTGAGCGGCCGCGCCGGGCGCGCCGGCGCTTCAGCTCCATCGACAGGCCGATCCCCGCCATCAGGCCGATCGACAGCAGCACCGCGGCGCTGACGATGGCGTTCTGGGCCTGCCGGCCGAGCGGGAACAGGAAGTTCCACTTGTGGAGCATCGAGAAGCTCCAGCGCTCGGCCTTGGCGGAATCGGGCGTGCGGTCGGCCAGCACGCCGGTTGCGGTATCGACGAAGAGCGTGGCGTTGACGGGCGGGCCATAATCGAGCCGCCAGACGGGCAGGCGCTTGTTGCGGAAATCATAGGCCGGGCCGAAGCGGGTGACGAGCTCGGCATGGCGGATGGCGCTGCGCGGCACGCCCGTGAACCGCTCGCCGAGCTGGAGGGCAAGCTCGCGGTCGCCGGGGGCCCAGGGGAGGCCGGTTCGGGCATCGAGATAGAGGGCGGACCCCGTCGGCTGCACGCCATCGAAGCGGGCATTGCGGATCGCCTGCGGCGTGGCCGGGGCGCCGCTTCGGTCGGGCGCGAGCGCGATCCGGTAGAGCCGGGTGCCGTCGGCGGCCTCGACGAGGGAGACGCCGGTGACGGCAAGCCCGTCGGTGATCGTCGCCCACTGCTCGTGCAGGCCGAAATCATCCGGCGCCAGGCGAAGCGGGGGTGACAGGGTGAGCGTGCGCGTGGGTTCCGCCCAGCCGTTCTGGACGAGGTGGAAGAGGCCGGACGTGGAGAACATGAGCAGCGGGAGCGCCAGCGCGTAGCCGGCGATGCGGTGCCAGCCGCGGCGTCCGGGCGCGCGCCGGGTGCGGCGGATGAGGGCAAGCATCGCCGTTCCGGTGACGACGAGCGCGAGCAGCGCGCCGACGAGAAGGGCGATGAGGAGGATGCGGACCCATTCCGCCTCGCGCGGCAGGAAGGACCAGCTGTGGAGCCACTGGAAGGCGCGCTGGAGGGTCGTTTTCCAGCCATTGGTGACGGCGGCGACCGCGCCGGTTTCGGTGTGGATGCGGACGGCGAGATTGTCGGGACGGTCGAAGGTGACGAGCCAGACGGGGAGCAGCCGGTTGACCGCGGGATAGTCGGCCGAGAAGCGGTCCACCCACGTGACCGAGCGGACGGGCGTGTCGGGAAGCGCCATCCAGTGGCGGGCGAGGAAGATGGCCTGCGCCCGGTCATGGCCGGGAAGTTCGGCGCCGTCCTCGAGCCGGAACCAGCGGCGGGGCCTGTCCGGATCGGTCGTCACCTGGAGGAGGGCGGACGATGGGCCGGGGGCGATCCGGATGGCGCGGGCCTCGGCGATGCCGGCCGCGGCGAGCGTTTCGGGAATGGGGCGGATGCCGGAGAGGTCGATCGGCCGCTCGGGGGGCAGGAAGACCGCCTGCTGCGGGCCGAAGGTCGAGATGATCGGGTGGAGCAGGCCCGAGCCGCCCCACAGGAGAAGCGCAAGCCCGCCCAGCAGGGCGAGCGCCTGGTGCCAGCGGATGGCGAGCGCGCGGAGCGCGGGGCGGCGGGCCGGGGGTGCAAGCGCGTGGGTTGCCATGGGGGTTCCTTTCAGAAGCGGCTGGTGGCGCCGATGAACAGGGCGCGGCCCTGGCCGGGCGTGAAGGCGGCCGCGCGTTCGCGCGACTGGTCGGCGACGGTTGCGACATTGGCGATGTGGCGGGTGTCGAACAGGTTCTCGACCGAGCCGAAGATCGACAGCTTCTCGGCGAGGGTCCAGCCCGCTGTCAGTCCCCAGAGGTCATAGCCGGGGGCGCTCGTCGTGTTGGCGTAATCGACGAACGGACCCCTGGGCACCCAGCGCAGGTTGGTGCCGAGATACCAGCCGGCCGCCCCGTCGAGCCGAAGCTCGGCGGCGATCACGTTTCGCGGCACGCCGGCCAGGCGATTGTTGCCGAAGCGGGGGTCGCCCGCGAAGCGGAAGTCGTTGAGCGTCCACACCCCGCGCGCGACGAGGCCGAGGCCGGCTGGACCCAGATCGCGCAGGAGGAACAGGTCGAGGCCGGCCTCGAGGCCTTGCCGGAGGGTTCGATCCGCGTTGACCGTGACGCTGGTTCGGCCGTTGGGCGCGAGCTGGTCGATGAACTCGTCCCGCACCTCGGCCCGGTAGAGGGCGATGTCGAAGGCGAGGATCCCCGCCTGGCCGCGGGCCCCGGCCTCGACGGTCCAGGCGCGCTGGGCTTCGAGCGGCGCGAAGGGGAAGGCGCCGCCGGCGGTGAGATCCGCGATCGAGGGCGGTTCGAAGCTGCGCTGGACATTGGCGAAGAGCTGGACCTGTTCGGCCGGGGTCCACAGCAGGCCGAGCCGCGGGCTGAGCTGGCGGAAGCTGCGGCGCCCCGGGACGGCGTTGAGCCGGGCCTCGACCTCGCGCCGGGCGGCCGCGAACTGGGCGCCGGCGATAAGCCTGAGAGCGGGAAGGAGCCCCGCATCGAGCTGGCCCCAGGCAACGAGATTGGCCGAGTTCTGCCGCGACTCGCTTCGCAGCGCGCCGCGCCGGCCGCCGTTGTTGGCGAAGGTGCGCGCCTCGTTCCATCCGGCGTTGGCCATGAGACCGACGGCCCATTCGACGGGTTCGCGCGCCGCGCCGCCGGCGTTCGACAGCTGCAGGCTGGCGCCCAGCTCGTCCTCGGACTGGTCGATGATGCCCGCCAGCCGGGTGATGGCATGGTCGAGCGTGCGGTGGCTGACCCAGAGCGCGGTTTCGAGCTTCGCGGAGCCGAGATCGGCGACGGTGCGGTTGGCAAGGCGGACGACGCCGAGGTTGCGATCCCAGTCATCGGCTTCGGGGCCCGGATCGAGGACGATGGGCGGCCGGCCGGGGACGGGGTTGGGAATGAGAACCGGCCGGCCGGCGGCGCGCGGGTTGGCGAGCGCATCGGTGAGGCCGAGGCCGCCGGCCAGCTCGAAATTGTCCTGGAGCGCGGTCAGGAAGAAGCGGGTCTCGACCGTCTCGGACAGTTTGAGGCCGGCATTGGCGAAGCCGTAGATCGAGCGAACCTCGCTGTGGTCGCGGAAGCCGTCCGACGCCAGGGCCGTGACGCCGACCCAGATGTCGCCCGGGCCGGCGGTGGCGCCGAGCTGGAGGCCGGCGCGGCGCGTGCGGAAGCTGCCGCCCTCGATCCGGAGCTGCGCCGTGGCGCCGAGGCTGGCGGCGGTGGGCGTGATGATGTCGATCGCGCCGCCGAGCGAGGCGGCCCCGAGGCGAAGGCCGTTGGCGCCCTTGAAGACCTCGAGCCGCTGGATGGCGAGCGGATCGACTTCCTGGAACTCGGTGGAGCCGGACGCCCGGGTGATGGGGACGCCATCGCGATAGACGGCGATCCCGCGACGCTCGAAGCCGGAATTGAGGCCCGAGCCCCGGATGGAAATGCGCGATTCGCGCTGCGCAGAGGTGTCGGCGAAGACGCCCGGGGTCCAGAGCAAGGCATCGCCGAGGCTCTGGGTGAAATCATCGGCGAAGGCGGCGGCGGGCACGAAGCCGATGGCGCCGGGAATTCGCTCGAGCGAGCGGCGCGCCTCGGCGTCGGTGGGTGCGGTCAGCGAACCGGCGAGGCTGGCGGTGACGACGATGTCGGCAAGGTCGGTGCGGTTCCCCACCCCCTGGGCAAGCGCGGGGCTGGCGGCGAGAAGGACGAGCGCGGGCGCAAGGCGCGCGCGGGCGATGGACAGCATGACGGGAGGTTCCTGAAGCGGGGCGCGGCAGGGGCCGCGCGCAACATCGGGTTGGGCGCGGGGCGCCCGGCGGCTTCAGGCGGTGGCGGGTGGGGCCCGGGCGGGCGGCGGCGCAGCGGCGGGCGGGCCGCGCGGGCCGGCCGCAGCGATCGGCGGTGCGCCGGCCGGGCGCGCCTCGAAGGCGGGCTCGGGAAGCGCGACGCCGGACTCGGGCAGGGCCGGCGTTGCGGCGAGCGCCCATTGGCAGCGCTCTCCTGCGACGGGGGCCTTCGCCGGGGATTCGCTGTCGGTTGCGCCGGCCGTTGTGCACAGGGTGTAGGTGAAGGCGCCGTCGGCCGCGCGGGCCGGCATCAGCCCGGCCGGCGCCAGCAGCTGGCCGAGCAGCAGCAGGGCTGCGATCAGGCTGGCGAGGTGGCGGCGGGCGGACACGCCGGCGGCCCTAGCGCCGCCTGGCGCGGCTGTCAGCCCCCGGCGGCCGGGGTGCGTCAGTTCAGGCGGAACTCGCCGTCGAGGGCGCGAAGGCTCGCCGGGCCGACATAGTCCCGGTGGGCAACCCTGATCTCATGAATTGTCGCTTCGATCTCGCGCCGCCAGTGATCGAGGAAGCGGCCAAGCTCGGGGAAGGCGGGCGCCAGGTCCCAGGTCTGCCAGACGAACTGCTGGAGCAGGCTGGGATGATCGGGCAGCCAGTAGCTGATCTCGGCGGTGAGCAGGCCGTAGCCGGCCATCTGCTGGCGAAAGGCGGGATCGGCTGATGCCATGCGTGTCTCCTCGTCGTCGCACGGCGCGGGCTCGGGCGCCGCGGTGCAGCCATGCTTCATCGAAACGTCATGATTTGCAAGATGCTGAATCAATTCATTAAATTGTCAGCAGTCGAAGCGGGTGAGTGCCAGTTCGAGGGCGGCGGCAAAGGCGCCGGAAGGCGTGCTGAATGGCGGCGAATCTGGACTTGCGGCGCCGGTTCGGCTTGAAGCGCGGCCATGAACCCTGCGGGAGACACACATTGCGACTTTGTGACACAGTTTCTGCGTTCGCCCTTGCCGCCGGGCTGCTGATGACGGCGCCTGCCCTTGCCCGTGTCGAGTCCGCCCCGGTGGCGGCCGCCGAGCCGGCGGCTGCGAACCCGCTGCTGGGCGACTGGACGACGCCCGACGGCGTGCCGCCCTATGACCGGATCCGCCCGGAACATTATGAGCCGGCCTTCGATGCCGGGATCGCGGAAGCCCGCGCCAACTATGAGCGGATCGCGACCAATCGCGCCCGGCCGACGTTCGCCAACACGCTGGAGGCGATGGAGCGGGCGACCCCGCTTCTGACGCGGACGCAGGCGACCTTCTTCACGGTGGCCAATGCCGATGCGACGCCCGAGATGCAGGCGATCCGCAGCAATGTGTCGCCCAAGCTGACGAAGCTCGGCTCGGACATCTTCCAGGACCAGCGGCTGTTCGCCCGGGTCGATCGCCTGTACCGCGACCGCGAGAAGCTGAAGCTGACGCCCGAGCAGAAGCGGCTGGTGGAGGTGGTGCACCGCAACTTCGTCCGGGCCGGCGCGGCGCTGAGCCCCGAAGCCCGGGCGCGGGTGGCGGAGATCGACCAGGCGATCTCGAAGCGGACCGTGCAGTTCGGGCAGAACCTGGTGGCCGAGCAGAAGGCCGGCGACCTGTTCCTGACCGAGGCCGAGATGGCCGGGATCCCGGCCGATTCGAAGGCGGCGGCCGGCGCGCTGGCGGCGAAGGCCGGGCAGCCGGGGCGCTTCCTCATCACCTCGACCCGCTCGGCCGTGGAGCCCTTCCTGACGCACGCCACCAACCGCGCCGCGCGCGAGCGCGTGTTCCGCGCGTTCAACATGCGCGGCGACAATGGCAATGACGCTGACAACAATGCCCTCATCCGCGAGATCGTGCAGCTGAGGGCGGAGCGGGCGAAGCTGCTGGGCTTCGACAGTTTCGCCGACTTCCAGCTGGACGCGAGCATGGCCGGGACCCCCAAGGCGGCCAATGAGCTGCTGCAGGCGGTGTTCCAGCCGGCGCTCGTGAAGGCGCGCGAGGAGGAAGCCAAGCTGCTGGCGATCGCGGCGAAGGATGGCCTGAACCGGATCGAGCCCTGGGACTGGCGCTTCTATGCCGAGAAGGTGCGCCAGGCCGAGTTCAACCTCGATGAGACGGCGCTGAAGGCCTATCTGCCTCTGGACGGCATGGTGGACGCCCTGATGGAGACGGTGAACCGCCTGTGGGGCATCCGCTTCGTCGAACGGCCGGACGTGCCGCCCTATGCCGAGGGCGTGAAGGTGTGGGAGATCCAGGAGGCGGACGGTCGCAAGATCGGGCTGTTCTACGCCGACTGGTTCACCCGGCCGACCAAGCAGCCCGGCGCCTGGATGAACTCCATCCGCGTCCAGTCCTTCCTGCGGGGCGACACGCCGATCGTCGTCAACAACTGCAACTACACGCCGCCGCCGCCGGGCGGGCGGGCGACCATTTCGGTCGATGACCTGAGGACGCTGTTCCACGAGTTCGGCCATGCGCTGCACGGCCTGAAATCGCAGGTGCGCTACCCGACGTTGTCGGGAACGGCCGTCTATACCGACTTCGTGGAGCTGCCGAGCCAGATCCTGGAGCATTGGGCGGTGGAGCCCGAGATCCTGCGGCGCCACGCGAAGAACGAGCGCGGCGAGACCATCCCCGAGCCGCTGCTGCAGGCGTTCCTGAAGTCCCGCACCTTCAACCAGGGCTTCCTGACGGTGCAGCAGCTCTCGTCCGCGGTGCTCGACATGGAACTGCACCAGAAGCCGGGCGTGCCGGACGATTTCGACCCGCGCGCCTGGGAAGCCGAGCGGCTGGTGGCGCTGGGCGTTCCGGCAAGCGTCGGGATGCGGCATCGCCTCGCGCATTTCAGCCACCTGTTCGCGGGCGGCTATGCCGCGAAATACTACAGCTACACCTGGTCGGAGGCGATGGACGCCGACGGGTTCGACGCCTTCAAGGAGACCGGAAACGTCTTCGACCCGGCGACCGCCCAGCGCTTCCGCAAGGAGGTGCTGGAAGTGGGCAACAGCCGCGAGCCGCGCGACAGCTACATCGCGTTTCGCGGACGGCTGCCGACGGCCGACGCGCTGCTGCGGAACCGGGGGCTGAACTAGGCGTCAGCGCGCGGCGCGGATCGTCTCGCTGATGTCGGGAAGGTCCGCGCCGAGCGCGACGGCCTGGCGTTCGCGCCCGGTGATCCACATCCAGAACATCCGCCAGTCGCCCATGAAGCTCCACCAGGGCTTGACGAAGGTGGCCGGGCGGTTCCGTTCGAACACGAAATGGCCGGACCAGGCGCAGGCGTAGCCGAAGACGATTCCGGCCGGGATCAGCCACCATTGGCCCGTCGCGAGGAAGGCGCCGAGCGCCACGAGCCCGCCGATGGAGCCGACATAGTGGACGGCGCGGCAGCGCGCATCCTGGTGGGCGGCCATGTACCAGGGCCAGAATTCCTCGAAGCTGCGCGGCAGCGGCGGATGGTTGGCGACGGGCTTGCTCATGACGCCATCCTGCCACGCCCGAGGCGTGCGACCAAGGCCCCGATCCGGTCGAAGGCGGCATCGAGCGTGGCAGCATCGGGGGTGAGGCTGACACGGACATGGCCGGCCCCGCCGGCGCCGAAGCCGCGGCCGGGGACGAGGGCGACCGATTCCTCGTGGAACAGGCGCTCGGCGAAGGCGAGGTCGTCGAGGCCGGTGCCGGCGACCGAGACCATGACGAACATGCCGCCGGCCGGAAGCCGGGCGGCGAGGCCGGGGATGGCATTGGCGCGGGCGACGACCTGCCTTGCGCGTTCGCGGAAGCCGGCGCGATAGCCGGCCAGCTCGGCTTCCGGCACGGCAAGCGCGGCGATCGCGCCATCCTGCACGAACTGGCTGACCCCGAAATGGGCGGCGGCGGCCCAGTCGTCGAAGGCGGTGACCAGCGGCTCGGGCGCGACGACCCAGCCGATCCGGTAGCCGGTCATCGCGTGGCTCTTGGACAGGCTGTTGACGACGACGGTTCGGCCGCGCGGCCCGTGGACCCAGGCGCCGGGCGGGGGGCCATCCGCGCCGAAGTGGCGATAGACCTCGTCAACGACGAGCCAGAGGCCGCGGCGCTCGCACAGGGCCGACAGTTCCGCGAAATCCGCGCGGGTGAGCGCCGCGCCCGTGGGATTGGCAGGGCTGGTGAGCAGGATGACGCGGGTGGCGGGCGTGATCGCGGCCGCCAGGCTCGCGAAATCCACCGCGCGGTCGAGCGGAGCGGGGACGGGGACGGCGCGCGCGCCGGCGGCCGCGACGACGCCGGGGTAGGTGGCGTAGTGCGGGTCCGACAGGAGCACCTCGTCGCCGGGCCCGGCCAGCAGCATGAGGGTGGCGAACACGCCATGCTGCGCGCCGGCGACGATCGCGACATTGGCCGGGTCCGCGCCCTCGGCGGCGGCGACTGCCGCGCGCAGCGCCGGCTCGCCAAGGAGCGGTCCATAGTGGGTGCGTCCGGCCTCGAGGGCAGCGACGGTGGCGCGGGTGATGGCCGGGTGCGGCGGATCGACCGGATCGCCGAGCGAGAGCAGCAGCACGGGCTCGCCGGCCCGCGCGCGGATGAGGGCAGCCGTCGGGATCGCCCAGAAGTCGGACTGGCCGGCCCCGGCAAGGGCGGCCGCGCGGGGACCGAGGCGGGGTTCAGCCATGCGCGGCGCCGGCCCCGACGATCGCCTCGGCCTCGATCTCGACCCGCCATTCGGGGCGGAGCAGGACGGCGCCGGCGACCATGGTGGCGGCCGGGCGGATCCGTCCGAAGACCCGGCCATGTGCGCGGCCGACGGCCTCGGCGTCCGCCGGGTCGGCGAGGAACATCCGGGAGCGCACGATGTCGGCGGGCTGACCGCCCAGCGCGGCGACGGCCTCGAGGATGATGGCAAGGCAGCGGCTGGCCTGCGCCTCGGCATCGCCGGGGGTGCTGCTGCCATCGGGCTCGACAGGCGCGGTGCCGGAGACGAGGATGCGGTCGCCGACGCGGACCGCGCGGGCGAAGCCGATGCTCGCCTCATAGGGGGAGCCGGAAGCGAAGGACTGGCGCATGGGATCGGGCCTAGCGGGGGCGGGACAGGGGGAGCAAGGGCATGGATGACGCCGATCTCATCTTCCGCATCGCCAACATCATCGTGCTGCCGGGCTGGGTGGCGCTGCTTCTTGCGCCGATCAGGCGCGCCCGCGCCATCCCGATCGCGCGCGCCTTCGCGGCGCTGGCGGCCGGGCTCTATGTGGTGCTGCTGCTGCGCGGGGTGGCGACGGGGCCGGGGCTTCCCGAGGGCGCCGGCTTCTCGACGCTGGCCGGCGTTGAGGCGCTGCTTTCGACCCGGGCGGCGATTCTGGGCGGCTGGGTGCATTTCCTCGCCTTCGACCTGTTCGTCGCAAGCTGGATCGTGGAGGATGCGCCGCGCGCCGGCGTGCCGCACTGGCTGGTCGTGCCGGTGCTGGCGCTGACCCTGATGGCGGGACCGGCGGGCCTGCTCCTCTACCTGCTGCTGGCCGCTGGCTATCGGATTCAGCGCAGGAGGTAGCGGCGGCGCAGCGTCTCGAGGTCGCGCGGCGAGAGGCCGGGAACGGTCGAGAAGAGCTGGAGGATCGGGAAATTGGGGTTCGAGCGGTCGTAGGTGAGCGACGGGCGGTTGAGGCGGTTGATCTGCTGGTTCTGGAGGACGAGGGGAATCGATGTCGTGTTCTCGACCCTGGTGTAGTTGGCGCGCCAGCTGAGCGACCAATCGGAGGCGAGCGCATGGTCGCCGCCGCCGGTCAGGATCCAGTTGCGGTTGCGGTAGGCGCTGTAGCTGAGCGTGCCGCGCACCGGCACGCCGACGAGATCGCCCGAGGTGACGCCGCGCGTGCCGGACGCGGCACTGGCGACCTGGAAGACATACTGGTTGCGCTCCTCGTCGTCGCGGAACTCCGACCAGACGCCCTTCAGGAACAGCTTCTGGCCGTCGGCCGGGCGGACCTCGACACCGGCAGACGCGCCATTGTTGGTGCGCGGCACGATGTAGTTGCGGAAATCGAGCGTGGTCGGCCGGTCCTGCGCGACGATCGCCTCGGCGGGGAGATCCGGCGTCAGCGACTTGTTGACCGCGATCGACGAGAGGATGACGGACGGGATCGCATCGAAGCGGAAGGCGCGCGTGGCGTCGCCTTCGTCCACCCCGATGACGGGCACGCCATCGAAGCTGACCGATGTCCAGCGGTTGGGCGCGCCGCGGACCTGGATGTAGCGTTCCTGCCCCTGGTCGCGCTGGACGGCGACCGCCGGCAGGCGAGCGAGCGCGGCGGCCGAATTCTGGTCGGGGAAGCGGCCGATGGCGTCGGCCGCGACGATGGCGACGAGATTGTCGGCCAGCCGCTGTTCCTCGATCGCGCGGGCCTGGGCGGCGCGGATGGGCGCGGTGACGACGATCGTCTCGGACTCGTCCGCCGGGGCTTCGGCCCTGGCGGCAGGCTGGGCGAGAAGCGGTGCAGCAAAGGCGCTGCCGGCGAGAAGAAGTGCACGGAGCTGGTGCATGGTGACGACCCCTGTTCCAGCAGCGGCGAGCGGGGGCGTGTTGCGGCGCAGCGATGATTCGGTTGCGCGCGGGTGGTGCTTTTGTTGTGGCTGGATGGCAGGGACGCCGCCGTCGGTCGGGCTCGGCCGGCCATCGCGGACGGGCAACGCCCGCCGCGCGGGCCTGCCGACCCGCCGGCCGCGCCTGCGCGGAGTCGCGGATCAGCGCCTTGCGCTGCCCGGCGCTCCGCTTCGGCGTGGAGCGGGTGAAGGGAATCGAACCCTCGTCGTAAGCTTGGGAAGCTTCTGCTCTACCATTGAGCTACACCCGCCCGGGCCGAAGCGAGCGCTCTGTGCCACGGCGAGGGCGCCGGATCAACCGTAGGTCAGTTCGGTCGCCTTGCCGCGGAACACCCAGTGGGCGAGCACCGAGTAGAGCAGGATCACCGGGAGCACGAACAGCGTGCCGACGAGGATGATGCTGAGCGACTCGGGGCTGGCCGCCGCCTCCCAGACGGTCAGCTTCTCGGGCACGACATAGGGGAAGAAGCTGTAGGCAAGCCCGAAGAAGGCGAGCATGAAGAGGGCGGCCGCCGCGGCGAGCGGGAACCAGCTGAGCCGATCCTGCTCGCGGGGTGCCCGCTTCAGGAAGATCCAGAGGCCGAGCAGCAGCAGGCCCGACATGAGCGGGATGGGGGCGAGCAGGATGATTTCCGGCACGGAGAACCAGCGCTCGAAGATGCGCGGGGAAGCGAGCGGGGTGGCGACCGAGATGGCGGCAAGGCCGAGCGCCACCCAGACAAGCGTTCGTCGCGCCCAGCGGACGGCCTTCACCTGCAGCGGGCCTTCCGTCTTGTAGATGAGCCAGCAGGCGCCGACGAAGGCGTAGGAGGCGGCGAGGATGACCGCCGTCAGCAGCGCGAAGGCCACCGACGGCCAGCCGGGCGCGAAGCCGAGGATGTAGGCGCCGAGCATCCAGCCCTGCGTCAGCGCCGTCACCAGCGAGCCGAGGAAGAAGAGGTTGTTCCAGAGCGGCTTGTGCGCGTCGGGCGACTTGACCCGGAACTCGAAGGCGACGCCGCGCAGGATGAGGCCGACGAGCATCAGGGCGACGGGCACGTAGAGCGCGGTCAGGATGGCGCCATGGGCGATCGGGAAGGCGACCAGCAGGATTCCGATGGCCAGCACCAGCCAGGTCTCGTTCGCATCCCAGAAGGGGCCGATGGAGGCGACCATCATGTCGCGATCGGCGCGGGCCTGGCCCCGGGTGAGGATTCCGACCCCGAGATCGAGCCCGTCGAGCACGACGTAGAGCAGGATGGAGATGCCCATCAGCCCGGCGAAGATGACGGGCAGCCAGTCGGCGGGGAGGAAGGGTTCCATGGGCCTACTCCGCCGCCGTCATCGAGGCCGGCATCGCCCGGGGCGCAAGCACCGGCGGGAACATCTCGCGATCATCATCGGGCCCGCGTGCCCCGGCCTTCTTCGCCAGATGGTAGATGACGCCGATATAGGCTGCGAGCAGCGCGGCATAGGTGGCGAGATAGAGGGCGAGCGTGCTCGCGACGGCACCGCCAGACACGGGCCCGAGCGCATCGGCGGTCGTCAGCACGCCCTGGACCAGCCAGGGCTGGCGGCCGATCTCGGTGACATACCAGCCGGCGAGCGTGGCGACCCAGCCGGAGAAGGCCATGGCGGCGAGCAGCCGCAGGTGCCAGGCGGGAAGCCCCTCGACGCCGCGGCCGCGGCGCATGAACCAGACGCCAGCCCAGGATGCCGCGAGCATCAGAAGGCCAATCCCGATCATCAGCCGGAAGGCGAAGAAGACCGGCGCGACCGGCGGATGCTTGCCCTCGAACTCGTTGAGGCCGGGCACCACGCCTTGCGGGTCATGCTTCAGGATCACGCTCGCGCCATAGGGGATGGAGATCTCGTAGCGGTTTTCGCGCAGCGTCTCGTCGGGGAGGGCGAAGAGGACGAGCGGCACCGCGGGCCGCGTTTCCCAATTGGCTTCCATCGCGGCGACCTTGGCCGGCTGATGCTCGAGCGTGTTGAGGCCGTGCAGGTCGCCGGCGAGGATCTGCAGCGGGATGAGGACGGCCGCCGTCCAGATCCCGGCCTTCAGCATGTGCCGGACGGCCGGCGCGCGATCGCCGCGCAGCCAGCGCCAGGCCGAGATGCCCGCGATCAGGAAGGCGACCGTCAGCCCCGAGGCGAGCAGCATGTGCGTCAGGCGATAGGGCATGGACGGGTTGAAGACGACCGCCCACCAGTCGGTCGCGTGCGCGACGCCGTCGCGCATCTCGAAACCGGCGGGCGTGTGCATCCAGCTGTTGAGCGCGAGGATCCAGAAGGCCGAGAGCGTGGTGCCGACCGCGACCAGCAGCGTCGCGCCCGTATGCGCCCAGTTGGGCACGCGGTTGAAGCCGAAGAGCATGATGCCGAGGAACACCGCCTCGAGGAAGAAGGCGGTCAGCACCTCGTAGGCGAGCAGCGGCCCGGCGATGTTGCCGACCCGCTCCATGAAGCCCGGCCAGTTGGTGCCGAACTGGAAGCTCATGGTGATGCCCGAGACGACGCCCATGGCGAAGCTGAGGGCGAAGACCTTCACCCAGAAGCGGTAGGCCTCCATCCAGGCCATGTCCCCTGTGCGGTTGTAGAGGAGCTTCATGCCGAGCAGCATCCACCCCAGCGCGATGGTGATGGTGGGAAAGAGGATGTGGAAGCTGATGTTGGCCGCGAACTGGATCCGCGACAGCAGGAGGGGACCGGCTTCGATCATGATGGGCTCCTTGGCTCGCTTCCCATGAAGGCTTTCGACGACCCGTTTCCAATGCGGCCCGAGGTCGCGACGGCCCTGCTTGCCGAAAGGCCGCCATGCGTGCGATTCATGGACGATGCTGTCGAGGCGGGCTGCGATCGGGGGACTGGGTGCAGCCCTGCTGCCGGGCTGCCGGCCGGCGGCTGCGCCGGATCGGGGCGCCGAGACGCAGGCGGATTTCATCGACCTGCCCTTCGCCAATGGCCGCCGGCCGCTCGTCGCGCTGCCCGGCAAGCGGCGCCTGATCCAGCTGACGCAGCGGCCGCCGCAGCTGGAGACGCCCTTTGCCATCTTCGACGACGGGCTGCTGACGCCCAATGACGCCTTCTTCGTGCGCTATTCCATGGCGATGCTGCCGCTCGACCTCGACCCCGCACAATGGCGGCTCGAGGTGGCAGGCCATGTGGCAAAGCCCCTGTCGCTGTCGCTCGGGGAGCTGAAGGCGCTGGGCGAGACCGACCTCGTGGCGGTGAACCAGTGCTCGGGCAACAGCCGCGGCTTTTCCGAGCCCCGGGTCGGCGGCGGGCAGCTGGGCCATGGCGCCATGGGCAACGCGCGCTGGACGGGCGTGCCGCTCGACCGCGTGCTCGAAGCGGCCGGCATCCGGCCGGGGGCCGTCGAGCTGCTGTTCGAGGGGCTGGACCGGCCGGCCTCGCCGGCATCCCCCGATTTCGCCAAGTCGCTGGCGCTCGACCATGCGGCCGATGGCAAGGTGATGCTGGCCTGGGCGATGAACGGCGAGCCGCTGCCCTTCCTCAACGGCTTTCCGCTTCGTCTCGTCGTGCCGGGCTGGTTCGGCACCTACTGGGTGAAGCACCTGGAGCGGATCACGGTGCTGGACCGGCCGTTCGACGGCTATTTCATGACGGGCACCTACCGGATGCCCGACAATGACTGCGGCTGCGTCGAGCCGGGGACGAAGCCCGAGCGGACGGTTCCGATCAGCCGGCTTCGGGTGCGCAGCTTCGTGACCAGCCACGAAGCCGGCATGGCGGTGCCCGCGGGGCCGACCGAGGTCAGGGGAATCGCCTTCGACGGCGGCAGCGGGATCGCGCGCGTGCTGGTCTCGGCCGATGGCGGGGCGAGCTGGGCGCCGGCGCGCCTCGGCGAGGACCTCGGGCCCTACAGCTTCCGCGGCTGGCAGGCGCAGCTTCACCTGCCTGCCGGTCGGCCCGTGCTGATGGCGCGCGCGGTCAGCAAGGCCGGCGAGGCGCAGCCGATGACCGCGAGCTGGAATCCGAGCGGCTATGCGCGCAATGTCGTGGAAGCCGTGCCGCTGGTGACGGCATGAAGCCGGCCCTCGCCCTGCTCGTGCCGCTTGGGCTTGCCGTGGCGGCGGGGGCGGGCGCGCTCTACCGCTTGCCCGAGGAGCGGCCGATCGAGCTGCCGCCGGCGCCGGGGGTAGCGCTGGTTTCGGCGCATTGCAGCGCCTGCCACAGCCTCGACTATCTCACGACCCAGCCGCCCGACATGGGCGCGGCCTTCTGGGCGCACACGGTGGACAAGATGGTGAAGGTGCACGGCGCCGACATCCCGGCCGACGACCGGGCGACGATCACCGCCTGGCTGGGTGCGACCTTCGGGGGCGCGGCCGGCGCGCCCCCGAAGCAAGGCGGATAGGGCGGTTTCCGATCCAGGAGACTCCATCGGATCGGACCAGGCTCTAGGCGAACAGCTTCACACGCAGCCTCGCATATTCATCGGCCGTGATGGTGCCGGCGGCCTTCAGTTCCTCGAGCTTCTTCAGCTCGTCGGCCGGGCTGAAGCCGACGAAGGCGCGCAGATCGGCCTGCGCCTGGCGCGCCTGCTCGACCTGCCGTTCGCCCATGCCCTTGCCCTGGGTCAGGATGTACAGGAACACCCCGAGATAGGGCAGCAGGATCAGGAAGAGGATCCAGAGCACCTTGCCGAAGCCGCCGATGTCATGGCGGCGGAACAGGTCGCCGATGACCGAGAACAGGAGCCACAGCCAGAGGACAAAGACGAAGACGACGAAGGCGAACAGCATGAAGCTGAAGATGCTGCTGAAAATGTCTCCCATGTGAAATTCCCCACAGATGTCCGGCCGACAGGGCGGGACGCGGGAGATTAGGCGCGGCAAAGGCCGGCTGTCACCTGCCGCTGTTGGCCGACCGCATCAGCGGTTCGCAAGCAGCGCGGCGGCAGCGTCGATGAGGGCGTCGGCGTCGAGGCGGTAGGCGCGGTAGAGATCGGGCAGCGTTCCTGTCTGGCCGAAGCGGTCCACCCCGAGGGCATGGACGGGCTGGCCACGGACGGCGCCGAGCCAGGAGAGGGTGGCGGGTGCGGCGTCGCACAGGGTGACGAGGCCGGCACCGGCGGGAAGCTGGCCGAGCAGCCGCTCGACCGGGGCAGTGGCGTCCGACCCCCTCGCGCGGGCATCCCGCGCGGCCGACCAGTCACGGTGGAGGCGGGCGGGGGAGGTGACCTGGAGGAGGCCGAGGCCGGGCAGGTCTTCCAAGAGCTGGGCGTGCGCCACGAGCGCCTCGGGCAGAAGCGCGCCCATGACGACGAGCGCGAGCGGCTGCGGGGCGGACGGCGGGATTCGCCAGTAGCCGCCCTCGATAGTGCCCTGCTGCCAGCTGTCGTCGGTTCGGGCGGGCTGTTCCAGCGTTCGGGTGGAGAGGCGCAGGTAGATGCTGCCACCGTCGGGCGCCTGAAGATGGTGGAAGGCGTGCTCGATGAGCAGCGCCAGCTCGTCGGCGGTCGCTGGCTCATAGTGGGTGAGGCCCGGCTGGCCCATGGCGATGAGCGGCGGGTTGATCGACTGGTGGGCCCCGCCCTCGGCGCCGAGCGTCAGGCCCGAGGGGGTGGCGACCAGCAGGAAGCGCGCATCCTGGTAGCAGGCATAGTTGAGCGCATCGAGGCCGCGCGCGATGAAGGGATCATAGACGGTGCCGATGGGGATGAGCCGCGCCCCGAACAGCGGCGCCGCGAGCCCGGCAGCCGCCAGCATCAGGAAAAGATTGTGCTCGGCAATGCCCAGCTCGACATGCTGGCCGGCGGGGTTGCCCTGCCACTTCTGGGGGCTGGGGACGCCGGCGAGGCGGAACACGTCGGGAAGCTCCTGCCGGCGGAACAGGCCGCGGCTGTTCACGAAGGCCCCGAGATTGGTGGAGACCGTGACGTCGGGCGAGGTGGTGAGGATCCGCGCGGCGAGCGCATGATCGCCCTTGGCAAGCTCGAACAGGATCCGGCCGAAGGCGCCCTGCGTCGATTGCTCGGCACCTTCGGGCGCGGGGACGGCGGGGACGGGCAGCGGCTCATGCGGCCGGTCGGCGCGCTTGGCCGCGATGGGGCTGGCGGCGATGAAGGCCTTCAGTTCGGCGGCGGCGTTCGCGCCCAGGCCGGCGAACGGCAGCCATTCCTCGCCGGGCAAGATTCCGAGCTGCGCGCGCAGGCCGGCAATCTGGGCGGGTGTCATCAGGCCGGCGTGATTGTCCTTGTGGCCGGCGAGCGGCAGGCCATGGCCCTTGATGGTGTAGGCGATGAACAGCGTGTTGCGCTCGTCCCGGGCAGACTCGAAGGCCTCGCACAGCGTCTCGAGGCAGTGGCCGCCGAGCGTCGTCATGAGGCGCTGGAGGGACTCGTCGTCATGGGATTCGACCAGCTTCAGCGCCTTCGGGTCATGGGCGAGGTCGGCGTTGAGACGTTCGCGCCAGGCCGCCCCGCCCTTGAAGGTGAGCGCCGCATAGTCGGCATTGGGGCAGGTCTCGATCCAGTCGGCGAGCGCCTGGCCGCCGGGCCTCGCGAAGGTCTCGCGCTGGAGGCGGCCGTGCTTCAGAGTCACGACCCGCCAGCCGCAGGTCTCGAAGATGTCGTCGAATCGGCGGAACATGCGATCCGCCGTCGTGGAGTCGAGCGACTGGCGGTTGTAGTCGACGATCCACCAGCAGTTGCGGATGTCATGCTTGTAGGCCTCGATGAGGGCCTCGTAGATATTGCCCTCGTCGAGCTCGGCATCGCCCATGAGCGCGATCATGCGCCCGGCTTCCTGGGCGGCAAGCGCGCCATGGGCGATCAGCCAGTCCTGAACGAGGCTCGCGAATGCGGTGATGGCGACCCCGAGGCCGACCGAGCCGGTCGAGACATCGACCGGGATCCGGTCCTTGGTGCGGCTGGGGTAGGATTGCGCGCCGCCGAAGCCCCGGAAGGCCTTGAGCGCGTCGAGCGACTGGGTGCCGAGCAGATAGTGGATGGCGTGCAGCAGCGGCCCGGCGTGCGGCTTGACGGCAACCCGGTCGTTGGGGCCGAGCGCGTGGAAATAGAGCGCGGCCATGATCGCCGACATGGAGGCGCAGCTGGCCTGGTGGCCGCCGACCTTGATCCCGTCCGGGTTGGGGCGGAGATGGTTGGCGTGGTGGATCATCCAGGCCGACAGCCACAGGAGCCGCTGGTCGAGCGCCTCGAGCTGGGCGATGTGGTCGGCGCGCGCTCGGGTTCTCGTGGCCATGGGCCGACCCTAGCGGGCGGCGGCCCGGCCGGCCAGATCGGGCCGCAGGCGTGCCCGCACAGGGAGGGGCCGGGCTTGCAGGGCCCGGCCGGGGATCGGGCGGCTAGGCGGCGATGGCGAGCGCCATGCGGCGCACTGCAGCCGCGGCTTCGGCGACCGTCAGCCCCTGCTGGTCGCGCAGGCGCTGCCAGACCTCGATCGAGAGCAGCAGCTGCAGGGCCTCGAAGCGCTCGCGGTCACTCACGATGTCGGCCGGGAAGCTGGCGGCCAGCATGTCGCGGCTGAGCGCGGTGAAGCGCCGGTGCTGGCTGGCGATCGCCGGCGAGCGATGGCGGTGCACGTCGATCGCCGTCTTGAAGGGGGCGATGGCCTCGAAGAACTCGGCGCGGCGCTCGATCGCCTCCTCGAGCAGGGCGGGCCAGCCGCTGGCGGTGAACGGCCGGTCGATCATCGGGCGCACCCGCTCGAACACGAGGGCCGCGATCTCGAGGTGGAGATTCTCCATCTCCTCGAAATGGCGGAACACGGTTCGGAGCGAGACGCCGGCGCGCGCGGCGACCGACTCGGCCGTCGGCGAGGCGAGCCCGCTTTCGATGAGATCGACCATGGCGGCGAGGATGCGCCGCCGGCTGTCGGCCGAGCGTTCGCGCCGCCCGTCGGGCTTGGCGGAGACCCCGCCCTGGGCGGGGAGGCGAGTCGGGGAAATCATGGTGTCCACGGGGCGTTAACTAATCCAGTTGAGACGGGTTGCAAAGCGGAAATCTCGAGTCTCCCTTGAAAAATGGGAGGCTAAGGGCGGTTCTTAAGAAAGCTTCCTGTCCTACAGCAACCAGAATGGATATTCTTTTGCCATGACAAGCCCGATCAGGCCCGATGGCGCCAGGCGGCCGGCGCGCGCCCGGCAGGCGGGCCGCGCCACCGAATCCGAGCCTCGGCCCCATGCCGTGCGGCTTGCGCCGGCGAAAGCGCGTCTGCGGCACAGGGTGCCGCGTATGCGGCTGCGCGTGCGGGCGCTTCGGGCGGCGGCGGGCTTGCGCCCGGCAGCGCGCGCGAGCAGATCGGCGGTGCGCCGGCGGCTGCTGGCGGCGCTGGCCGACCTGGGCGACGTGCGCGAGGCCTGCCGGGTGGCCGGGGTGAGCCGCGGCCGGCTGCTGGCGATGCTGGCCGAGGATCCGGCCTTCCAGGCGAGCTGGGAAAGCCTCTCGGGCGCGCGGCTGCTGCTGCTGGACTGGGCGCTGGCCGACCGGGCGATGGCTGCCCTGCACCGGCCGGCGGCCGAGCCCGGCGACGCGCTGCCCGACAAGGGCGCGCTGGCGCTGGCGCAGTGGCTGGTGGGCGAGCGCGGTCGGCCGCGCGGTCGCGGCGCCGCCGCCACGCCGGCCCCGGCAGCGCAGCCGATGCCGCGCCGGGCCGCGCGGACGGCCGAGGCCGGGGCTGGGGCCGAGGCGGACGATTCGGCGGAGATCGCCGAGCTGATCGAGACGGTGCGGGCGCGGATCGAGGCGGCCGAGGCCGAGCTGCGGTCGGAGCCGGGCGACACGCCCTAGCCGGGCACCTCGATCGCAAGTTCGCGGATCATGTCGTAGAGGGTGGGGCGACTGATCCCGAGCAGCTTGGCGGCCTCGCTGATGCGGCCGCCGGCTGCCGTCAGCGCCGCAGTGACGGCGCGCCGGTCGGCAGCGGTGCGGGCCTCGCGAAGCGTCTGCGGCACCGTCTCGGGGGAGTCGACGAGATCGAGATCGGCGGCCGTGATCGCCGGGCCGTCGGCCATGATGACGGCGCGCTTCACCCGGTTCTCGAGCTCGCGGACATTTCCGGGCCAGCTGTGCAGGCCGAGCGCGGCGAGCGCGGCCGGCGCGAAGCGGCTGGGGGCGCCGGGCCGGTCGGCGGCGTAGCGTTTCAGGAAATGGTTGGCGAGGAGCACGGCGTCGCCCTCGCGCTCGCGCAGGGGGGGGATCGCGATCGTCACCTCGGCGATGCGGTAGTAGAGATCCTCGCGGAAGCCGCCGTCCGCAATCATCCGCTTGAGGTTGCGGTGGGTGGCGCAGACGATCCGCGTGTCCACCTCGATCGACTTGCGGCCGCCCACCCGCTCGATGACGCGCTCCTGGATGAATCGCAGAAGCTTGACCTGGAGGGGGAGCGGGATGTCGCCCACCTCGTCGAGGAACAGCGTGCCGCCTTGCGCCAGTTCGATCTTGCCCTCGGTCGTCTTGACCGCGCCGGTGAAGGCCCCGCGCTCATAGCCGAACAGCTCGGCCTCGAGCAGTGTTTCGGGAATCGCGCCGCAGTTGATCGCGACGAAGGGGCCGGCGGCCCGGTTCGAGGCGGCATGAAGCCCGCGGGCGAGCACTTCCTTGCCGGTGCCCGAGGCGCCGAGCAGCAGCACCGAGACATCGGTGGGGGCAACGCGCTGCACCATGGCGCCGACCTTCAGCATCGCTTCCGACCCGGTGACCAGGCTGGCGAGCGGGCCGCCCGACTCCAGCGCCTGCAGGCGGCGGTTCTCGGCTTCGAGGGCGGCGACATGGAAGGCGCGGCCGACGATGAAGCCCAGCTCGTCGATCTCGACCGGCTTCTGGTAGAAATCCCAGGCACCGAGCGCGATTTCTGGTAGAAATCCCAGGCACCGAGCGCGATGGCGCGGGGGGGGGGGGGGGGGGGGGGGGGGGGGGGGGGGGGGGGGGGGGGGGGGGGGGGGGGGGGGGGGGGGG
>JBKBUL010000016.1:0-33226 GCA_046290045.1 Sphingomonadaceae bacterium
GTCACGGGCGCGCGAAAGGCGCGCGACAGCGCCGCCTTCAGCCGCCCCTTTGCCAGCGCGTCCGCCAGCAGCGCCCGGTCGGGCGCCACCCAGGCGCCGCGGCCGGGCAGGCGCGCGCCGAGATCGGGCCAGGCCGCGCCGTCCGGGCCAAGCGCCAGGCGGATCAGCCCGGCTCGGTTCCCCGTCTGCCGGGTCAGAACGCAGGTCCGCTCCGGCCCCGCCGGGGCCGAGCGCGTCAGCCGTTCGGGTTCGTCCGCTCGGACGACCTCATTGGGAAGCCTGCGCATCGGCGCCCTCCCCGGGTTCGTCCTCAAACCAGTGCTGACGCGCGGCCATGATGATGGCGTTACCGTCTTCCACCGAAATATTGAAGGGGGCAAGCACGCCCGGCGGAATCTCCCGCCGCTTGTCGCCCTTGCCGATCAGCTCGTCGGTCGACAGATCGGCGAGGTCATCGAGCGTGCGGATTCCCTTCTGGCCAAGGCGCACCAGCATTTCCTCGGTCAGCCCCGGGATCTCGGCCAGCGCATCCTCCACCCCGAGCGCCCGGCGCGCCTCGCGGAAGCCCGCCTCGCGCCGCTCCAGGGCCTCCACGGCCCGGTTCTGCAGCTCGGCGGCGATCTCCTCGTCCAGCCCCTCGATCGAGGCGATCTCCTCGGCCTCGACATAGGCCACTTCCTCGAGACTGGTGAAGCCTTCGGCCACCAGCAGCTGCGCCAGCGTCTCATCGAGCTCCAGCTCGCGCTCGAACAGCTCCGAGCGCTCGACGAACTCGCGCTGCCGCTTCTCGCTTTCGGCGGCCTCGGTCATGATGTCGATCTGGTGGCCGGTCAGCTGGCCGGCGAGGCGCACATTCTGCCCGCGCCGCCCGATGGCGAGGCTCAGCTGGTCATCGGGCACCACCACCTCGATGCGGTTGTCCTCCTCGTCGATCACCACCTTCGAGACCTGCGCCGGCTGCAGCGCATTGACGACGAAGGTGGCGGTATCGGGCGACCAGGGGATGATGTCGATCTTCTCGCCGGCCAGCTCCTGCACGACGGCCTGCACCCGGCTTCCGCGCATGCCGACGCAGGCGCCGACGGGATCGATCGAGCTGTCGTGGGAGAGAACGCCGATCTTGGCGCGGCTTCCGGGATCGCGCGCGCAGGCCTTGATCTCGATCACGCCGTCGTAGATCTCCGGCACTTCCTGCGCGAACAGCTTCTTCATGAACTCGGGGTGGGCGCGCGACAGGAAGATCTGCGGCCCCCGGTTCTCGCGCCTGACCAGCGTGATGAGCGATCGCACCCGGTCGCCCACGCGCAGCTGCTCGCGCGGGATCTGCTGGTCGCGGCGGATCACGCCCTCGGCCCGGCCGAGATCGACGACGATGTGGCCGAACTCCACCCGTTTCACCACGCCGGTGATGATCTCGCCCTGCCGGTCCTTGTACTCCTCATACTGGCGCTCGCGCTCGGCGTCGCGAACCTTGGTCACGATCACCTGCTTGGCGGCCTGTGCTGCGATCCGCCCGAACTCGATTGGCGGCAGCGGATCGACGATGAAGTCGCCCACCTTCGCATCCGGCTCGCGCGCCTTGGCGTCGGCGAGGCTGATCTGCTTGAAATGATCCTCCGGCTCCTCGACGACTTCCAGCACCCGCCACAGCCTCAGGTCCCCGCCGCGCGGGTCGATCTTGGCGCGGATGTCGTTCTCGGCGCCATAGCGGGCGCGCGCCGCGCGCTGGATCGCTTCCTCCATGGCCTCGATCACGATGGTCCGGTCGATCGACTTCTCGCGCGCCACCGCGTCGGCGATGGCGATCAGCTCGGCCTTGTTGGCGGCAATGGGGTTCATGGCCGTTCCTGCTCCTCGGTTCCGGCGCCGCTTCCTGCGGCTGCCTCCTCATCCTCTTGCTCGATCTCGTCGGCGCCCTCGGCCGACAGGTGCGGCGCCGTCTCGGCGATCAGCCGGTCGGTCAGAACCAGCTTGGCCTTCGCGATCGCCGAGAAGGGCAGGGTAACGACCCCCAGCCCCTCGACCGACAGCCGCACGTCCGCGCCCGCGCTGCCCGCCAGCACGCCGTCGAAGCGCTTGCGGCTGGCGCCCGCCAGCTCGATCGGCTGCGCCAGCTCGATCTTTGCCCGATGGCCGGCCCAGCGCTCATGATCCTTCAGCCTCGTCAGCGGCCGGTCGATCCCGGGCGAGGAGACTTCCAGCGTGTAGGCGTGCGGGATCGGGTCGGTCTCGTCCAGCATGGCCGAGAGTGCGCGCGACAGTCGCGCGCAATCATCAAGCCGCATCTGCCCGGTCGCCGGATCCTCGGCCATCACCTGCAGGGTCGGCGGGCTGTCGCCCAGCATCGCCACGCGCACCAGCTCGAAGCCGGCGGCGGTCACCACCGGCTCGATCAACTGGTTGAGGCGCGCGAGATCGGCCATTCGTCGAACCTTCGAACATCGGCCCCAATGCCGATGCGCCCTCGGGCCCCGCGGCCGCCGGGCCGGAGGTTCCTCAAGAGGCACTGCCATTGGGGAATGTGCGTCGATATAGGCCGAGCCCGCCATTGCCGCAAGCCCGTTTGCCGTGCCAAGGGCGCCCTGCCATGTCCCAGATCATCCTCGCGCTCCCCAAGGGGCGGATCCTGAAGGAAGCCCTGCCGCTGCTCGAGGCGGTCGGAATCGTGCCCGAGCCGGCGCTCGCCGACGAGGAGAGCCGCGCCCTGCGCTTTCTGACCTCGCGCCCCGATGTCGCGATCATCCGGGTGCGCAGCTTCGATGTCGCCACCTTCGTCGCCTTCGGCGCGGCGCATCTCGGCATCGTCGGCAATGACGTCGTGGCCGAGTTCGGCTATTCCGAGCTCTACGCGCCCGTCGATCTCGGGATCGGCCGCTGCCGCCTGTCGGTCGCCGAGCCGGCGGGCACACCCCCCATCGAGGGGGACAGCCACGCCCGCGTCGCCACCAAATATCCGGCGCTGACGGCCGCCCACTTCGCGGCGCGCGGCATCCAGGCCGAGTGCGTCAAGCTCAACGGCGCGATGGAACTGGCGCCCCTCATGGGGCTTGCGCCGCGCATCGTCGATCTCGTCTCGACCGGCCGGACGCTCGCCGAAAATGGCCTCGTCGAGCGCGAGACCATCCTCGAGGTCACCTCGCGCCTCGTCGTCAACCGCACCGCCTTCAAGACCCGGCCCGACGTGCCGGCGCTCGTCGCCGCCTTCCGCGCCCTCCTCGACCGGCGCGAGGCCGCCTGATGCAGCGCCTCTCGACCAAAGACCCCGATTTCGAGGCGCGCTTCGCAGCCCTCGTTGCCGACACGCGCGAGCCGGACCGTGGAGTCGCCGGCCAGGTCGCCGCCCTCCTCGAGCGCGTGCGCCGCGAAGGCTTCGCGGCCGTCGCCGATCTGACCGCCAGGTTCGACCGGGTCGACGTGACGGCGGACAGCGTCGAGGTCCGCGCGCCCGAGCGGGCCGCAGCCATCGCCCGGGTGCCGGCCGAAACACGCGCCGCGCTGGAGCTGGCGGCGGCCCGCATCCGCGCCTTCCACGAGGCCCAGAAGCCCGCCGACGGCGAGCAGATCGATTCCGCGGGTGTCCGCGCCGGCTGGCGCTGGCGCCCTGTCGAGCGCGCTGGCCTCTATGTGCCGGGCGGGCGCGCCGCCTATCCCTCCTCGGTGCTGATGAACGCCATTCCCGCCCAGGTGGCGGGCGTCGATGAACTGGTGATGGTCACCCCCACGCCCGACGGCCGCCTCAACCCGCTGGTCATGCTGGCCGCCGATCTCGCCGGTGTCGCGCGCGTCTTCCGCATCGGCGGCGCGCAGGCGGTGGCGGCACTCGCCTTCGGCGTCGCGCCGGTGCCGAAGTGCGATGTCATCGTCGGCCCCGGCAATGCCTGGGTCGCCGAGGCCAAGCGCCAGCTCTACGGCACGGTCGGCATCGATATGGTGGCCGGCCCGTCCGAGATCCTCGTCATCGCCGATGCCAGCGCCCGGCCCGACTGGATCGCCGCCGACCTCCTGTCCCAGGCCGAGCATGACCCGGTCGCCCAGTCGATCCTCCTGACCGACAGCCCGACGCTCGCCGATGCCGTCGAGGCCGAGGTCGAGCGGCTGCTGCCGACGCTTTCCACCGAGCCGGTCGCCCGCGACAGCTGGGAGGCGCATGGCGCCATCCTCCTCGTCTCGGATCTGCTCGCCGAAGGGCCTGCGCTCGCCGACCGGCTGGCCGCCGAGCATGTGGAACTTATGGTCGCCGATCCCGAGCCGCTGTTCGCGGCCATCCGCCACGCCGGCTCGATCTTCATCGGGTCGCACACGCCCGAGCCGATCGGCGACTATATCGGCGGTCCCAACCATGTGCTCCCCACCGGCCGCCGCGCCCGCTTCTCGGGCGGGCTGGGGGTGCACAACTTCATGAAGCGAACCACCTTCCTCGAGGCGGGGGAAGCCGGCTTCGCGGCGCTCGCCGAGGCCACCGCGACGCTGGCCGACGCGGAAGGGCTCGCCGCCCACGCGCTCGCCGTCAGGATCCGCTCGCGCGCCTAGGCTCCAGCCACCAGTCCTGCCGCCAGGCCGCCCGGCCGGGGACGGGATTGCCGGCGGCGTCGGTCGCCGGGCGATAGCGGAAGCGTTCCCGGATCAGCCGGCAGGTCGTCGAATCGAGCTCGGCATGGCCGCTCGAAGCTGTCACCCGGCAGTCGGTCACCCGGCCGTCGGCCGCAATGTCCAGCGTCACCGTCACGCTGCCACCCAGCCCGGCGCGCGAGAGTCCGCGCGGATAGTCGCGCGGGGTGATCGCCCCGGATTGCCAGCGCGGCCGCCCGCCGCCGCCCGATCCTCGTCCCGCCGCGCCGGCTCCCGTGCCCGTGCCGGTGCCGGCCAGCCCCGTGCCCGGCCCGGCTTCGGCCGCGCCGGCGCTCGGGTCCGGGCCGGGCGGTGCCTGGGGCGGCGCAGGGGCCGGGCGGGGCTTTGCGTCCGGCGGCGGCTTCGGCCGTGCGGCCCTTGCCGGCGGCGCCGCCTTCGCGGTCGGCTCGGGTGCTGGCGGCTCGGGCGGGGGTGGCGGTTCGGGGGGCGGGGCCAGCACCTCGAACAGGATCAGCCGCTCGGCGGCTGCTGGCACCGTCACCACCCCGCTTCGCAACAGCAAGCCCAGCACAAGCGCATGCGCCAGCAGCACGGCCGCCAGCAGCCCGGCGCGCCCGCGCCAGCCCCGGCTCAGCCGGCGCGCGCCTTCAGAAGCTGCTGCAGGCATTCGCCGGCGGCAAGGTCGCGCCCGTCCGTCCGGCGCGCTTCGGCATGGGTTGCCACCATCGCGCCGCCGCGCGCGTAGTAATAGAGGTCGAGGATGCAGGCGCCGGCGAACTGCAGGTGCCGGGCCGGCCCCTCGCGCCGGTCGAGGCTGGCGACTCCCAGCAGGCTCATCGCCTTCTCGACGGGCGCGCCCAGCAGCAGCTCCATGCCCGGCGGCGGGGGCGGGGCAGCCTCCACCGCGGGCCGCGGCTGGGCGGCACAGCCGGCGAGCAGCGCCAGCGCGAGAGGGGGGAGCCACGGCTTCATTGCCTGCCCGCCTCTAGCCCGGGCGGACATGCGATGCTAGCGGCGCTTCCGAGCCCAACCGGACGGGAGCCGCATTTGGCCGACAGTTTCGATGTTCTCGCGATCGGCAATGCCATCGTCGACGTGATCGTGTCCCACGACGATTCCTTCCTCGAAGCGCAGGGGATCCCCAAGGGCTCGATGCGCCTCATCTCGGCGGCCGAGGCCGAGGCGCTCTATGCCGCCATGGGGCCGGGCCGCGAGATTTCGGGCGGCTCGGCCGCCAACACCTCGGCCGGGATCGCAGCGCTGGGCGGGCGCGCCGCCTTCGTCGGCCGCGTCTCGGATGACCAGCTCGGCCGCGTCTTCGCGCACGACATCCGCGCCGCCGGCGTCACCTACCGCACGCCGCCGGCCACCGGCGGCCCGCCGACCGGCCAGTGCCTCATCATCGTCTCGCCCGACGCGCAGCGCACCATGAACACCTATCTCGGCTCCTGCCAGGAAGTGGACGAGCCCGACGTCGACGAGGCGATGGTGCGCGCCAGCGCCGTCACCTATTTCGAAGGCTATCTCTGGGATCCGCCCGCGCCCATCCGCGCCATCCGCAAGGCCAAGGCGATCGCTCGGGCCACCGGCCGCAAGGTGGCGCTGACCCTGTCCGATGTCTTCTGCGTCGAGGGGCACCGCGCCGACTTCCTCGACATGATGGTCTCGGGCGCCGTCGATATCGTGTTCGCCAACGAGAATGAGGCGAAGAGCCTCTTCCGCACCGACCGGCTCGACCTCGCCATCGAGGGGCTCTCGCGCCACGTGCCGCTTGCCGTCGTCACCCGCTCCGAGAAGGGCGCGGTCGTCGTCAATGGCGAGGGCCGGGTCGAGGTGCCCGTCACCCCGGCTGCCCGCGTCCTCGACACGACCGGCGCGGGCGACCTGTTCGCGGCCGGCTTCCTGACCGGCTACACTCAGGGCCGGCCGCTCAGGGACTGCGCCGTGATGGGCACGATCGCGGCCGCCGAAGTGATCGAACATTATGGCGCCCGGCCCGAGGCGGACCTGAAGGCCCGGGTCGCCGCCCACCTCGGCTGAGCCGGCCGCCCGGTGGGCGGGCGCGGTCAGTTCCGCGCCCGGTCCACCAGCTTGCCCTTGGCGATCCAGGGCATCATGTCCCTGAGCCGGCCGCCGACCTCCTCGATCGGGTGGGCTGCCTGCAGCTTGCGCTTGGCCTTCAGCCGCGGGTTGCCGGCGCGGTTGTCGGCGATGAAGTCGGCGACGAAGCGGCCTTCCTGGATATCCTTCAGCACCCGCTTCATCTCGGCCTTGGTTTCCTCGGTGATGATGCGCGGGCCGGTCGAATAGTCGCCATATTCGGCGGTGTTCGAGATGGAATAGCGCATGTTGGCGATCCCGCCCTCGTACATCAGGTCCACGATCAGCTTCACTTCATGCAGGCACTCGAAATAGGCCATTTCGGGCGCGTAGCCGGCTTCCACCAGCGTCTCGAACCCGGCCATGATGAGGTGGGAAAGCCCGCCGCACAGCACCGCCTGCTCGCCGAACAGGTCGGTCTCGCACTCCTCGCGGAAATTGGTCTCGATGATGCCCGATCGCCCGCCGCCGATGGCCGAAGCATAGGCGAGCGCGATGTCCATCGCATTGCCGCTCGCGTCCTGGTGGACGGCGACGAGGCAGGGCACGCCGCCGCCCCTCTGATATTCGCTCCGCACCGTGTGCCCCGGCCCCTTGGGCGCCACCATGAACACGTCGAGGTCGGGCCGCGGCTCGATGAGGCCGAAGTGGATGTTGAGCCCGTGCGCGAAGGCAAGGCCCGCGCCGTCGCGCATGTTGGGCGCGAGATCCTCGGTCCAGATCTGCGCCTGATATTCATCCGGGGCCAGCACCATCACGATGTCGGCCCAGCGGGCAGCCTCGGCGTTGGTCATCACCCTGAACCCGGCGGTCGTCGCCTTGTCCGCCGTCCTCGAGCCCGGCTTCAGCGCGACCGCCACTTCGGCGACGCCCGAATCCTTCAGGTTCGCGACATGGGCATGGCCCTGGCTGCCATAGCCGACAACGGCGATCTTCTTCGGCCGGATCAGCGCCAGGTCGGCGTCGGAATCATAATAGACTCGCATGTCTCGCTTTCTCGTGGGTGGAAGGGGAGGGATCAGGCCGGCTCGGCGCCTCGCGCCAGCGCGACGACACCGCCGCGCGCCACCTCGACAAGGCCGACCTCGCGCATCAGCGCGATGAACTGGTCCACCTTGGCAGTCGAGCCGGACACTTCGAACACGAAGCTCTGGGTGGTGGTATCAACCGGGCGCGCCCGGAAGATGTCGGCGAGCCGCAGCGCCTCGACCCGCTTCTCGCCCGTGCCCGCCACCTTCACGAGTGCCAGTTCGCGCTCGACATGGGGTCCCAGCTCGGTGAGATCCGTCACGCGGTGAACCGGCACCAGCCGGTCGAGCTGGGCGGTGATCTGGTCGATGACGCGACGGGGCCCCGAGGTCACGATGGTGATCCGGCTGACGGCATGGTCGTCCGACACGTCGGCGACCGTCAGGCTCTCGATATTGTAGCCGCGCGCCGAGAAGAGGCCGGTGATCCGGCCCAGCACGCCGGCCTCATTGTCCACCAGCACCGACAGCGTGTGCCGCTCGGCCGGCTCGTCGGGGAACAGGGGCTTGGGGGTCGCCGCCATCACACCAGCGCCTCGGCCGCCTTGTCCACCGTGCCCGACACCTGCTCGGGCCCCAGCAGCATCTCGGTATGGGTGGCGCCAGAGGGGATCATCGGGAAGCAGTTGGCGTGCTTCTCGACGCGGCAGTCCACGAACACCGGGCCGTCATGGGCCAGCATCTCGGCAATGCCCGAATCCAGCTCATCGGCCGTCTCGATGCGCAATCCCTTCCAGCCCCAGGCCTCGGCCAGCTTCACGAAGTCGGGCAGGCTGTCGGAATAGCTTTCGGCGTGCCGCCCGCCATAGGTCAGGTCCTGCCACTGGCGGACCATCCCCATATATTCATTGTTCAGCACGAACAGCTTGACCGGCAGGCGGAACTGCGTCGCCGTGCCCAGCTCCTGGATGTTCATCAGGATCGAGGCTTCGCCCGCGATGTCGATGACGAGCCGCCCAGGGTTGCCGATCTGCGCGCCGATGGCCGCCGGCAGGCCATAGCCCATGGTGCCGAGCCCGCCCGAGGTCAGCCAGCGGTTCGGCGCCTCGAACCCGAAATGCTGGGCCGCCCACATCTGGTGCTGGCCCACTTCGGTGGTGATGATGGGATCGAGCTTGCGCGTCGCCTCCCACAGCCGGCGGATGGCGTGCTGCGGCTGGATGGCCGGCCCGGCCTGCTCATAGTGGAGGCAGTTGCGCGCCCGCCAGCCCTCGATCCGGGCCCACCAGTCGCGCTGCTCGGCGGCGCGGTGGCCGCGCGCCTTCCACAGTTTCACCATGTCCTCCAGCACATGGCCGACATCGCCCTCGATCGCCAGGTCGACGCGCACCGTCTTGTTGAAGCTCGACGGGTCGATATCGACATGGATCTTGCGCGAGTTTGGCGAGAAGCCGTCCAGCCGGCCCGTCACCCGGTCGTCGAACCGCGCGCCCAGGTTCAGCATCAGGTCGCACTGGTTCATGGCCATGTTGGCCTCGAAGGTGCCGTGCATGCCGAGCATGCCGAGGAACTGCGGGTGGCTCGCCGGAAAGGCGCCCAGCCCCATCAGCGTCGAGGTGACGGGCGCCTTCGTCAGCCGGGCGAGCTCGCGCAACATCTGGGATGCCGCCGGCCCCGAATTGATGATGCCGCCGCCGGTGTAGAGGATCGGCCGCTGGGCCGCGGCCAGCATCTCGACGGCGGCCTCGATCGCCTTGGCGTCGCCCTTCACGCGCGGCCGGTAGGTGCGATGCTCGATCCGGCCGGGGTTGCGATAGCGGGCGCTCGCCACCTGCACATCCTTCGGGATGTCCACCACCACCGGGCCGGGCCGGCCGGCAGTCGCGATGTGGAAGGCCTCGTGGATCACCTCGCCGAGGCGCTCCGTATCCTTCACCAGATAATTATGCTTGGAGCAATGGCGCGTGATCCCGACGGTGTCGCACTCCTGGAAGGCGTCCGACCCGATGAGATGGGTGGCGACCTGCCCGGTCAGCACCACGATCGGGATCGAGTCCATCAGCGCATCGGTGATCCCCGTGACCGCATTGGTGGCGCCCGGCCCCGAGGTCACCAGCACCACGCCGGGCTTCCCCGTCGAGCGCGCATAGCCCTCGGCCGCATGCGCGGCGGCCTGCTCGTGGCGCACGAGGATGTGCCGGATGCGCGACTGGCGGAACAGCGCGTCATAGATGGGCAGCACCGCCCCGCCCGGATAGCCGAAGATGGTGTCCACCCCGAGATCGGCGAGCGCCTGCACGACGATTTCGGCGCCACTCATCACCCGGCCTTGCATCTTCGCTGTCCTGCTGTCCTTCTGGTGCGGCGCGGCATAGGCAGGGCCCGCCCGGCTGTCAACGGCCTGTCTGCATGATTGTTGCCGTGATGGCTTTGATTGATTTCCTTTTCTGTCTTCCAGGGGATTTTTCTGGTGCGATTCATGCCCATTCTCGCAGTCCTGGTGGGAGCTGCCCTGATCGCCGGCGAAGTCGCGCGGCGCGGCGATTCGGTTCTGGCCGCCCCGCGCGCGCTTGACGATCTCGTCGCCGGCGCGGTTCTGCTGCTGCTCGGGCTGCTCGGCCGGCGGGTGCGGCCGGCCTGGCATGCGGCCGGCTGGGCGCTCTTCGCCGGCGTCATGCTCTCGACTCTCGGCATCAATCTCGATGGCTGGCTGGGCGATTCCGGAAAGCCCCGCGCCGGCCTCTATGTGCCCCTCCTCGCTGCCCTCGTCGTGCTTGGGGCCGGCGCGACCGCCTGGTGGGCGCGCCGCCGCTGAGGCCGGCTCAGCCGCGCGGCCAGTCGGGGTGCTGGTGGCGGAACCAGGTGGCCTGCCTTTTCGCGTAGCGTCGCGTGTCCAGCCGCCAGCGCGCCAGCGCCTCGGCCTCGCCGATCTCGCCGTGGAGCAGCGCAAGCAGCGGCGGCACCCCGATCGCGCGCATCGCCGGCAGCGTCGGCGGCAGCCCGCGGCCCTTCAGCCGCCGGACCTCGTCGAGCGCGCCCGCCGCCCACATGGCCTCGATCCGGGCCTCGATCCGCCGGTCCAGCTCGTCGCGCGGCGGCGCCAGCACCAGTGGCGCCAGCGCCACAAGGTGGCCCAGCCCACCGGCGCGCGGCTCGGCCTGCCACGCCAGCAGCGATCGGCCGGTCCCGCGGATCACTTCCAGCGCGCGGGCGTTGCGCTGCGGGTCGCCGGGCTGGAGCCGCGCGGCCATCGCCGGATCCTCGGCCTCCAGGGCCGCGCGAACCTCGGCCGGCGCCAGCGCCCTGACTTCGGCGCGCACCCCGGCCGGCACCGGCGGCACCGGCGCGATCCCCTCGATCAGCGTCCTGAGGTAGAGGCCCGTGCCCCCCACCAGGATCGGCAGGCGCCCAGCCGCCCAGGCCGCCTCGATCTCGGCCCGGGCGAGCGCCGCCCAGCGCACCGCCGTCATGGCGTCGGCCGCATCCACGATTCCGAACAGCCGATGGGGCGCGCGTGCCTGTTCGGCCACCGTCGGCCGCGCGGCGATGATGTCGAGGTCGGCATAGACCTGGCTGGCGTCGGCGTTGATGATGACCCCCTGGCGCGCGGCTGCGAGTTCGAGCGCCCGCGCGGTCTTGCCGCTCGCCGTCGGCCCTGCGATGACGGCGAGCGGAGGCTTCTTCCCATCCATGTCCGCAGGTCCCTCGCTCATCGTCACGCTCGCAAGCCCCACCGGGCTTTCGCAAGCCGAGGTCGCGGCCGCAAGCGCGGCGCTTCAGCGGGCCGGCGGCCTCGTCACCGCCGAGGTCGCGCTCGATCCGCCGCACGCGATCGACCTCGTGGTGCGCGGCCTTTCAGCGCGCGACGCCCGGGCCGCGGCCGAGACGTTGGCTGAGAGCCATGATGTCATCGTCCAGCCGGCCGCCGGCCCCCGGCTGCGCCGGCTGCTGGTTGCCGACATGGATTCGACGATGATCGGCCAGGAATGCATCGACGAGCTGGCCGATTTCGCCGGCCGCAAGCCCGAGATCGCGGCGATCACCGAGCGCGCCATGCAGGGCGAGCTGGACTTCGCCGAGGCGCTGAAGGCCCGGGTCGCGGCGCTCGCCGGCCTCGAGGCGAGCGCCATCGACCGCACGCTCGCCGAGCGGATCCGGCCCAACCCCGGCGCGCGAACCCTCATCGCAACCGCAAAGGCGCATGGCGCGCGCACGCTGCTGGTGTCCGGCGGTTTCACCGCCTTCACCGGGCCGGTTGCCGAGCGGATCGGCTTCGACCGGCAGCTGGCCAACAGCCTTCACCTCGAAGGCGGGCGGCTTGCCGGCACGGTCGCCGAGCCCATCGTCGATTCCCGGGCCAAGCGCGCCACCCTCCTGGCCGAGGCGTCCGCGATGGGCCTGCCGGTCGAGGCGACGCTTGCGATTGGGGATGGCGCCAACGACATTCCCATGCTGGAGGCAGCCGGCCTCGGAATCGCCTGGCACGCCAAGCCGAAGGCCGCGGCTGCCGCCGACGCGCACATCCGCCACGGCGACCTCACCGCCATCCTGTGGGCGATGGGAATTCCCCGCCGCGACTGGGTCGCGGCCGACTGAAGCCTTCGCGACTGGGTCCTGGCGGACTGACCCCCGCTCAGCCGCCGGCTGCGCGGGCGTGGTGGCGGATCACCTCGTCGATGATGAAGCGAAGGAACTTCTCGGAAAATTCGGGGTCGAGGTCGGCCTCGGCCGCAAGCGCGCGAAGCCTAGCGATCTGCTGCTCCTCGCGCGCCGGGTCGGCGGGCGGCAGGCCGGCGGCTGCCTTGAAGGCGCCCACCTTCTGCGTCACCTTGAACCGCTCGGCGAGCAGGAAGACGAGCGCGGCGTCGATATTGTCGATCGACCGGCGATAGGCGGCCAGCTCGGCCGCCGCCGGCCCCGCCCCAGCCTGTTGCGAGCGCGACATGAAAGCCCTTCCCCTTTCTGCCCCAAGCCCCTAGCGCGGAACCATCATGACCGCGACCGTCCACCCCCTGCGTGCCGAGCGTCCCAGCCTGAAGCCGCTGATGGCGCTGGTGGCACCCGGCCTCAACGCCGTCAATCGGGTCATCCTCGAGCGGATGCAGAGCCCGGTCGCCCTCATTCCCGAGCTTGCCGGCCACCTGATCGCCGGCGGCGGCAAGCGCCTGAGGCCGATGCTGACGCTGGGTTCGGCCGCCGCGCTCGGCTATGCCGGGGATCGCCACCACAAGCTGGCGGCCGCCGTCGAGTTCATCCACACCGCCACCCTGCTCCACGACGATGTGGTCGATGGCTCGGACCTCAGGCGCGGCCGGGCAACGGCCAACACCATCTGGGGAAACGAGGCCTCCGTCCTCGTGGGCGACTTCCTGTTCGCGCGCGCCTTCGAGCTGATGGTGGAGGATGGCAGCCTCAAGGTGCTGAAGGTGCTGAGCCATGCGTCGGCCGTCATCGCCGAAGGCGAGGTCGCGCAGCTGACGGCGCAGCGCGTCGTCGAGACGAGCGAGGATCGCTATCTCGCGATCATCCAGGCCAAGACGGCGGCCCTGTTCGCCGCCGCCTGCCAGATCGCCGCCGTCGTCGCCGAGGCACCGGAGGCGACCGAGGCGGCGCTCGACAGCTATGGCCGAAACCTCGGGATCGCCTTCCAGCTCGTCGATGACGCGATTGACTATACCTCGGACGCCGCCACCATGGGCAAGGACATGGGCGACGATTTCCGTGACGGCAAGGTGACCCTGCCCGTCATCCTCGCCTATGCCCGCGGCGACGAGGCGGCGCGCAGCTTCTGGCGCCGGGCGATGTCGGGCCGGGCCAATGGCGAGGCCGAGCTGGCCGAGGGGATCGAGCGGCTGAACGCGACCGGCGCGATCGCCGACACGCTCGCCCGCGCCCGCCTCTACGGCAGCCGGGCGATCGATTCGCTGGCCCCCCTGCCGGCCAGCGCCGCCAGGGCGGCGCTCGTCGAGACCGTCGAGTTTGCAATCCAGCGCGCCTATTGAGGCAGCGGCGGACCTGCCGGTCCGCGCGGCCCTGCCCGATCTCCGCCACGCCCTCGACAGCCATGGCGCCGCCGTGCTCGTCGCCCCGCCCGGCACCGGCAAGACGACGCTGGTCGCGCCCGCCCTCCTCGACGAGCCCTGGCTCGGCGGCGGGCGCATTCTCCTCCTGCTGCCGCGCCGGCTCGCGGCGCGGGCTGCCGCCGAGCGCATCGCCGAGCTCCTGGGCGAGCGGCCGGGCGCGCGCGTCGGCTATGCCACCCGGCTGGAGGCGAAGGCGGGAAGACGGATCGAGTGCCTGACGACGGGCATCTTCGTGAACCGCCTCATCGCCGACCCCGGCCTCGAAGGCGTCGGCTGCCTGCTGCTCGACGAAGTGCATGAGCGGAGCCTCGAGGCCGATCTCGCGCTGGCGCTCGCGCTCGAGGCCCGCGCGCTCCGGCCCGAGCTTCGCCTCGTCGCCATGTCGGCGACGATCGAAGGGGAGGCCTTCGCCCGCCTGCTGGGGGATGCGCCGCTGGTCCGCGCCGAGGGCCGGCAGCACCCCGTGACGCTCGCCCACATCGGCCGCGGCAGCGAGCGGATCGAGACCGCGATGGCGGCTGCCATCCGCCGGGCGCTCGTGGAAGGCGAGGGCGACATCCTCGCCTTCCTGCCCGGCGCGGCCGAGATCGCGCGCACCGCCGACGCGCTGGGCGAGCGGGCCGACCTTGCCATCCACCAGCTGCATGGCGCCGCCGACCCGGCCGCGCAGCGCGCCGCGCTGGCCCCCGACCCGGCCGGGCGCCGCAAGATCATCCTCGCCACCAGCATCGCCGAGACCTCGCTCACCATCGATGGCGTCCGGATCGTCGTCGATTCAGGCCTTGCCCGCCGGCCCCGCTTCGATCGGGCAGCGGGCCTCACCCGGCTTGCGACGGAGCGGGTCTCGCAGGCGGCGGCCACCCAGCGCGCCGGCCGCGCCGGCCGGCAGGCGCCCGGCCTTGCCATCCGCCTGTGGGACGAGGCCGAGACGCGCGGCCTCATCCCCCAGGATCCGCCCGAGATCCTCGAGGCCGATCTGGCGCCGCTGCTGCTGCGCCTGCTCGCCTGGGGCGCCTCCCCCGAGGCGCTGGCCTGGCTCGATCCACCGCAGGCCGCCGCGCTGGCCGCCGCGCGCGACGATCTGGCGATGTTGGGGGCCATCGGGCCCGATGGCCGCCTCACCCCGCGCGGCCGGGCCATGGCGAAGCTGCCGGTCGCACCCCGAACCGCGGCCCTGCTGCTGGCCGGGGCCGAGCGCGGGCAGGCAGGGGAAGCCGCGCGGATCGCCGTGCTGCTGGAGGAGCGGGGGCTGGGCGGCCTGGCGAGCGACCTCGAGGCGCGGCTCGCCCGCTTCGCTGCCAAGCGCGGCGTCCGCACCGAGGCCGCACGCCGGCTGGCCCAGCGCTGGGCCGAAGCCGCCGCCGGCCTCCAGCCGCCGACAGGCGCGCCGCCGCTCGAACCCGCCGCCCTCGTCGCAACCGCCTGGCCGGAGCGGGTGGCGCGCCGCCGCCGCGCCCCCGGCCGCGCCGAGCCGACGGTCGGCTGGCTGATGGCCAATGGGCGCGGTGCGCTCCTCGATGCCGCCGATCCGCTCGCCCGCCACGAGTGGCTGGCGATCGCGGACGCCGGCGGCAGCGGCGCCGACGCCCGCATCCGCCTTGCCGCCGGCTTCAGCGAGGCGGGCCTTGCCGCCTTCCTCGCCGGCCGCACGACGCGCACCGAGGCGGTCGAGCCGGACCCGGCCTCGGGCCGGCTGGCCCTCGTCGAGACCGAGCGGCTGGGCGCCATCGAGATCGCCCGCCGCCGTCGGCCCGCGCCGCCCGAGGCGGTGGTGGCCGCGATGATGGCCGAGGCGCGGGACCGCGGGGTCGCTGCGCTCCCCTGGCCGGCGGGCGAGCAGGCCTTGCGCGCCCGCATCCGCTTCGCCGCCGCCCAGGGCCTGGCCGGCCTGCCCGATGTCAGCGACGCGGGGCTGGCCGACAGCCTGTCCCTGTGGCTCGAGCCGCGCCTTGCCGGCTGCGCGTGGCTTGCCGACGTGCGGCTCGACGGCGCCATCGCGGCCCTCCTCGACTGGCCCGTGGCGCGCGCGCTCGACCGCTTCGCGCCCGCCCATCTCGAGACTCCGGCCGGAAGCCGCACGCCGATCGACTATGCCGCGCCCGGCGGACCGGAGGCCGAGGTTCGCGTGCAGGCGCTGTTCGGGCTTGGCACCCACCCGATGCTGGCTGAGGGCCGCGTGCCATTGATCCTCGTGCTGACCTCGCCGGCCGGCCGGCCGATCGCGCGCACCGCCGATCTGCCCGGCTTCTGGTCGGGCGGCTGGCGCGACGTGCAGCGCGACATGAAGGGCCGCTACCCGAAACACCCCTGGCCCGATGATCCCGCGAGCGCCGCGCCGACCCTGCGGACCAGGGCCGCCGCCCGCCGTCCCGATTGACAGCCAGCGCGGCCGGGGCCACGCGCGCCCCCATGTCCTTCGATCCCGCCGCGGCGACCGCCGCCTATATCGACAGCCTCGGCCCCGAGGCGCTGGCGAAGGCGGCTGCCTACACCAGCGGCAGCCACTGGCTGCTGCTGTGGGGGCTTCTCGTCAGCGCGCTCGCCACGTGGGTCATCGTCCGGCTCGGCTGGCTCGACCGGCTGCAGGCGCGGCTCGGCGCGCGGCGCAACTGGGCCGCCTTCCTCGTCAGCGCCGCGACCTTCGCGCTGCTCGCGATCCTGACGCTCCCTTGGAGCCTGTGGACCGACTTCTTCCGCGAGCGCGCCTATGGCCGAACCAGCCAGCCGCTTGCCGACTGGTTGGGGCAATGGGCGCTTGCGAGCGCGATCACCGTGATGCTTGCCGGCCTGTTCTTCATGGGCGTCTATGCCCTTATCCGCCGCGCGCGCGGCCGCTGGTGGCTGTGGGCCAGCGGGCTGGCGGCAGTGGCCGTCACGGCGCTGCTGCTCGCGGGGCCGGTCTTCATCGCGCCGCTGTTCAACCAGTATACGCCGCTGCCCGAAGGCCCAGTCCGAACCGCGCTGGAGGCCCAAGCCATCGAAGCCGGCGTGCCGACCGACCGGATCTTCGTCTATGATGGCTCGCGCCAGTCGAACAATTTCACCGCCAATGTCTCGGGCATCTTCGGCTCGGCGCGGATCGCCATTTCGGACGTGGCGCTGAAGGGCGCCGACCTCGACGAGGTGGAGGCCGTCACCGGCCACGAGATCGGCCATTATGTGCTGGGCCATGTCTGGCGATCTGTGGCGCTGCTCGTCGGGCTGGCGCTGATCTTCTTCTTCCTGATCGACCGCCTCTATCCCCGTTTCGCGGCGCTGTTCGGGTCGAGCGCCGCCCTCGACCAGCCGGCGGGCCTGCCGGTCATCCTGTTCATGGCAAGCCTGTTCGGCCTGCTCGCCACCCCGCTTCAGACTGCGCTCACCCGCCAGGGCGAGCGCGAGGCGGACCGCTACAGCCTCGAGACGGTGGGCAAGCCCGACGCGCTGGCCCGCGCGCTGGTCAAGACGGCCGACTATCGCGACCCGCGTCCGCACCCGATCGCCGAGGCCCTGTTCATGACCCACCCCTCGGTCGAGCGGCGGGTTCGCGCGGCGATGGAGTGGAAGGCGGCGAACGCCACGCGCGATGCCGGTTGATTTTGTGAGGCACATGAGGCTTGAGGCCGCCATGCGACGCCGTGCCCGTCTCTATCAGCAGGGAACCCGCGCCACCCAGTCGGGCCGGGCGCGCGCCGGCGACTGGGTGCTGGAGCCGGAACCCGTGGAGCCGAAGCGCCCGGACCCGCTGATGGGCTGGGCCGGCAGCGGCGACACGGCGCAGCAGGTGCGGCTTCGCTTCCCGAGCGAGGCGGCGGCACGCGCCTATGCCGAGCGCCATGATCTCGAGGTCGAGGTCGTGCCGCCAGCGCCGCATCGGCTGATCCTGCAGAGCTATGCAGAGAATTTCCGCTGACGGCCGAACTGGTCTAAGGGCGGTGCCCAAGCGTCCGTAGCTCAGCTGGATAGAGCACCCGCCTTCTAAGCGGATGGTCGCAGGTTCGAATCCTGCCGGGCGCGCCAGCGGCCGGCATGATCGACGAAGTCAATCCTGCCGGGCGCGCCAGCGGCCGGCATGATCGACGAAGTCAATCCTGCCGGGCGCGCCAGCGTGTCTCTTTTGCGCGCTCGCCGGCAGCCGCCACACCAACTCGCTCGGCTCGCGCGAGGGGGCGCGCTCGCCGGCAGCCGCCACACCAACCCTCCCGGCTCGCGCTGGAAGCCGCCACGTCAGCCGTCCCGGCGCGGGCGGGCGGCTCAGCTTCGGGGTGGCCTGGGGCGGTAGCGGGGGAGCGACCAGCCGTGCCGAAGCGCGCCGGCGCGAAGGCCGAAGCCGGTGAGGATGGCGAGGCTGATGCTTGCCTCGCGGGGCATGCCGAGCCGGTCGAGCGCGACGAAAGCAAGCGCCGCGGCGAGCGCCGCCGTCACATAGATTTCCTGCGAGAAGATGATCGAGCGTTCGCCGCCCAGGATGTCGCGGATGATTCCGCCGAAGGTGGCGGTGATCATCCCCATGACGACCGCGACGAGCGGCGCGGTGCCGGCCTCGAGCGCGCGCTCGGCGCCGATGGTGGCATAGAGCGCCAGGCCCACGGCATCGAGCCAGAGGAGGAGGCGCAGGCGCGACTGCACCAGATGCGCGGTGAAGAAGACCAGCAGCGAGACGGCGACGCAGACGAAAAGGTAGAGCGGCTGCTCGATCCAGACGAGCGGGTGGCGATCGAGCAGCAGGTCGCGGAGGGTGCCGCCGCCGATCCCGGTGACGGTGCCCAGCAGCACGAAGCCGACGGCATCCATCTGCCGGCGCGAGGCGACGAGCGCGCCCGTCATCGCGAAGACGATGACGCCGAGCCAGTCGAGAAAGGCGATGGCATTCTCGAACATGGGGTTCAGGTGCCGCAGAAGGTCTCGCGCACCCGCTCGTGCGGGGCAGGGGCGGCGCGATAGGATTGAAGCTCGGGCGGCGGGTCGAAGGGGCGGGATACGGCGGCGAGCAGGCGGTGCAGCGGCTCGGCATCGCCGGCCTCGGCGGCGGCCAGCGCTTCCTCGACGCGGTGGTTGCGGGCGATGACGGCGGGGTTGGCCTGGGATGCGCGGGTGCGCGCGGCCTCGGGCGTGCTGCCTTCGGCCGCAAGGCGGGCGGACCAGGCTTGCTCGAAGCCGGCGAAGGCGCCGGGATCGGCCACGGGCCAGGGGGCGCCTTCGGCGAGCGCGCGGAAGGCGAGGGTGAAATCGGAGCCGGTTTCCTGAAGGATGGCCAGCAACTGTTCGACGAGGGCGCGGTCCTCCGGCCGGTCGGTCGCAAGCCCCAGCTTGGCGCGGTGGACGCGGAGCCAGGCGCCCTCGAAGCGGGTGGGGAAGGTGGCGAGCGTCTCGTTGGCGCGGGCGACGGCGCGCTCGCGGTCAGGGTCAATGAGGGGGAGGAGCGCTTCGGCGAGGCGGACGAGGTTCCAGTGGGCGATCCGCGGCTGGTTGCCGAAGGCGTAGCGGCCGGCGCGGTCGATCGAGGAGAAGACGGCCGCCGGATCATAGCCATCGAGGAAGGCGCAGGGGCCGTAATCGATCGTTTCGCCCGAGAGCGTCATGTTGTCGGTGTTCATGACGCCGTGGACGAACCCCACCCCCATCCAGCGGGCGACGAGATCGGCCTGTTTCCGGATGGTGGAATCGAGGAGGGCGAGCGCAGGGTTCGGCGCCTCGGCGGCCTCGGGCGCGTGGGCGGCGATCGTGTGGGCGAGGAGGGCCTGAAGCGCCGCGGGATCGCCTTCAAGGGCGGCGAACTGGAAGGTGCCGACGCGGATGTGGCTGGCGGCGATGCGCGTCAGGATCGCGCCGGGCAGCGGGCGTTCGCGGAAGACCGGCTCGCCGGTCGAGACCACGGCGAGGCTGCGGGTGGTGGGGATGCCGAGCGCGTGCATCGCCTCGGAGACGATATATTCGCGGAGCATGGGCCCCAGCGCGGCGCGGCCATCGCCCATGCGCGAATAGGGCGTGCGGCCCGCGCCCTTCAGCTGGATGTCGACGCGGCGGCCATCTGGGGCGACATGCTCGCCCAGCAGGATCGCGCGGCCATCACCGAGCATGGTGAAATGGCCGAACTGGTGGCCGGCATAGGCCTGGGCGAGCGGCGTGGCGCCTTCGGGCAGCGCATTGCCCGCGAGGATGGCGACGCCCTCGGGCGAGGCCAGCCAGCCAGGATCGAGCCCGAGGCCTTCGGCGAGCGGGCGGTTGAGCAGCACGAGCGCGGGCGCGCGCACCGGCTCGGGCGGCTGTTCGGTGAAGAACAGGGCGGGAAGGGCGCGGTAGCGCGTGGAGAAGCGGAAGCGGCCGGGCATTGGCCGCAGGTGGCTGGCGCTTGCGCAAAGCGCAAGTCGCCAGACTCACCGAAGGCCCGGCCGGCGTGCGGCGAAGCCGACACGACCGACGGCGCGGCTTCGCCGCGCCCTTGCCTTGAATAACCGGATTGGTTGTTCCACGTGGAACATTATCCTACAAATTGGAACGTTCCACGAGCGGCCTTGAGCGGACTCGGCGGCTTTGCCGCCGGTTGTTCGCCATTTACGTTCAATCGATCGCTTCAGGCATCTGCTGAGCGCCAGTGAGTGCACCATAAGCAACAGCGCGAGACAAAGTCCATAAATCAAACAATTCTTGTTCAGAAACTTCGTACTTATTAAAACGATTATTCTTCTTATTCCAATATATGAGCGATTCACTGGAAATCATCCAGTGGCCATGAGCTATGGAATTTCTGAGGTGTCTATATTCCGTTCGTCTCAGATAGCATCCAAGAGTTCTAGAAATCGATCCAACATCTGAATGAGATGCCAAAGATCTAAAAATTGTATCAGCGCAAAACACAAAATATGTATAATTCTGTATGATCGTCTTGGACCAAGACGTCACGGAGATCAGGTCGGATTTAAGCATTGCATTAGCGGCAACTGATTTCTCAATGGTATCCAGACGTGAACGGATAGGCACAGGTGAAGAATCAACAATCTCTTTCCTCAACGAATTCGATAAATGATATACTTCTTCGAGAATAGTAGAGTAGACGCACGCCTGAAATTGTTCTGGAATAATTATCTCGGGATCAAGTCGAGGTAGAACTCGGCTCACTTGGTCGTCGAACCATTGCATAGCATTTGGCCGGGAATTCATGAAGAACCCTTTCCTCGCGGCCCGCCTTAAGGTCGTCTGCCCGATACTCGGATCGGTGACTGCGCAGCATCGGAGGCAGGGCTCCCTACTCCGCCGCCCCGAAGCCCGCGAGCAGGTCGGCGGCGTCCTCGCCGTCGTTCGCCGCCACGCCGACCTTTGGTAGACTACCCAAGCTCTAAGGCTTCCAGCACCTCGGTCCAGTTCCCCTCGGCCCCCACCTCGGAACAGTCGGCTGCACGCGCCTCGACAAAATCGTCCCGTTCCACCGCCCCTCGCCCGCTTCTCACCCCGCCTTCCGGCTTTTCAGCGGGATCACCAGCCGCGCGTTCTCAAACCATTCGTCTGTCAGTTCGGGAGCGGCGTCCGGATTGGCAGCGATCTGGGCGGCGATGTCTTCGTCGGTCAGGCTGTCGAGCCAGGCCAGGAACTCGGGCGTCGCGAGTTCCTTCGCCGCACGGTCCGCCAGTTCAACGGTGATCGCGACGGTATCGTCTGGCTTCTCGCTCATTGGCTTTCCTGAAACTGATGATCCTGCGTCTGCCGTCCCGCCATGTGTAGACGACCACGAAGAGCCTGTCACCAAAGCGGTCGATCGGGCCGATGGCCTGAAAGCGCGCTTCGGTGAGGCCCGGGCGGATGACCTCTTCCTCGATGAACGGGCCGAGAAACAGGAGCGGGGCGACGTCGAGTGGCAGTCCATGCTTTTCGATGTTGCCCGCGTTCTTCACCGGGTCATACTCGAACCCCATCGATGGGGCCTATTCCGCCGCCCCCACGCCCGCCAGCAGGTCGGCGGCGTCCTCGCCGTCGTTCGCGGCAACGCCGACCTTGGCGGACTGCCGCCGGTCGAAGGCTTCCCACACCTCGTTCCAGTTCCCCTTGGTCGCGGCCTTGGAATATTCGGTCGCGCGGGTCTCGAAGAAGTTGGCGTGCTCCACGCCGTTGAGCAGCGGCTGCAGCCAGGGCAGCGGATGCTCGTCGATCAGGTAGATGGGCTGGAGGCCGAGCTGGCGCAGCCGCCAGTCGGCGATGTAGCGGATGTACTTCTTGATCTCCCTGGGCGCCATGCCGGGAACGGGGCCCATCTCGAAGGCGAGGTCGATGAAGGCGTCCTCGAGGCGAACCGTCTTCTGGCAGACATCGGTGATGTCGTCGCGCACCGCCTTGGTGAGGCACTGACGCTCGGCGCAGAAGGCGTGGAAGAGCTTCACGATCCCCTCGCAGTGCAGGCTCTCGTCGCGGACCGACCAGCTGACGATCTGGCCCATGCCCTTCATCTTGTTGAAGCGCGGGAAGTTCATCAGCATCGCGAAGCTCGCGAACAGCTGCAGCCCCTCGGTGAAGCCGCCGAACATGGCGAGCGTTCGCGCGATGTCCTGGTCGGTCTCGACCCCGAAGGTCGCGAGATAGTCGTGCTTGTCCCGCATTTCCTTGTAGTTGAGGAAGGCGGAATATTCGCTCTCGGGCATGCCGATGGTGTCGAGGAGGTGGCTGTAGGCCGCGATGTGCACCGTCTCCATGTTGCTGAACGCCGTCAGCATCATCTTGATCTCGGTCGGCTTGAACACCCGGCCATATTTGTCGTGGTAGCAATCCTGCACCTCGACATCGGCCTGGGTGAAGAAGCGGAAGATCTGGGTGAGGAGGTTCCGCTCATGCTCGGCGAGCTTCTGCGCCCAGTCCCGGCAGTCCTCGCCCAGGGGCACTTCCTCGGGCATCCAGTGGATCTGCTGCTGGCGCTTCCAGAACTCATAGGCCCAGGGATATTCGAAGGGCTTGTAGACGCGCGAGGCTTCGAGAAGGGACATGGGCCTATCCTTGGGTGAGCTGGAACGAAGATAGAACGAAAACCGGGCGACGGAAGGGGGTGCGAACCCGTGCCGCGGGGCGGCGGGCGCGCGACAGGCGAAGCAGCGTGGCGGTGGCGAGCACCGCGCGGCGACGGCGGGGCGGGCAGGGGGCGCGCATCAGGCGAAGCGCGGCAGGATGAGCGCCGCGAGCGCGAGCGCGAGACAGGCGAGGTCGCGAAGCTGGCGCGCGGTGGGCATGATGGTGACGTTGTCGGTCGGGCCCAGGCCCTGTGCGCGGGCAAAGCCCGCGCCGCGGGCCTGCCCCGCCGGCCGGGCCCTGGGCGAGTCCACGGGCCTTCGCCTGATCGCGAGGGGATCGGGCTGCAGGCCGTGGCCGCCCGCGGTCACTGGCACGCCAGACACTCGTCATACTTGTTGAGCTCGATCTCGATCCGCTTGGGGGCGGGCGTGTTGTCGGCCTCGACGCCGCCGAGCAGCTCGGAGCCGGCGAAGCCGGCGCGCTGGATCGACTTGGAGCGGAGATAGTAGAGCGACTTGATGCCAAGCTCCCAGGCGCGGAAGTGGAGCATGAGCAGGTCCCACTTCTCGACGTCGGCCGGGATGAACAGGTTCAGCGACTGCGCCTGGTCGATGTAGGGCGTGCGGTCCCCGGCGAGCTCGAGGAGCCAGCGCTGGTCGATCTCGAAGGCGGTCTTGAACACGTCCTTCTCCTCGGCCGAGAGGAAGTCGAGATGCTGGACCGAGCCGCCGCGCTCGAGGATCGCGTTCCACACCGCGTCCGAATTCTTGGCCTTCTCGACCAGCAGCTTCTCGAGATAGGGGTTCTTGACGACGAAGCTGCCCGACAGCGTCTTGTGGGTGTAGATGTTGGCCGGGATCGGCTCGATGCAGGCGGACGTGCCGCCGCAGATGATCGAGATGCTGGCCGTCGGCGCGATCGCCATCTTGCAGGAGAAACGCTCCATCACGCCGCGGTCGGCGGCGTCGGGGCAGGGCCCGCGCTCGGCGGCGAGCAGCATCGAGGCGGCGTCCACCCGCTCGCGGATGTGGCGGAAGAGCTTCAGGTTCCAGCTCTTGGCCAGCGCGCTTTCGAAGGGGATCCCGCGCGCCTGGAAGAAGCTGTGCAGGCCCATGACGCCAAGGCCCACCGAGCGTTCGCGCATGGCGGAATATTTGGCACGCGCCATCTCGGGTGGCGCGCGGTCGATATAGTCGGTCAGCACATTGTCGAGGAAGCGCATGACATCCTCGATGAAGCGCTCGTCCGAATGCCACTGGTCCCACGTCTCGAAGTTGAGCGACGACAGGCAGCAGACCGCGGTGCGATCATTCCCCAGATGGTCGGGGCCGGTGGGCAGCGTGATCTCGGAACAGAGGTTCGACGTCGAGACCTTGAGGCCCAGCTCGCGCTGGTGGCGCGGCATGTTGCGGTTCACATGGTCGATGAAGATGATGTAGGGCTCGCCGGTCGCCAGCCGGGTCTCGACCAGCTTCTGGAACAGCGCGCGGGCATCGACCTGGCCGCGCTTCTCCCCCGTCTTGGGGGAGACGAGATCGAAGGGCTCGCCGGCCTTGACCGCTTCCATGAAGGCGTCGGTCACCAGCACGCCATGGTGCAGGTTCAGGGCCTTGCGGTTGAAATCGCCCGAGGGCTTGCGGATCTCGAGGAACTCCTCGATCTCGGGATGGGAGATGTCGAGATAGACGGCGGCCGAGCCGCGCCGCAGCGAGCCCTGCGAGATGGCGAGCGTGAGGCTGTCCATCACGCGGACGAAGGGGATGATGCCCGACGTCTTGCCATTGAGGCCGACCGGCTCGCCGATGCCGCGAACCCGGCCCCAGTAGGTGCCGATGCCGCCGCCGCGCGCGGCGAGCCACACATTCTCGTTCCAGGTGCCGACGATGCCCTCGAGGCTGTCGGACACGGAATTGAGATAGCAGCTGATCGGCAGGCCCCGGCCGGTGCCGCCGTTGGACAGCACGGGCGTGGCCGGCATGAACCAGAGGTTCGAGATGTAATCGTAGAGGCGCTGGGCGTGCTCGGCATCGTCGGCGTAAGCCGCGGCGACGCGGGCGAAGAGATCCTGGCAGCCCTCGCCGGGAAGGAGGTAGCGATCGCGAAGCGTCTCCTTGCCGAACTCGGTGAGGAGGGCGTCGCGCTCGGGCCGCGTCTTCACCGGGAAGCGCGGCGCATGGATGGCGTGGCTGGCCGGCAGCGGCGCGGCTGCCGCATCGGCCACGGGTGCGGTTTCGGTGCGCGCGAAATCCATCTCGTCCCCTCTGTCCCTCGTCATGGGCAGCCCTTCCAGCCGACTCCGGCCTCGAACTGCCCATATTAATCGTTCTTGTTCCGTTCCGTAAGGGCGATTCGTTACGGCGACCGCCTTGTCATGGCCCGGACACAATCTGTGGGGGCTGAATGGCCCCCCGACCACGAGGGATAGTGCCAAAAGCTGCGTCGCGTGCAAGAGCCTTTTTGGGTGTCCATCGGCTTTTGCGCGGGTGGTGCGACAAGGGCACAGCCCCTGATGCTCGAGGCGGGCGATGATGGACCGTGCAGGCGCGAGCCGCCAGCCCGATGCGGGGCTATCCCGGCTTCTCCCCCATTTGGTGCACAGCTTTTGCGCCGGGCCTTGGCAAGGCAGGGCGGGCTTTGGCAGGGAGCGGGCGCTTCCCCCCAGCCGCACAAGGACAGTCATGGCCCGCATTGCCCAGGAAGACGTGATCGCCTCGATCGCCGATGCGCTGCAGCACATCAGCTACTACCACCCCATCGACTATATCGAGGCGCTGGGCCGGGCCTATCGGCTGGAGGAAAGCCCGGCCGCGAAGGATGCGATCGCGCAGATCCTGACCAACAGCCGGATGTGCGCCGAAGGCCACCGGCCGATCTGCCAGGACACGGGCATCGTGTGCGTGTTCGCGAAGGTCGGGATGGGCGTGACCTGGGACGGCGACATGACCCTGCAGCAGATGGTGGACGAGGGGGTCCGCCGGGCCTGGCGCAACCCCGACAATCCGCTTCGCGCCTCGGTGGTGGCCGACCCCGCCTTCACCCGCGTCAACACCCGCGACAACACGCCGGCCGTACTGCATGTCGAGCTGGTGCCCGGCGATCAGCTGGAGCTGGCGCTGGCGGCGAAGGGCGGGGGCAGCGAGAACAAGTCGAAGTTCGTGATGCTGAACCCGAGCGACTCCATCACCGACTGGGTGGTGAGGATGGTGCCGACGATGGGTGCGGGCTGGTGCCCGCCGGGCATGCTGGGAATCGGGATCGGGGGCACGGCCGAGCAGGCGATGAAGCTCGCCAAGGAATCGCTGATGGCGCCCATCGACATGGCCGAGCTGAAGGCGCGGGGGCCGCGGACCGCCATCGAGGAGCTCAGGATCGAGATCCATGATGCGGTGAATGCGCTGGGCATCGGGGCGCAGGGGCTAGGGGGGCTTTCGACGGTGCTCGACGTCAAGATCCTCGACTGGCCGACGCATGCCGCCTCCAAGCCGGTGGCCATGATCCCCAATTGCGCCGCGACGCGGCACGCGCACATCCACCTCGACGGCTCCGGCCCGGCCTATCTTCCGGCACCCGACCTTTCGCGCTGGCCGAAGGTGGACTGGGCGCCCTCCGTCGAGGCCCGGCGGGTGAACCTCGACACGCTGACCCGCGAGGAGGTGGCGAGCTGGAAGCCGGGCGAGCGGCTGCTGCTGTCGGGCAGGATGCTGACCGGGCGGGACGCCGCCCACAAGCGGCTGGTGGACATGATCGCGAAGGGCGAGCCGCTGCCCGTGAGCTTCGAGAATCGCGTCATCTACTATGTGGGTCCGGTCGACCCGGTGGGCGACGAGGTGGTGGGCCCGGCCGGTCCGACGACGGCGACGCGGATGGACAAGTTTACCGAAACGATGCTGGCCCGAACCGGGCTCCTCGCGATGGTGGGCAAGGCGGAGCGCGGGCCGGCCGGAATCGAGGCGATCGCGCGGCACGGCGCCGCCTACCTGATGGCGGTAGGGGGGGCTGCTTATCTCGTCGCGCGGGCGATCAGGGGCGCGCGCGTCCTCGCATTCGAGGACCTCGGCATGGAGGCGATCTACGAGTTCGAGGTCAAGGACATGCCGGTGACGGTTGCCGTCGATGCGCGTGGGGCAAGCGTGCACGCGACCGGGCCGGCCGAGTGGCGCGAGCGCATCGCGGCGAGGCAGGCGCAGATGGCATGATCCCCTCGCCGCGACCGCGGGCCATCCTGTTCGACATGGACGGCCTGCTTCTCGACACCGAGCGACTGGTTCGCGATGCCATACTCGAATCGGCGGCCTACCATGGCTATCCGATGGACGAGGCGCTGTTCCTGCAACTGGTCGGCGTGCCGATCGACGGCAATCGGCGGATCCTGAGGGCGGTCTTCGGCGAGGCCTTTCCGTTCGACTGCTACCGGACCCGCTACGAGGATCGGCTTCAGGCGCGGATCACCTGCGAGGGGCTGCCGCTGAAGCCGGGCGCTGCCGAGCTTGTGGACCACGCGCGGGCAGGCGGGCTGCCGATTGCCGTGGCGACATCGACGAACCGGGCGCAGGCACGCCATCACCTGGGGCTGGCCGGCCTGCTGGAAAAGCTCGACCGTCTCGTCGCCCGCGAGGATGTGGCGAACCCGAAACCCCACCCGGAGCCGTACCTGATGGCGGCGGCGGCGCTGCGCGTCGATCCGGCCGCGTGCCTCGCGCTGGAGGATTCGGCCAACGGCGCCCGGTCGGCCCTTGCCGCGGGGATGCGGGTCATCGTGGTACCCGATCTCCAGCCGCCGCCGCCCGACGTGGCGTCGGGTTGCCTGGCGATCGCCGCCGACCTTCACGAGGTCCGAGGCTGGCTCGCGGCCGTGTTCGCGGAAGCCGCTTGAGCGCGGGGGCGCGGAGCCGGTGTGACCGGCCCCGCGCGCCTTCGTCAGTAGGTGAAGCGCACCCCGCCGACGAAGCGGCGGCCGAACTTCTCGAACTCGAGCGTGCGGCTCGAATCGCCGGCGAAGCGGCGGCCGGGGCCGTTCAGCAGGTTCGAGGCGTCGAAGTAGATTTCGAACTGGCGGGTGAGCGCATAGCGGATCGAGGCGTCCAGCTCCTCGTCGGTCGCCCAGTAGATGTCGCCGCCGGTGTCCGGCCCGCCCAGCTCGGAGAGCCAGGTGGTGCGCTTCTGGTAGGAGAGGCGGGCCGACAGGCCGTACTTCTCGTAATAGGGGCCGAGGTTCACGACCCAGTCGGACGCGCCGGGGAAGCGGATCTTGCGGCCGTCGGGCGTGCGCGCCTCGCTGGTGTTGATGGTGAGATTGGCCTGGAGGCCGAAGCCGCCCCACCATGGGTCGTCCTTGGTGAAGCTGTCGAGCTGAAGCTGGACCGTGCCCTCGACACCGGCGATATAGCCGTCGCCGCCGTTGACGAGCGTGGTGAGCGTGTAGCCCGAGCGGTCGCGGCCCGGCTCATTCAGGATGTCGGAGCCGAAGACGCGGCTGTCCTCGAACAGCACCTCCCTGAGCTTCTTGTAGTAGGCGCCGAGCGCGATGTAGCCGCGCGGCTGGACATACCATTCATAGTAGACATCGACGCCACGGGCGCGTTCCGGCCGGGCGTCGGGGTTGCCGCCCGACAGCCGCTCGTTGCCGTCGTCGATGGTGAAGCTGGGGCGGAGCTGGTCATAGTCGGGCCGGGCGGCGCCGGTGTTGAAGCTGAAGCGAAGCTTCATGTCCTCGTGGATGTCGAGGTTGAGGTGGACGCTGGGGTGGACCAGCGTTGACGAGGAGGAGGCCTCGACCAGCCGCTGCACCGGCGGCGTCCCGGGGAAGGTGACGAAGGCCTCGCCGCGGTTCGTCACATGCTCGATCCGGGCGCCATAGACGATGTTTCCGCCGTCGAAGCGGGTGAGGCCCATGGCGTAGCCGGCCCAGACTTCCTCGCGCACGCGATAATAGTTGGCGTTGCTCGGCAGGAAGGGGGCGCGGGCAACCGCGCGATCGCGGAAGTCGCGCGCGATGGCCTGGTTGAAATGGTTGAACTGGTAGCCGGTTGGCAGCTGGCCCTTGTACCCCTCGCCCTGGAAGAGGAGCACGGACAGCGGCAGTTCGATCCCGGCGGCTGTCAGATTGGCCGCCCCCGAGAGCGAGGACTGGCGCTCGTTGCGCTCCTTGACGCGGTTGTCATACTGGACGCCGACGCGGAACTCGGTGTCGCCGAAGAGGCCGGTCTCGCGCGCGACGTCGAGCTTGCCCGTCCAGGCGTCGGTGACGTCGAGCGCCTTCAGCGAGGTGATGCTGTTGAGGCTGTTGGGGAATTGTTCATAGCGCGACACCCGCTCCCCGCGGGACAGCACGCCGGTGGGCGAGCGGAGCGTGCGGTAGAGCTCGATGTCCTGCCGGAAGGGGTTGGAGAAGTCGTAAAAGGCCGTCACGCGGTTGACGGCGCCGGCGCCCGCCGTGCCGAAGCCCGGCTGGGTGTAGGTGAGCAGGAAGGGCTGCGAGCGGTCGTCCTCCGAGCGGGTGTAGTTGCCGCGCCAGCGCACGCGCCAGCCATCGAAGTCATGGTTGCCGCCGATGGTGTTGGTGAAGACCGACTGGCGGTAGCGCGTCTCGCGGAAGCGGGCGTCATAGTCGATCCCGAAGACGGTGCCGACGAACGGCGTGTTGCCGATGCAGATGTCGGCATAGCCGGTGGTGGCCGGCGGGATCGGGTTGGGAATGGGGCCGGCGCAAGGCGCGGCAAGCGCCGCGACGGTGGCGGCAGAGGACTGTTGGTCGTCGGTGTCGAGCCGGTAATTGTCGCGAAGCTCGTCGTCCATGAAGATGGTGTAGACGCTCTCGGCGAACAGGGTGTGGCCGGTCGGCGCCTGCCATTCGAGCCGGCCGGAGAGCGACCAGTTGCGGCGCTTGAGCCGGTAGAACTTGTTCTCGATCTCGCGCGCCCAGACGCGCTCGGCGCCGCCCGGGCGGCGATCCTGATCGACCACTTCCCAGTCGATCTCGAAATTGTCGGTGCGCATCCCGCGCTGGTAGTAGCTGCCCGAGACCAGCACGCCGATCGAATTGTCGTCAATCTGCCAGCGGTTGGAGAGCACCAGCGAGCCTTCATATTCGGGCTGGCCGCCGAGGTCGCCAAGCCCGAAGCCGGCCTTGGCGGCGACATGGAAGCCCTTGTAGTCGAAGGGGGAGCGGGTGATGATGTCGATGTTGCCGGCGAGCGTCTCGCCCGACATCTCGGGCGTGACCGCCTTCTGCACAACGATCTTCGACGCGATCGCAGACGGCAGCGAATCGAAGCGCGCATCGCGCCCCTCGGGGCTGACGACATTGATTCCGTTGAAGCTGAGCGTCGTCCAGTTGAGAGGACTGCCGCGCAGGTTGACGTAGCGCGCCTGGCCCTGGTCGCGCTGGACGGCGACGCCGGGCAGGCGGCTGACAGCCTGGGCGATATTCTGGTCGGGCAGGCGGCCCACCGCGTCGGCGGCGACGACCGAGACAAGGCTGATGCTGTTGCGCTGGAAGGCAAGCGCCGCCTCCTCGGATTCGGCGATGGGGCGCGAGCCGACGACGACGATGTCGTCGTTGGGGCCGGTGTCGGCGGCGGCGGCATCCTGCGCGGCTGCAGTGGTGGCGGCCAGCAGGGCGAGGCTGGCGCAGCCGAGGCGAAGCGCGGCGAGATCGCGAGACGAAGCGTGCATGAAATCCCCCGGGGTTGAGGTCGGCGGGCGCCGGACTCGCGGGGCTCTATGGCGCGGTCGAAGACGGGCCCGTGACAGCGGAATGACATTTTCGCGACAGGCCGGAATGCCGGTTGATTGCCCCTTTCGATGTTGTATCGGCGCCACGACCCGCCCGACGAGGCGGGCAACAGGGAGGCCTGACCCTTGCGAACCGGATTGAGCGTTGCGCTGCTTGCGATTCTGGCCGGGTGCGGAAAGCCCGCGGCCGTGCAGCCCGAGCCGCAGCTGGCCGGCGCGGCGGCCGACCCGGCGGCCATCGTGACGGCCGTTGTGCCGGCGCGGGTCGAGACGCTGGTGGCCGACAATCCGACCGTCGATGCCGACGACCCCGTGCTCTGGGCCGACCCCGCCGACCCCCGGCGCGCGCTCTGGTTCGGGACCGACAAGTCGAAGGGGCTCTATGTCCACGACCTCGACGGGCGAGTGCGGCAGTTCTTCCCCGACGGGCCGATGAACAATGTGGACCTGCGCAACTTCGCCATGGGCGGGAAGCCGATGGTGCTGGTGGCGGCCGCCGAGCGCGACCGGTTCGGGATCATGACCTGGCGCTTCGACCCGGAAAGCCCGGACTTGAAGGTGGAGCGCTGGGGCTTCCTGCCGACCGACCGGAGCTTCGGCGAGCCTTACGGCTTCTGCATGGGGCAGTGGGGGGGCGAGACCTTCCTGGTGGCCAACAACAAGGAGGGCGAGGTGCGCGCCTTCGCGGTTTCGGAAGGCGCAGACGGCCGGCCGGCGATGCGCGAGGCGCACCGCTGGAAGCTCGGCTCGCAGACGGAAGGCTGTGTCGTCGATGACGCGACCGGCGATCTTTATGTCGGCGAGGAGGATGTGGGCATCTGGCGCCTGTCGCTCGCCCGGCCGGCCGAGGCGCCGGTGAAGATCGCACCCGTGGACGACCGGATCCTCGTCGCCGATGTCGAGGGGCTGACGATCCTGCGCGACGGGGGGCGCAGCTTCCTGATCGCCTCCTCGCAGGGGGACAGCGCCTATGCCGTGTTCGAGCGGGCGGGCGGCGGGCACCGCTTCCTGGGGCGCTTTCGCATCGGCGGCGGCGGGATCGACCCGGTGACGCAGACCGACGGGATCAGCGCCTTCTCAGGGCCGATCGGGGCATTTCCGGACGGGGCGATTGCGGTGCACGACCATTGCGACGGCGACGGGCCCGAGGATCCGCCGGCCGCCGTGTGCGACAGCGACGGCAAGCAGCAGAATTACAAGCTGGTGGACTGGCGGGACGTGAAGCGGGCGCTCGGCCTCCGCTGAGGCGGACTGCCCGGACCGGTCAGCTGCCCTTGCCGGGCTTGTCCGAGAAGAACTGTTCGAACTTGCCCTCCTTGCCCTTCCACTCGTCGGCGTCGGCCGGCGTTTCGCCCTTCACCGTGATGTTGGGCCATTCGGCGCTGTACTGGGCATTGAGCTCGATCCACTTCTCGAGGCCCGGCTCGGTATCGGGGACGATCGCCTCGGCCGGGCATTCGGGCTCGCACACGCCGCAGTCGATGCATTCATTGGGGTTGATGACGAGCATCGTCTCCCCTTCGTAGAAACAGTCGACGGGGCAAACCTCCACGCAATCCATATATTTGCAGCGGATGCAGGCTTCGGTCACCACATAGGCCATGGACGGCGTCCCCTGAGTTTCGACTGGCCCCGCGCTAGCGCGCGGGCGCGGCGTGCGTCAATGGGCGCGCCGTTGGGCGTGGCAAAGCCCGCCTTTCAGGCAGGCTGCAGGGTTGCAAAGCAGGGTTCGGGCCGGGTCTGGGCCGCGGGCACAGGCAGCAGCGGCTGGTAGAGGCCGCGCGCCTCGGCCGACGGGCCGCGGCGTTCGGCAAGTGCGAGCACGCGCACGGCCACCACATGATCTCCGCGCGGGAAGGAGAGGATGGCGCCGGGCCGGACGGTCGCGCAGCTTCGGTCGATCACCCGCCCGTCGAGCCGGAGGCGGCGGCTCTCGCAGAGTTTCTGGGCCTCGCTGCGGCTTCCCGAGAGCCTCGAGAACCACAGCCATTTGTCGATCCGCATCCCGCGTTCATAGACCAAGCAGCATTCTCCTTCATCGACTGTCGTTGCGCCTTGCCAGAAGGGTATCGAGGCCCGCGAAGGGCAGGGCCGCATCGCTGGCTGGTGCGCCCTCGCGCCGGCGCGCCCGGCGGCGGCCGGGGGCGAAGGCAAAGCCGCGCGCCGCCTCGCCGCGGAAGCCAAGCGCCTGCATGAGCCGGGCGAAATCCGCCGGGCCGAGGCCGAGCGACGAGATGAGCGCCGGGTCCGGGCGGATCGGCCGCTCGCCGGCGCGTTCGGCGAGGCGCTGGGCGTGGATCGCGCGCGCCGCCCGGTCGGCCATGTCGACCCGGACGGCGAAGGCGCCCAGGGACCAGAAGCCCGCGACCGCGTAGAAGCCCGGCGGGGCGGCGGGATCGACGGGGATGCTGGTTCGCCCCGGTCTCGGCGGGGGCGGCATGGCGGCGAGGCCGTTGGCCACCCCCCAGAGCGCGAGGCGCCAGCGCGTCGCCTCGGGCTTCAGCGCCTGGGCGGCGAACACATGGGTGACGCCGAGGCGCACGCCGGCGTTGGCGAGCGCCTTGCGGTCGGCCCGGCTGAGTGCGGAAATCAGGTCCTCGACGCTGGCGCGCGGCAGCGCGCCGAGCGTCTCGGTGAGCTGGACGGCAAGGCCGCGCGCGGGGGGCGAGAGCGTCTCGCGAAGGGCAGACAGCCGGGTGAGCGCGGCCAGATGGCGGCGCTTGGCTGCCTCGAGCCAGGCTGAAAGCTGGGCAAGAACGGCCGCGCGCGCGGCCGGGTCGAGCGTGTCGAGGCTGCGGTCGA
>JBKBUL010000017.1:0-32989 GCA_046290045.1 Sphingomonadaceae bacterium
AGCCGCTCCAGGTGCTCCGCCAGCGAAAACAGGCTGCGTGAGTGCATCAAACCTCTCCGTCCAATGCACAGAGTGAATCAGATCATGGCCCCAAACGCGAGGGGTTTTTGCGGGTGTCCAGATAGGTACATGACTGCCGTAGCAACGTTCCGCGATAAATACTTCGCGTTGCCTGGCGATATGAGGAACGCTACGTCATTTTGGAGCGACCAAGCAAGTGGTACAGACGGATGCCCCGATCCAGCAATCCCTGATGGCACGCCCGGAACATGCAATGGTGACGGAAATGGCAACATTGGTGTTAATAGTCCAGCCAATCCAGAGGGGCTTCGAGCATGGCAGCACCTACAATTGGCAGGTTTGATTGAAGGCACCTACACCGGCATAACAATGGGTGCACCAAATCCAGCTGTGCCTGGGACGAACGTACCAAGAAGCAAGCTTGGTCAGGCTGGTTGGGGGCTTTTTTATCGGAGCCCCACAGCTCCGATATGGCAGCAATCCAGCAATTTTCTCCAGATTGGTACAATTGATGGGAATGGTCTTTTCCGCGGCGCCATGAATCCAAGCGAGGCATGGAATATTGATACCAAAGTCGATGATGGATCACCTGTGTCTGGAGCATTACTTGGGGCACCAGCGTCGACGCAGCTTTGCATCAATCCTCCCGCCCCAACTGGTCCGTCGTTCGATCCCCCCGCCAATCGGGTGTATGATCTCACACAGACGGCGACCAATTTGTGCGCACTTTATTTTAAGCTAAACATGTAGTTATCGCCACGGCTTTCCTGTGGTTGGCCGTGCGACTGAGCTGCACCTGCTGCCAACAGGCGAAAGCCATGCAATGGCGACGCGTGACGCAGCGTCGGTTGTCGAAGCGAGGGCAGTGCTAAGTCGGCACATGATACTTTCATCGGCGATGGCCAGCGCCGTTCGGCTTTCCTTGGCCAGCATGATCCCGGTGCCGGGACCATTTCGCGAGGGGCGCGTCGCCCGTGCGGGCTTTGGCTTTGCGGCCCATCGTTCGCTGGACCGGATCGGTGGTGCGGGCGGGGGGACTCGAACCCCCATGGGCGAAGCCCGACGGATTTTCTTACTCGCTACGGCTTTCGCCGCCGCCCCCAAGGGAGCGTTTGGAGTCTGGACTATCCCTTCACCGTGCTCCGCCGAAACGGAGGGTAGGTGCTGCCCGTCTAGTCTCTACACCTTCCCGTTGCCGGGCTTGGCTCGGGATTGCCATGTTACAGGGTTCCCCGAATTTGAGCAGTTCTACGTCGCCGGTTTCCCGGCGCGCACTCAAGTTTGGCTAAGTCCGTTGCGTCTACCGATTCCGCCACGCCCGCAAGCCGTCTTCCCCTATAGTCGGCGGTGGATTCGCCGCCAAGGACGATGTGCAGCTTATCCCGGCCAAGTTTAGGCCTTGGGTTTGCGCGGCGGTGTCGGCCTGCGCACGTTGATTGCGCCCGCATCGAGCATATTTTTGATGTGGGCGGCGTAGTATTTTTCGATCATTTCGACGCTGGTGCGGCAGTTTTTGGCGATCTGATAGATGTCTGCGCCCTCCAAGAGGCGCAGTGATATATAGGTGTGTCGAAGGCTGTAGGTGGTCCGCGCGTTGCCCTCGCGGTCTTTCTTCATGTCCAGTTCGTCCAGCAGGGTATTGAACAGCTCCCGCTGGATCGTTGGGAAAAGCAGGTCGGTTGGCCCAAGCGTGTGCCGCTCCTTCATCCGTTTGAAGGGCAGCACTGCGCCCGGCATGGACTTGGCCCAGCCGGTGCCGCGCTTGCCGCGCACCGCGATATGCAGGATGCGCTCGCGGTTGGGGCCGTCCTCGGCAATCTCGATGTCGCGCACCTGAAGGCGCTTGGTCTCGTCCGGGCGAAGCCCGGTATTCACCTGAAACAGGATGTAATCCAGCAGGTCTTCGCAGGCGGTGCGCCAGCGTTCCTTCTTGGGGTTTTTGGCGCGCTCGCGCGCGGCTTCGTAGAGGCGTTTGTATTCCTCAGGCGAGAACCAAGCGCGGTGCGAGACTTTGCTCGATCCGCGATAGGGGGCGGACATGTCTGGCAGAGCGGGCATCCAGCCATGCCGGTTGGCGAATTTGAGGGTCTGCCGGAAGCAGACAAGCTCCTGGTGCAAGGTGCTGCGACTCGGCGGTTTGCCGTCGCGCCCGTTCTTCATCCGGTGGATGCGATAATCCTGGATCATCCCGGAATTGATCTCGCTCAGCACCTTCGATCCGAAGAAGGGAATCAGATAGAGCTGAAGCCGTCGGCGATGGCCCTCGACATAGATCGGGCTGCGCTCGCCCTGGGTGATGATCTCGAACTCGTCGATGAAGCGTTCGGCGGCCTGCTTGAAGGTTTTGCCGCTTTTGATCTCGCCCCGTGCGGCTTTGCCCTTCAGGGTCAGATACCAGTCTTCGGCCACGTCCTTCGCCTTGGCGAGGCTGTCTTCTTTGGTGCTGAAGCGATGCTGCTTGCCGCCCACGCTGGCGCGGCACTGCCAGTAGCTGCTGCCGGGGCGGCGGAAGAGCTGCACCTTGCCGCCTAGAATGTCATGGACTGCGTCGGCCACGGATAGCACCTCACACTGTGCTAATTGTGCTAGCACTGCGCTAGCTCCTGATTTGACCTATTATCGCAGAATTGCTGGGTTTTTCAAGGTTTTTTGGTGCTTTTAAGTCCGCTGCGTCTACCGGTTCCGCCACGTCCGCCTGGAAGGGGTTGCCTCGGGGCCTAAGGGCTGGCGGGCGGGGTCGTCAATGAACGCCGGCCCGAGGGCGCAGCGGATGCCGGCAGCCTTGCGCTCACATGTTGAGCCGTTCGCGCAATTCCTTGCCGGGCTTGAAGTGCGGCACGCGCTTGGCATCGACCGCGACGGACTCGCCGGTGCGGGGGTTGCGCCCGGTCCGCGCGTTGCGCGCGCGCGTCGAGAAGGCGCCGAAGCCGCGCAGCTCGACCCGGCCGCCTTCGGCCAGCCGGTCGGTGATTGCATCGAGGATGGTCGCGACGACCCGCTCGGCATCCTTGAGGCCGAGATGCGGATTGGCGTCGGCGATCTTCTGCACCAGTTCGGACCGGATCATGGCAGCTCCCACAGAAGCGGGGACTATGGGCCTGCGCGCGAGAGTCGGTCAAGCCCTTCAACTGGTAAAGAAAAGGGCGGCGCCGCGAGGCGCCGCCCCCATGTTCTCGGCCTGCCGGCCCGATCAGCTGTCCTGCTTGGCCTTGTTGAGGGCCGCGCCCAGGATATCGCCCAGCGACGCGCCCGAGTCCGACGAGCCATATTGGGCAACCTGTTGCTTTTCCTCGGCAATCTGCATGGCCTTGATGGAGAGCATCGGCTTCTTGCCGCGTTCGAAGCCGATCACCATGGCATCGACCTTCTGGCCGACCTGGAAGCGCTCGGGGCGCTGCTCGTCGCGATCGCGGCTGAGGTCGGAGCGCTTGATGAAGGCGGTCGGGCCATCCTCGCCCACCTGCACCTCGATCCCGCCGTCGCGCGTCTCGCGCACGATGCAGGTGACGATCTCGTTCTTGCGCAGGTCGAAGCCGCTCGCGGCACCGGCCGGGCCGGCCGCAGCACCCGCGGTGGCGCCCTCGCCCGAGACCTGCTTGATCCCGAGCGAGATCCGCTCGCGCTCGACATCGACCTCGAGCACCTGCGCCTTCACCATCTCGCCCTTGTGGTGCAGCGCCAGCGCCGCCTCGCCCGAGACGCCCCAGGCAATGTCCGACATGTGGACCATGCCATCGACATCGCCGGGCAGGCCGATGAACAGGCCGAATTCGGTCGCGTTCTTGACTTCGCCCTCGACGATCGAGCCGACGGGATGGGCTTCGGCAAAGGCTTCCCACGGGTTGCGCTGCGCCTGCTTCAGGCCCAGCGAGATGCGCCGCTTGTCGGCATCGACCTCGAGGATGACCACATCCACTTCCTGGCTGGTCGAGACGATCTTGCCGGGGTGGACGTTCTTCTTCACCCAGCTCATCTCCGAGACGTGGACGAGGCCCTCGATGCCCGGCTCCAGCTCGATGAAGGCGCCATATTCGGTGATGTTGGTGACGCGGCCCTTCAGCTTCGCGCCGACAGGGTAGCGCGCCTCGGCGCCTTCCCACGGATCGGATTCGAGCTGCTTCATGCCCAGCGAGATGCGCTGCGTCTCGCGGTTGATGCGGATGATCTGCACCTTCACCGTGTCACCGATGTTGATGACCTCATTGGGGTGCGCGATCCGCTTGTAGCTCATGTCGGTGACGTGCAGCAGGCCGTCGATCCCGCCGAGATCGACGAAGGCGCCATAGTCGGTGATGTTCTTGACGACGCCCTCGATGACCTGGCCCTCGGTCAGGCTCTGGATCAGGCCGGAGCGGGCCTCGGCCCGGGTTTCTTCGAGGATGGAACGGCGGGAGACGACGATGTTGCCGCGCTTGCGGTCCATCTTCAGGATCTGGAAGGGCTGCGGGATGCCCATGAGGGGGGTGACATCGCGGACCGGGCGGATGTCCACCTGGCTGCCGGGCAAGAAGGCGACGGCGCCGCCCAGATCGACGGTGAAGCCGCCCTTCACCCGGCCGAAGATGACGCCTTCGACGCGCTCGCCGGCGTTGAACTGGGCCTCGAGCTTGTCCCAGGCCGCCTCGCGCCGGGCGCGATCGCGCGACAGCATGGCTTCGCCGAAGGCATTCTCGACCCGGTCCACATAGACATCGACCTCGTCGCCGACGGCCACCTCGGGCGTGCCGCCCGGCGGCGTGAACTCGCGGATCGAGACCCGGCCTTCCGACTTCAGGCCCACGTCGATCACCACCAGGTCATTCTCGATGGCGGTGACCCGCCCCTTCACCACGCGCCCCTCGAAACTCTGGGAAGCGCCCAGGCTCTTCTCGAGGAGGGCCGCGAAATCGTCGCGGGTGGGCATGTCGGTCGAAACCATGAAGATCCTGTCGTTCAAGTGCAGGCCAACCGGTTGTCTCCGGCGGTCTTGCAGGGGGTTGCACCACGGCACCTTCCGGAAAGGCGATTGGAGGGGCGGCTGGCCAGGAAGCCTGGTGCCGACAAGCCAAAACGGGCGCGCGAAGGCGGTTCAGCCCCCGGCGCCCCCTCTCAGGAAGTCCGGCCCAGTCGCCTTGAAACGAGATCGATGGCGGCCTGGACGGCGGCGGCTATATCCAAATCGCTGCTGTCGAGCAAGTCGGCGTCGGCGGCCTGCCGGAGCGGCGCCGCCGCGCGCCCGCTGTCGCGCGCGTCGCGTAGGGCGATGTCCTCGGCCACCTCGGCCTCGCAGATGTCGCGCCCGGCGGCCAGATGCTCGAGGTAGCGGCGACGGGCGCGAACCTCGGGCCGGGCGGTAACGAACAGCTTGGCATCGGCCGCGGGCGCGATGACGGTGCCGATGTCCCGTCCGTCGAGCACGGCGCCGCCCGGCTGGCCGGCGAAGGCCTGCTGGAAGGCAAGCAGGCGCTCGCGAACCTGCGGGAAGGCGGAAATGGTCGAGGCGGCCGCTGCCGTCGCGGCGTCGCGCAGTGCCGGATCCTCGATGAGCGACAGGTCGAGCGCAGCCGCGTGCCGACCGAGCGCCTCGGCGTCGTCGAGCGGCGTGCCGGCGCGCAGGGCAGCAAGCGCAACGGCGCGATAGAGGGCACCGGTGTCGAGATGCGGCAGGCCGAAGTGACGGGCCAGCGCCTTGGCGATGGTGCCCTTGCCCGAGGCGGCCGGGCCATCGACGGCAATCACGGGCATGGGCGTGGGGCGGGTTCGCTCAGGCGAGCAGCTTCGCGATTCGCGGGGCGATGTCCTCGGGCTTGACGGTGGGCGCGAAGCGCTCGACCGCCTCGCCCTCGCGGTTGACGAGGAACTTGGTGAAGTTCCACTTGACCGCCGTCGAGCCCAGAAGGCCGGGTGCCGCCTCCTTCAGCTGCCGGTAGAGCGGATGGGCATTCTCGCCATTGACCTCGATCTTGGCGAACATCGGGAAGGTGACCGGCCAGGTCGTGGAGCAGAAGCGCGCGATCTCGGCCTCGTCGCCTGGTTCCTGCTTGCCGAACTGGTTGCAGGGAAAGCCGAGCACCGCGAACCCCTTGTCGCGGAAGCGCTGATACAGCTCCTCGAGACCGGCATATTGGGGGGTAAAGCCGCACTTCGAGGCAACGTTGACGATCAGCAGCACCTGGCCCCGCCAGTCGCCGAGGCTCACGTCACGACCGTCGAGCGTGCGCGCGTGGTGGTGATAGATGTCGTCGGGCATCGGCCCTCTCCCTCGCTTGCCGACTATGTGGCCGGCCATCGTGGAAATGAAAAGGGGGCGAAACGAAAAGGGGCGGCCGAAGCCGCCCCTTCCAAACTTCCATCTCTGCCGATGCTACTCGCGCTGGCCGAGGAAGCTCAGCAGGAACTGGAAGAGGTTGATGAAGTCGAGATAGAGGGTGAGCGCGCCCATGATCGCCGCCTTGCCGGCCATGTCGGTCCCGGCGACATAGTCATAGGTTTCCTTGATGCGCTGCGTGTCGGCAGCCGTCAGGCCGGCGAAGATCAGCACGCCGAGGATCGAGATCACCAGCGCCAGCGTGCCCGACTGGAAGAAGAAGTTGAGCAGCATGGCGACGAGGATGCCGACGAGGCCCATCACCAGGAAGGTGCCGAGCTTCGAGAGATCCCGCTTGGTGGTGTAGCCGTAGAGCGAGAGGCCCGCGAAGGCGGCTGCCGTCGCGAAGAAGGTCGTGGCGATCGAGGTGGCGGTGTAGACGAGGAAGATCGTCGACATCGACGCACCCATGATGGCCGCAAATGTCCAGAACAGGCCCTGGACGGCGCCCTCGGACATCTTCTGGTAGCGGAAGCCGAGCAGGAAGACGAAGGCGAGCGGCGAGAGCGCCACCACCCAGCCCAGCCCCGACAGGCCGCCGGCGGGCGACACCAGCGCGTTGACGGCGCCCGTATAGGCCATGCCCATGGCGACGAGGCCGGTGAGCAGCACGCCCGACATCATGTAGTTGTAGACGGACAGCATGTGGGCCCGGAGGCCCGCATCATAGTCGGCGGCCGCCGTGCCCGTGCGGGCCGCGACAGCAGGGCCGAACCGCGGATCGACCTGATTGACCATCCCAGCATCTCCCGAACAGCGTTGCGCCGGCGAAGCCGGCTCGGGAGAACATATCGCGCATGAAATGTGACGTTTCAAGGCAAGAGGCCCCGATTTTCTTTCATGGCGGCAATATGGACGCGCTCAACTCTCCCGCAGCACGCGCGCCACACGGATCCCGAGCGCCCGCCAGGCGCCGACGAGACCGAGCACCAGCGTGACCGCCGCGCCGGCCAGCACGGTCAGGAACGCCACGCCCCAGTCCGGCTTCCAGCCGAACTGCAGCACGTGGGTGACGACGACGAAGGCGCTGAGCGCGCCAATGCCGAGCGCCAGCAGGGCGACGACGAGGCCGAGCCCGCCATATTCCATCGCGGCCGCCGTCATCAGCTGCCGGCGGGTGGCGCCCAGCGTCTTCAGGATCACATTGTCGTAGATGCGCGCGCGCGATTGCGCGGCCAGCGCACCCACCAGCACGGCAATGCCGGCGAGGATGGCAACCGAGGCCGCGATGCGGACGGCCGTGCCCAGCTGCATCGCCAGCGCGCCCACTTCCTCCACCACATCCTTGACCCGAACGACCGAGACGGTCGGGAAGGCGCGGCTGATCCGGCCGGTGAAGCCGGCGTCGGCGGCAGCCGGGGGCGTGACGGTTGCCATCCAGCTGTAGGGCGCGTCGCGAAGCGTCGCCGGATCGAAGATGATGACGAAATTGAATCCGAGCGAATCCCAGTCGATCTGCCGGAGCGAGGCGATGGTGGCGGTGATCTCGACCCCAAGGACAGCGACCGTCAGCGTATCCCCCACCTTCAGCCCCAGCAGCTCGGCCTGTTCGGCATCGACGGAGATCAGCGGCGGGCCCTGATAGTCAGCCGGCCACCAGCGCCCGGCGACCAGCCGGTTGCCCTTGGGCAGATCGGTCGCGAAGGTGATGCCGCGATCGCCGCGCAGGATCCAGCTTCGTTCCGGCACGTTCTTCAGCTCGGAAACGGGCACGCCGTTCACATGGGTGAGCGGCCCGCGAAGGCTCGGCACCATCGTGACGTCGCTGCCCGGCGGCAGGCTTTCGCGGAAGCGCTCGGCCTCGTCCTTCGGCAGGTCGAGCAGGAAGTAGCCGGGCGCCTTGGCGGGCACGGTCCGGGTCAGCTCGGCGTTGAAGCTCGTCTCGATGAAGGCGAGAGTCGCGAACAGCGACAGACCGAGCCCGAGGGCGACCACCAGCTGGCGGGTCATGGCGCCCGGGCGGTGGAGATTGGCGAGCGCGAGGCGCGGCAGAACCCGCCTGGGGCGCGGCAGGCGGGCGGCCAGCCGGCGCACGACGCTGCCCAGCAGGAAGAGGAGGCCCAAGACCACGCCGGCCCCGGCGAGGAAGCCGAGCGCGAAGATCCGTTCGGACGCCTGCCAGACGGCGAGCGCAGCGACCAGCGCGCCGGCCCCCAGCGACACGCCGAGCGCCCGCGCCGAGGGCCAGGGCCAGGCTTCCACCCCGCCGCGGAACAGGCGCTGCGCCGGCAGGGCTCCGGCACGCGCCAGCGGCGGCACCGCAAAGGCGAGCGCCACCAGCAGGCCGAAGGCGATGGCGGCCGCCAGCGGAGCCGCGTGCAGCCCGAGCACGGGCGGCACCGGCAGCGCGTCGCCGGCGAAGGCGACTGCAAGCCGCGGCACCAGGGCGCCTGCCAGCGCGCCGGCTGCGGCGGCGAGCAGGGCGACACCGCCGATGAGCAGCAGATAGGCCCTCAGGATCAGCGCCGAGGAGGCGCCCAGCGCCTTCAGCGTCGCGATCGTCGTCGCCTTGCGGTCGAGATAGCTCTGGACGCCATTGCCCACGCCGACGCCTGCGACCGCCAGCGCCGTCAGGCTGACGAGGGTCAGGAACTGGGCCAGCCGTTCGACGAAGCGGCGCACGCCCGGCGCGCCATCGCGCCGGTCGGCAAGGCGCCAGCCGGCATCGGGGAAGCGTTCCTCGAGCGCGGCCGTGACGGCGGCCGGATCAACGCCGGCGGGCAGGCGGATGCGGGAATGGTGGCGGTAGAGGCTGCCGGGCTGGACGAGCGCGGTTTCGGGCAGGCGGTCGAGCGCGATCAGGATCGAGGGCCCGAAGGCGAAGCCTTCCCCGGCGCGGTCCGGCTCGGTCTCGAGGATGGCGCTGACGGGAAGCGTCGCCTGCCCAAGCCCGATGCGGTCGCCGGGCCGGAGCCCGAGCTGGTCGGCGAGCGCCGCCGATATGACGGCGCCCTTCGCCAGGGCCTGCTGCACGGCCGCATTGCCGCCGCCGCCGCGAAGCGTCGCCTCGCCATAGAGCGGCCAGCCGCCATCGACGGCCTTCAGCTCGCCGAGCAGCTGCCGGCCTGTCGCGGCACCGCTTTCGCCGCGCACCATCGCGCGCATGCGGACCGATTCCGAGACGGTGCCGTAGCCGGCGAGCGCCCCGCGCTCGGCCGGATCGGGCATCCGCTGGGTAAGCCGCGCCTCGACGTCGCCGCCGAGCAGCAGCTGGCCCTGGGCTGCGAGGCCCTTCTCGATCGCGGTGCCGAGGCTTCCGACTCCGGCGAGCGCGAAGACCCCGAGGAACAGGCAGATGAAAAGCAGCCGGAGCGCGCCGAGGCCGCCGCGCGCTTCGCGGAGCGCAAGTCGGCCGGCAAGCGCCCAGGCGGCGGGCGCGTCGCGCGGGCCGGGATCGGCCGTCCGGGCGGCCTCGAGCGGAAGGCTCTGGGCGACGTTCACGCGGCGGCCCGTTCGGTCGTGCTGTCGGCGACGATCCGGCCGTCGCGCATGCGGATCACCCGGGTGGCGCGGGTGGCGAGTTCCTGGTCATGGGTGATCAGCACGAGGGTCGCGCCCGTTTCCTCGAGGCGACGGAACAGCAGGTCCACGATGGCCTCGCCCGTCGTGGCGTCGAGATTGCCGGTCGGCTCGTCGGCAAACAGCAGCGCGGGGCGGACGGCAAGCGCCCGGGCGAGCGCGACGCGCTGCTGCTCACCACCCGACAGCTGCGTCGGATAATGGCCTGTCCGGTGGCCGAGGCCGACGGCCTCCAGCTCGGCGCGGGCGGCTGAGAAGGGGTCGGGATGGCCGGCAAGCTCGAGCGGCACGGCGACATTCTCGAGCGCGGTCATGGTGGGGATGAGGTGGAAGGCCTGCAGCACGATCCCGATGCGGCCGCGCCGGGCCTCGGCGAGGCCATCCTCGCTGAGCCCGGTGATCTCGAGGCCGGCGACCCGGATGCTGCCGCCGGTGGGGGATTCGAGGCCGGACAGCACCGCCATCAGCGACGACTTGCCGCTGCCCGACGGGCCGAGGATCGCCAGCCGCTCGCCGGCGGCGACCGCGAGATCGACCGACTTCAGGATCTCGACCCGCGCTTCGCCCTCCCCGAGGGTCAGCGTGACATTGCGGGCGTCGATCACCATATCCCGCGCCATTGAACCGCTTGCCATGGAGTTGTCCTTGCGAGGCCAGTCGCGCGCATATGGCCGCATTTTGCGGCTTTTCCACCTGCTGCTTGCAATTCCGCTGCTTCTGGCCGCACCCGTCCACGCGCGCGAGCAGCTGGTGCTGGCCTTCGGCGACAGCCTGACGGCCGGCTACCAGCTCAGGCCTGGCGAGAGTTTCCCGGCCCAGCTCGAGGCGGCGCTTCGGCGCGACGGCCGGCAGGTGAGGGTGCACAATGCCGGTGTCTCGGGCGACACGACGGCGCAGGGCCGGGCGCGCCTGCCCTGGGTTCTGAACAGCCTGAAGCAGACGCCCGATCTCGCCATCGTCGCGCTGGGCGCCAACGACATGCTGCGCGGCCAGCCGGTGGCCGAGGCGCAGGCGAACCTCGACGCCATCCTCGCCGAGCTGCGCAGGCGCGAGATCCCGGTGGTGCTGGCCGGCATGTATGCCGCGCCCAACCTGGGGCCGCAATATGGGCGCCAGTTCAATGCCATGTACCCGGCGCTCGCGAGGAAGCATGGCGCCACCCTCTACCCCTTCTTCCTGAACGGGGTGGCGGCCCAGCCGAACCTGTTGCTGGCCGATGGCATGCATCCCAACCGGCAGGGCGTCTCGGTGATGGTGGCGAACCTGCTGCCGACGGTTCGCCGGGAACTGGACCGCACCCAGGCCCGAGCCGCCGCGCGATAAGCCAGGGCCCGTGAGCCAGCGGCTGTTCGTGGCGCTGAGGCCGCCGGCCGACGTCCGGGCGGCGCTTCTGGCGCTCAGCGGCGGGATCGAGGGCGCGCGCTGGCAGACGGACGACCAGCTGCACCTGACGCTCGCCTTCATCGGCGAGGTGGACCGGCATGGCGCCGAAGCGGCGCACGAGGCGCTGCTGGCGGTCAAGGGCGGGGCGCTCGATCTCGCGCTGGGCGGCCCCGGCACCTTCGATGCCGGCCGGCCGGACCGGATCGCGACGCTGTGGGTCGCGGTCGAGCCGGCCGAAGCGCTCGGCCGGCTGGCGGCGGCCGTGCGCCATGCGCTTCGCCGCACCGGGCTGGCGCCTGAAGCGCGCCGCTTCGTGCCGCACATCACGCTGGCGCGCTTCGGGGCCGGGGGCGCCCCGCGCGAGGCGCTTGCCGGCTGGCTGGGCTCGGTATCGGTTCCGCCGGCGCGCTGGCGGGCCGAGGCCTTCCACCTGGTCGAAAGCCGGCTGGGGCGGGCCGGCGCCCACTACCAGCCGCTGCATCGTTACCCGCTCTAGAGGCCCGCTCTAGAGGAAGGACTGCGGGTCCACGTCGAGCGTGACCCGGACGGCGCCGGGCAGCTTAACCGAGTCGAGCCACTGGCGGATGAAGGCCTGCAGCGGCGCGTTCCGGCGCGCGTGCACCAGCAGGCGGTGGCGGTGCCGGCCGCGCAGCATCGCAAGCGGTGCGGGCGCCGGGCCCATCACCTCGATTCCCTCGGCCGGCGGCGCGGCCCGGCCCAGCGCCCGCGCCGCCTCGGCGGCGAGGCCGGCATCCAGCGCCGAGACGATGAGGGCGGCCAGCCGGCCAAAGGGCGGCATGCCGGCGGCAAGCCGCATGTCGCGCTCGGCGGCGTGAAAGGCCGCGGCATCGCCGGACTTCAGCGCCTGCATCACCCGCGCGCCGGGCTGGTGTGTCTGGAGAAGCACGTCGCCGGGCTTTCCCGCCCGCCCGGCCCGGCCGGCGACCTGGCGGATCTGCTGGAACACGCGCTCGGCAGCGCGCAGGTCGCCGCCTTCGAGGCCGAGATCGGCGTCGATGACGCCGACCAGCGTGAGGTTCGGGAAGTCATGCCCCTTGGCGAGGATCTGGGTGCCGATCAGGATGTCCACCTCGCCGGCCGCCACCTCGGCGATGAGTCGGCCCATGTCGTCGGCGGTCCGGATCGTGTCGGACGTGACGATCCGACTCCGCGCCCCGGGCCACAGGGCCGCGACTTCCTCGGCGAGCCGCTCCACGCCCGGCCCGCAGGCGGCCAGGCTGTCGGGCGCGTCGCAGGCCGGGCAGCGCTCAGGCACGGGCATGGACAGGCCGCAGTGGTGGCATTGCAGCCGCCGCGCCAGGCGATGCTCGACCAGCCAGGCCGTGCAGTCAGGGCACTGGATCCGCGCGCCGCAGGCCCGGCACAGGGTGAGCGGCGCATAGCCGCGGCGGTTGAGGAACAGCAGCACCTGCTCGCCGGCCGCAAGGCGGCGGCCCAGCGCCTCGGCGAGCGGCGGGGCGATCCAGCGGCCGCGCGGCGGCGGCGTTCTCGTGAGATCGACGAGATGGACGGCAGGCAGCGTGGCGCCGCCATGCCGATCGGGCAGGCTCAGCGTCCGGTAGGTGCCGCGGGCCGCCTGCTCGAGCGTCTCGAGGCCGGGCGTGGCGGTGGCGAGCACGACGGGGATGTCCTCGAAGCGGGCGCGCATGACGGCCGCATCGCGGCCGTGATAGGCGACGCCCTCCTCCTGCTTGTAGGCGGCATCATGGGCTTCATCGACGACGATGAGCCCGAGTTTCGGCGGGTTCAGGAACAGGGCCGAGCGCGCGCCGACGATGACCCGCGCCTCGCCCGAGGCGATGGCGCGGAAGGCCGCCCGCCGGGTGGCGGCCCCCAGCCCCGAGTGCCAGGCGACGGGCTCGAAGCCGAAGCGGGCGCGGAAGCGGGCGAGGAAGGCCTGCGTCAGCGCGATTTCGGGCAGGAGGATGAGCGCCTGCCGGTCGGCCTCGAGGGCGGCGGCCACGGCTTCGAGATAGACCTCGGTCTTGCCCGCGCCTGTCACGCCGTCCAAGAGGAAGGGCTGGAAGCGGCGGGCCTCGACGGCTTCGACCAATGCCTTGGCCGCGGTGGCCTGCGCGGGCGAGAGGGCTGGGCCGGGGGGAAGCGACGGCGGGGCAGCCGCCGAGGGGGCCGGCGCCCGCCCGGTGGGCAGCAGCAGCCCGGCCTTTACGAGCGCGCGCAGCGTCTCGACCCGCGAATCGGCGGCGGCTGCCCAGATGGAAAGCGGCGCGGGGCCGAGGTGGCGTGCCGCTTCCAGCCGCTCGAGGAGCGCGCGGCGCGCGGGGTGGCGGCTCTCGGGCAGGGGGTCGGCCAGCACATAGGCCTCGGGCGGCGGCGGCACGGGCAGGAAGGCGGCCTGGGGCAGGGCCATGCGCAGCACCGCCGAGGGCGGGGCGAGATAATAGTCGACGACCCAGGCAATGAGCCGGCGAAGCGGGCCGGCCAGGGGCGGCAGACCGATGGGCGCAACGGGCTTCAGCCGCGACTCGTCGACCGGGGCGGCGGGAAAGACGCCTTCGTCCCACACGACCCCGATGACCCGGCGCGGGCCGAGCGGGGCCTCGACGATGGTGCCGGGCGGCGTGGCGGCCGGGGCCAGATAGTCGAGGCAGCCGAGCCCGTGCTGCAACAGGAGAACCGGCACCCGCATTGACAGGCCGCTAGCCGCTGGGGGAAAGCGGCTCAACCGCAAGGCCGCCCGCCCACCCCAGCGCTGGACACCCGCCCATGAAATTCTTTGCCGATACCGCCGATGTCGCCGAAATCGCGGAGCTGGCGGCGACCGGCCTGCTGGACGGGGTCACGACCAACCCCAGCCTGATCCACAAGTCGGGCCGGAAGTTCCTCGAGGTGGTGCGGGAGATCTGCGCGCTGGTCGAGGGTCCGGTTTCGGCCGAGGTGGTGGCGACCGATTTCGACGGCATGATGCGCGAGGCGGACGTGGTGCGAAAGCTTGCGCCCAATGTCTGCGTGAAGCTGCCGCTGACCTTCGAGGGGCTGAAGGCCTGCCGGAAGCTCACGTCCGAAGGTACGCTCGTCAATGTGACGCTGTGCTTCTCGGCCACCCAGGCGCTGCTGGCGGCCAAGGCGGGCGCCACCTTCGTCTCGCCCTTCGTCGGCCGGCACGATGATGTCGGGTTCGACGGCATGGCGCTGATCGAGGACATCCGGCTCATCTACGACAATTACGACTTTGCAACCGAGATCCTCGTCGCCTCCGTCCGGCATCCGGTGCATGTCCTGCAGGCGGCGAGGATCGGCGCCGACGTGGCAACCGCGCCGCCGGCGGTGCTGAAGGCGCTGGCGAAGCATCCGCTGACCGACCGGGGCCTCGAGCAGTTCCTTGCCGACTGGGCCAGGACCGGGGAGACGATCGCCTGATGGCGGCGGCCGCGCTGCTCGCCGGCTTCCTCGACGAGCTGGCGCACCAGCGGCGGCTCTCGGCCCACACGATCCGGGCCTATGGCGCGACCATCGAGCGGCTGTTCGCCTTCCTCGAGACGGCGCAGGGCCGGCCGGCCGATCTCGACCTCCTCGACGGGCTCGGCGCGGCGGACTGGCGCGCCTTTCTCGCCGCCCGGCGCGGCGAGGGGCTCGGCAATGTGTCGGCGGCGCGCGAGCTCTCGGCCCTTCGCACCTTCGCCCGCCACCTGCGGCAGCGCCATGGGGCGACGCTGGCGGGGCTCGAGGGCGTGCAGCGCCCGAAGGTGAAGCGCGGGCTTCCGCGCCCGGTCGCGCCGGCCGACGCCCGGGCGCTCGCCGAGACGACGGGCGAGATGCATGACGAGGCCTGGCAGCAGGCGCGCGACGAGGCGCTGCTGCTGCTGCTCTACGGCGCGGGCCTCCGGATCGGCGAGGCGCTCGCGCTGACCGGCGCCGTCCTGCCGCTGGGCGAGACGCTGGCCGTGACGGGCAAGGGCCGCAAGACCCGGCTCGTCGTGCTGCTGCCGGCGGTTCGCGCCGCGATCGAGGCCTATGTCAAGCTCTGCCCCTGGCCGCTGGGGCGCGACACGCCGCTGTTCCGGGGCGCGCGCGGCGGCCCGCTGTCGGACTCGGTGCTGCGCGCCAGCCTCAGGAAGGCGCGGACGATGCTGGGGCTGCCGCCGACGGCGACGCCGCACGCGCTCCGCCACAGCTTCGCGACCCATCTGCTGGCGCGCGGCGCGGACCTGAGGACCATCCAGGAACTGCTCGGCCATGCCAGCCTTGCGTCCACGCAGGTCTATACCGCCGTCGATGCCGGGCAGCTTCTCGACGTCTATCGAAGCACCCATCCGCGTGGTTAACGGCATCGGCACGGCCTGGCGCGGGGTTGAACGGGCGGGGATGGAGCGCCTAGGTTCGGGCATGCAGGGGAGGGCCATGAACAATCCCGAAAACGGGCTGGCGGTAAGCAGCGAGTCGGCCGCCGACACGATGAACGGGCTGGTCGTGCTGGCGATGCTGGCAGCCGCGCTGCTGATCGCGCTCTATGCCTGGGGGCAGGGCAACCTGCCGGTGGCGCTCGCCTCCGCGGCCTTCGCGCTCTTCCTGCTTCCGGGCTTCTACATGGTGCAGCCCAACCAGGCGATGGCGCTGCTGCTGTTCGGCGCCTATCGCGGAACCGACCGGGTGGAGGGGCTGCGCTGGACCTGGCCCTGGATCCTCAGAACGCGCGTCTCGGTCCGCTCCAACAACCTCATTTCGCAGACGATCAAGGTGAACGACCTGCGCGGCAACCCGATCGAGATGGCGGCCCAGGTGGTCTGGCGGGTCAGCGACACGGCCCAGGCGCTGTTCGACGTGGACGATTACCGGGCCTTCGTGGTGGCCCAGGTGGAAGCCGCGATCCGGGCGATCGGCGCCCGCTATCCCTATGACGATTACGACCATGCCGACGTGACGCTGCGCGGCCACAATGAGGAAGTGGGCCACGAGCTGAAGCTCGCCCTGCAGTCGCGCCTGCGGGTGGCCGGGATCACCGTCGACGAGTGCGGCTTCACGCACCTTGCCTATGCGCCCGAAATCGCCGGCGCGATGCTCCGCCGCCAGCAGGCCGCCGCCGTCGTCGCGGCGCGGCAGACGCTGGTGGAGGGCGCGGTCGGCATGGTGGAGCAGGCGCTCGCCCAGCTGTCGGAGAAGGACGTCATCCGCCTCGACGACGCGCAGCGGGCCCAGATGGTCTCGAACCTGATGGTCGTGCTGTGCGGGGAGCAGGGCGCGCAGCCCGTGGTGCCGGCCGGCGGGCTGGCCGGCTGACCCTCAGCCCGACTGGCGCATCCAGGCGTTGATGAGGGTGCCGCCGCCGGCGAACCAGCAGTCCCCGCGCTGGAGCAGCCGGTCGAGGAGGCGCTCGAACGCCTCGATCCGGTAGGGAAGCCCGATGATGTAGGGGGTCAGATGGAGCGGCAGCATCCGCCCGCCCCAGCTCGCCGCCTCGGCCGCGAGCCAGTCGGCCGCGTCGAGGATCTGCTCGGACCAGCTGTCGGCCGAGGCGCCCTGCGCCAGGATGATCTGGCGGTCCGACAGTTCGTGGTTCAGGGGCAGGTTCACGAGCCCGTTGCGGAAGCGCCAGGGCAGCTCGTCGTTCACCCAGTCGGCGCACCAGCGGAATCCGTGCTTCAGCAGCAGGTCGGGCGTGCGGAAACTCTGCGAACGCGCGATCGACAGCCAGCCTTCGGGCTGGAGGCCGAGCGCCGTCCAGCGCGCGCGCGTCGAGGCGATGATCGCCTCCTCGGCCTCGGCCGACAGGCTCGAATCGATGGCGCCGTTCATGTCGGTCGAATGGGCCATGATCTCGTGCCCGCGGCTGCGAACGGCCCCAAGCAGCGCCGGATAGCGTTCGGCGACCGCGACGTTCATCGCGACCGACCCGGCGAGCCCGCGCCTTTCGAGCGAGTCGAGCAGGCGCCAGATTCCGATGCGATTGCCATAATCGCGCGCGGTGTAGTGGCGGTAATCGGGAAAGGCCGTCTGCATGTGGCCGGGCGCGCGGAAGGGCGTGTCGCTGGGCGTCAGCGGGAAGAATTCGGCAGCGATGACCGGCCAGACGGCGATCGGCCGCCCGCCGGGCCAGCGCAGGCGCGGCCGCTCGCGGATCGGCAGCCAGTCGTACAGGTCATGGTCATAGCCGAGCCTGCGGCGCGGGTAGGACAGATAGTCGGGCCCCAGCGTCATGGCGCGACGGGTCCCTCTGGACGGATCTGCTCGGCAAAGGCGTCGGCGATGGCGCCCGCCGTGGTGATCCAGGCGCGGCCGTCCGACGCGATATGGCGCAGCACCTCGCGGAAGGGGCCGATGCGGTGCGGCTGGCCGATGAGGTAGGCATGGAGCGGAATGCACATGACGGTGCCCGAGCCGCTGCGCTCGCCTTCGGTTGCCAGCCGCTCGAACTGGCGGATCAGCGTGTCGGCATAGTCCCTGGGGCTCATGTTGTAGATGAAGAAGCCGTAATGGTCGTTAACCTCGAGGCTGTAGGGCATGGCGATCAGCGGGCCGTGGCGCGTCGCGATCCAGGTCGGCTGGTCGTCATGGTAGAGGTCACAGCTGTAGGTGAGGCCGGCCTCGGCGAGCAGGTCGAAGGTGTTGACCGTGTGGGTCAGCGCAGGCGCCAGCCAGCCGCGGATCGTCTGGCCGGTGGCGGCGCGGACCGTCTCGATCGAGTCGCGGATGATGGCGCGCTCCTCGTCGGGATCCATGCCATAGGCATAGCGGGTGTTGTAGATTCCGTGGCTGAAGAATTCCCAGCCGCGCGCGGCGGCATCGGCCACCACGGCCGGATGGTGCTGGCACAGCGCGACGGAGAGCGAGACGGAGCCGGGGAAGCCGAACTCCGACATGACGTCGGCCATGCGCCAGTGGCCGACCCGGTTGGCATGGTCGCGGTGGGCGAAGCCGACGACATCGGGGTGGGGGCGTGTCCAGCTCCGGCGCTGCGGGTGGGCCGGCGGGTCGATCTCATAATATTCGAGGTTGGGCGCTACCCACACGGCGCAGGGCTTGCCGCCCGGCCATGACAGGCGCGGCCGCCCCCGCCACGCCCGATAGGAATAGAGCCCCGGATCGTCCACGGACGCTGCCCATGCCGTCCCCGCCGCGACAGCGCAAGCGGTGGCGGCGCCGGATCGGCGTTCAGTCGGGCAAGCCGGCCAGCGCCAGCGCCCGTCCGAGGCGCTCGGCCGTCTCGCGCCGGCGGAAGGGCAGGCCGACCACCAGCAGCGATACGCGTTCGCCCGGCGAAATCTCGAGCAGCTTCGCGCGCGCCTGTCGCGCGCCGGCCAGATCGCCCAGTTCGGCGAGGATGGCAGCCTTCCAGCGCAGCGCATCGGCGTTGCGCGCCACGCGGGCGAGCCCCCAGTCGGCCCAGTGCAGCGCCTCGGGCAAGCGGCCCGCCTGGAAGCAGCAGAGCGCCCGGCCGGCGCCGACGTTGTAATCCTGCAGGGGCCAGAAATTGAGGCTGTCGGCGCGGTCGAAATCGGCCATCGCGCCTTCATACTCGCCGCTGTAGGTTCGAACCCAGCCGCGGCAGGTCCAGCCATAGATGCTGTTCGGGTTCACCCGGATGGCACGGTCGCACAGCGCCCGGCCCGCTTCGAAGGCATGTTCGAGAATGACCGTCATCGTGCCGGCCATGGCGAGAACGAAGGCTTCTTCCGGTGCAGCCCGCTCGGCCCGGTGGGCGAGCGCCGCGTAGCGCGCGGCCGCCTCTGGAGACAGGATCCGCCCGGCCATGAACGCCGTCCACGGCAGCAGCGCGTTGGCGAGGGCGAAATCGGGATCGCGTCGAAGCGCCTCCTCAAGGAGGTCGGATGCGACGGCGAAATCGGTGCTGCCGCCATAGAGGTGATACATGGCACGCAGCAGCAGGTCATAGGCGCCGGCGTTGCCGGGGGCCGCGCGCGCCGCGCGCTCCATCAGCACGCCGCGAACCTGCGGCTCGATCGCGGCGGCGATCTTGCCGGCCACGTGGTCCTGCAGGCGGAAGAGATCCTCGGCCGGCGCGGCTTCCTCCCCGGCCCAGACGAGGGCGGCCGTTCCGACATCGATGAGTCGGAAGCGGACCCGGACCGAGGATCCGGCCACCAAGGCCTGGCCGGTCACGATCCAGTCGACATCGAGCGAACGGCCGAGGTCGATGGGATCGGGCGATGCCGGCCCGGCCGCCAGCCCACGCACATTGACCATCAGGGTGCGGAAACGGGAGAGGGCATCGATCACGCCGTCGGTGAGGCCCTGCGCCAGATAGGCTGGCGTGTCGCCGACGGCCGCGAACGGCATGACGGCCACCTTCGACATGGCGATCGGAGTCGGCTGGTCGGAGGGCGTGGCCTCGACTGGCGCGGCTTCGATCGGCGCAACTGGCACGGCTGCGCGGTTGGTGGCAATGGGCCCGGTCCCGGCCGGGGGGTCGGCCGAGGTCGCAAGCTCGAAGGGCAGACCTTCACGCGCGAACAGGGCGCGGGCGCGGGCCAGGGCGGTCTCGGCGTCGGCCGGGCGGGCAAGCGCGTTGAGCGCCGCGATCTGCGCCCGATAGCCCTCGGGCGCCAGCGGATCGAGGCAGATGAGCCGCTCGGCCTCGCGCAGGCAGGCGATGGGGTCGCCGGAAAGGCGGGCGATCAACTCCCGGCGGACCGCGCGCTCCACCGCGCGCAGGGCTTCGCGCGTGGCATAGAGCCAGGCGTCGAACAGCGGCGCATGGTCGATCGCTTCCCCGGCAAGGAGGTCGCCGGCCGCCAGATCGGCGGCTGCCTGGAGCCGGTCCGTCGGGTGTCGGCCCGGCTCGGCACCCGTCTCGCGCAGGACGCAGGCGTCGATCAGCAGGCCTGCGGCGTCAAGGCGAACACTGTCGTTCGTGGCGAGGAGGCGCGAGGCACCAGCAATGGTTCCGACGAGGGGGCGGATCTTGCTCAGGCTCCAGCGCAGCGCGGCGCGCGGATCGTCGGGCAGCGGCCAGAGCGTTTCGCACAGCTGCTCGCGGCGGTGCGCGCGGGGCTCGAGGGCAAGCAGCGCCAGCAGCGCGCGCGTCTTGCGCGACGCCGGGATCGGCTGCCGCTGGCCAGCGTGCAGCACCTCCATCGGGCCGAGAAGGCGGATTTCGATCGGTTCGGCGGCCACGCGCGGCCGTTAGCCGAAGTTCGGAGCCAGAAGTAGCCCCGCGTTTCAACGCCTCGGGGGCCGATTCAAACGCCCTTCCAACGCGGCTCCAACGCCGGCTTCCACGCTGGCGCCAACGCTGGCGCGCCATCAGCCGCGCCATCGCAGAGATGGAGTTGAACATGACAAGTCAAGCACAGGCCCGGCCGCTGGCCGGGATCGCCTTTCTCGCCATCGTGGTGGGCGCCATCGGCTATGCCCATGCCGTCCAGGCCGAGCCCTTCAACGGGCCCTACCTGGGGGTCGAAGGTGGCTACGAGACCTCGGATGGCCCCGATGGCCTCGCCTATGGGGCCTATGGCGGGTGGAACTTCCGCGCCTCGGACCGGTTCGTGATCGGCTTCGAAGGCCGGGTGGGCGGGACGACGGGAAGCCAGCGCACGCGCCTTCCGGCGCCGGGTGGCGGAACGGTGGACATCACCGACCGGATCGGTCGCCAGTTCGGGCTTGCTGCCCGCGCCGGCGTGCTGGCCGGCGAGCGGACGATGCTGTACGGCAAGGCAGGATGGGAGAATCTCCAGCTGATCCAGCGCCAGCGCCTGACGCCGCCGACCGGGGCGCCGCGCGACACGCGCCTTTCGGCGACCGACGACAGCCTCGTGCTGGGTCTCGGCGTCGAGCATGCGCTGAGCGAGACCATCTCGCTGCGCGGGACCTGGGACTGGGTGGAAAGCTCGGACCGACACCAGCTGAAGGCCGGCATCGCCTTCCACTTCTGAGCAGGTTCGGCCGGTGATGGCGTCCCGCCTCGAGCCAGAGCTGCCGCCGGCCGCTTCCACGAGCGGCCGGCGGTACGCGCTGGGCGGCGTCACCGCGACCGTCCAGCAGGCGGCCGACCCCGTCATCGTCGAGCTGCTGTTCGACGATGGTTTTGGCGCTGCACCCCAGACCGCCCCCTGGCCGAAGCGCATCACCATCGAGGCCGGCGAACTGGCCCTGACGATCGGCCATGCCACGCGGGTCCTCGGCTCTGGCGAGACAATCCTGATTCCCGCCGGCCAGCCGCACGGCTATGCCAACCGGGCGAGAGGGTCCGGCAAGGCCAGCCTTCGCATGCGCCTCGAGACTCCGGACAGCGCCTATGTGGCGCTGCTCGACGCGCTGGCAGCTCTGCCCGGCGTGCCCGATTGGGGGAGCGTGCGCGCCCTCTACGAGCAGTTCGGCCACCGCTTCCTGTTCGACTAGCCAGCTTTCCGGACAACGCGCCGCGCCTAGCGTGCCCCCCACGAGGAGGTACCGGCCATGCGCGACCATCAGACCGTTGCTGCCGCCAGCGGGGCGAATTCATGAGCATCCGGACGCTCGAGGATCTGTTCGGACTTGCCGGCCGGGTGGCCCTGATCACCGGCGGCAATGGCGGGATCGGGCTCGGCATGGCGGAAGCGCTGGCAGCCGCCGGCGCGGACCTCGTGATCTGGGGCATGAACCCGGCCAAGAACGAGGCCGCGCGCGAGCGGCTGGCGACCTACGGCCGGCGGCTTCTCGTGGAGAAGGTGGACGTGGTCGACGAGGCTGCCGTGGTCGCCGGCATGGCGCGCGCGGTCGAAGCGATGGGCCGGCTCGATTTCGTGGCAGCGAACGCCGGGATCGGGCGGTCGGCGGCTTCCTTCGAGACGATGGACTCGGCGCTCTGGCGCGAGGTGATGGCGGTCAATCTCGATGGCGTGTTCTGGACGCTGCGCGAGGCCTGCCGGTACATGAAGGCGCGTGCCGAGGCCGGCGATCCGGGCGGATCGGTGGTCGCCATGTCCTCGGTCTCGGCGATCCATGGCGCGCCGCGCAACCAGGCCTATGCCGCGACCAAGGGGGCCGTCGTGGCGATGATCCGCGGCATTGCCGTGGAATATGGCCGCCACGGAATCCGGGCGAACGCCATCCTGCCCGGCTGGACCCGCTCCGACATGACGGCGCCGCTGCAGGCCTGGGACACGTTCAACGAGAAGGCGATCGGCCGGGTGCCGATGCGGCGCTGGGGCGAGCCCGAGGATTTCGGCGGAGTCGCCGTCTATCTCGCGTCAGACGCGTCGCGATTCCACAGCGGCGACACCTTCGTGATCGACGGCGCTTACTCGATCTTCTGAAACGTTCAGCCCGGACGGGCGGCGTTCAGGCGGTAGAAGATGCCGCTTTCGTCCTGGCCGGTCAGCTCCAGCACGCCTTCGACCACGATGGCGCGCTCGATCTCGACGGGAAAGGCCGTGTCCGCCTTGACCTCGATGAACTGGTTGGGGCCGGCGTGAAGGTGGAAGGGGCACCCGGGCGGATAGGCCAGCAGCACGAAGTGCCGCTGCCGAGAGGCATTTTCGAGCGGCATCATGAAGCCGGCCACCTTGATCCGCCGGCCGTTGAGCGCCCGGACTCCGGCCGGGAACAAGGGGCGCGAGCGGATGTAGCCGTCGCTGCCCTTGCGTGTCGTCTCCTTCGTCGACTCGAGCAGGCTCCAGCTGACCCCGCCTGGCGGAGTCGCCGCCGGCTTCCAGACGTCCTCGATGGCGGGCCCCTGCTGCATGGCGACCGGGCGGGCGGGCTGCGCAGCGGCCGGCGCGGGAAGAAGGAACGCGGCGAGAAGAAGGGGCGGCAGGGATCGCATCCTCGTCATGTGGCGCGGGACAGCGTTTCTGCCAAGTCGGTCCGATAGACGCGGGCGGCGGGAATGAGGGCGGCGAGCGCGCCGAGGCCGACGACGGCGCCGGCAATCGCCAGCTCGCCGGGGTGGACGAGGCCGGGGCCCACGCCGACGGCCGCGAGCGTCGGGAAGAGGCGCGCGCCAACGGCGAGGAGCGCATGGGCGAGCGCGAGGCCGAGCGCCGCGCCGGCGGCGGCGATGATCACGCCTTCCATCAGCACGGTGCCTGCCACCTTCGCCCGGCCCGCCCCCATCACGCGAAGCAGCGCCATGTCCCCCTCGCGCGCGGTTGCCGCCGACAGCAGCACGACGAACACCGACAGCGCGCCGGTGATGGCGACCAGCCAGGCAAACAGGCGGGCGCCGTCGATCGCCGAGCCGAACAGGGTGAGGAGGCGCGCCGTCTCGGTGGCCGGGCTTGCGGCCTGCAGCGCCGTCTCTCGGTTGATGGCAGCCGGCAGGCGCACGGCGGCCATGGCATTGCGATAGGTGACGAGCACGGCCGTGATTTCCGGCTCGGGCGCACCGCGGCGATCGAGGAGCGGCCCCTCGGCTGCGGGCGCATGGGCATGGTGATCGTCGTGATCGTGGGCGTGGCCGCCCGCCTTGATTGCCTCGCCGGGCGGGGCGATCCCGTGCATGGCCCAGACGCTTTCGATGCTTGTCAGGATCAGCCGGTCGGTGACGGTGCCGGTCGGCGCGAGGATGCCGGTGACGACGAAGGGCGTCTCGTCATGCCCATGCCCATCGTCGGCGAGGCCATGGGTGCCCACGAACTTCTGGCCGACGGTGAGCCCCGTCTCGCGCGCGGCCGCTGCGCCGACCACGGCCTCGCCGACGCCTTCGAACAATCGGCCCTCGGCAAGTGTAGCGCCGTGGATTGCAAGGAAGCGGGCGTCGGTGCCTACGATCCGGCTGCCGCGGAAACTGTCCCCCAGCGCCAGTGGCACCGCCCGGGCCACGCCGGGATTTCCTTCCAGCAGCGCGAGCGTGTCGAGCGGGACATTCCCGGTGGGGACATCGACATGATAGACTGACGACAGGATCAGCTGCAGCGGCGAGCCCTTGGCGCCGACGACGAGGTCGATCCCCTGCGAGTCGCGCTGGAACCGGTCCTCGAGCTGGGTCGAGACGAGGAGCAGCACGGCAAGGCTGGCGACGCCGAGCGCGATGAGGGCGATGTTGAAGGCCGTGACGAGGCCACGGTCGGCGAGATAGGCCAGCGCCAGGCGGATCATGGCGCCGGCTCCAGCTCGATCACGTGGCGGAAGCGGGGCCGCAGCCGGGCATCGTGCGTCGCGACGACCAGCGTGCTGCCTTCGCGCGCGGCGCTCGCCAGCAGCAGGTCGGCGACCCGGCCGGCATTGGCGTCGTCGAGCGCCGAGGTCGGCTCGTCGGCGAGCAGCAGCGCCGGCCGGGCGACGAGTGCGCGCGCAATCGCTGCCCGTTGCGCCTCGCCCTGGCTGAGGGTGCGCGGCCGTGCCGCCGCCCGGTGCGCGAGGCCCAGCTCGTCGAGCAGGCGCGGCAGGCCGTCGGCGGATTGGCCTGCGAGGTCGGCCGCAAGTCTCAGATTGCCCTCGAGGCTGAGCGCGGACACCAGCCGAAGGGTCTGGAAGACGATCCCGACGGTTCGGCCGCGAAGCCGGTCGCGCCCGGCCTGGTCGGCGGGCCAGGCGGTGCCGTTCACGCGGATCGTGCCGGCCGCGGGCGTGAGCAGTCCGGCTGCGAGGTGGAGCAGGGTGGTCTTGCCCGAGCCGGAGGGCCCGAGCAGCAGGAGGTGCTCGCCCCGATCGACGGCGAGATCGAAGGAATCGAGGATCGGGCGCGGCCCGCGGGCGAACCGGACAGCCTCGAACGTGAGCACGGGCGGCATGGCATCAGCCAATGTGACAAGGTTACCTCATGTGCAAGCATTTCCGGCCCCAGGTTGCGGGGCATTGTCGCGGCGCGGTTCGGCCGCATCGCCGGGACCCGGCCGATTTCGATAGGGCCGTTGCGGAGGCCGGGGTGCGCGCTGTATGTGCGATCAGCGCCGGCGACCCGGTTGCAAACGGAGGAAGCATCAGCATGAAGGCACTGACATTCGTTGGTGGCGTGGCGGCGCTGGCCCTTCTGGCCGGCTGCGGCCAGCAGCAGACCCAGACACCGGCGCCCGAGCCGGCCCCCGCTCCGGCCGAACCCGCCCCCGCGCCCGAGGCGGCGGTGCCCACCCCCGCTCCCGCCCCTGATGCTGCGCCTCCGGCTGCCGCGACTCCGGCCGCTGCGACCGAGAACTACGCCGACTTCACCGGCAACGCCCAGGCCGGCAAGGCGGTGTTCATCCAGTGCCAGGCCTGCCACTCGATCAAGCAGGGCGAGAACCGCGTCGGGCCGTCGCTCTACAACAAGATCGGCGCGACCGCCGGGCAGGTTCCCGGGTTCAAATATTCGGAAGCCAACAAGAACAGCGGGATCGTCTGGACCGAGGAAAAGCTGTTCGAATATCTGAAGAATCCGCGCGCGGTGATCCCGGGGACGACGATGGCGTTCGCGGGCATTCCCGACCCGCAGAAGCGGGCCGACCTGATCGCCTTCCTGAAGGCGAACGGCAACGTCTGAGCCGGTCCGGCAAGCGGCATGAGGGGGGCGGTGCCGCGAGGCGCCGCCCTTCTTGCGACCAGCTCGTTACCAGCGGCGGCGCCGGATGTCGGCGAGGTGCGCCGGCAGCGACAGGATGAGCGGCAGCGCGACCAGCGGCCAGGGCGCACCCGTCAGGGCGGCTCGAACCGCCAGCAGCAGGAAGGCGCCCGGCAGCAGGGCGCGCAGGATGTCGGCGAGCGGCGCGCGTCCGCGCCGCCAGAGCCACAGGGCTTCGGCCAGCAGCACCAGCAGCACGACGTCGATGGCGCGACCCGAGGCGAAGAAGGACTCCAAGGCTCAGACCCCGAACGGGCCGTTCAGGCGGACGATGGCGAGGTTGAGCAGGCCCGCGAGCGTGACCCAGAGCAGATAGGGCAGCAGCAGCCAGGGCGCGAGGCGCGAGTGCCGCCGCGTCCAGAGCATGAGCGCGAGGATCGACGCCCACAGGAACAGGAGTTCGACGAGCGCCCAGTCAGGCCGCTGGAGGCGGAAGAACAGCAGGCTCCAGAGGATGTTGAGAAAGCCGTTGAGGGCGAACAGGCCAAGCAATGTCTCGCGGTCGCGCCGGGTGGGCAGGTTGCGCCAGGTCTCGACCGCGGCCAGCGCCCACAGCGCCAGCACGATCGTCCAGGCGATGGGGAAGACGACATCGCCCGGGGCCCAGGCCGGCTGGGCAAGGCTTCGGTACCAGGGGCCGAGGTCGGTGAGCGTGCCGCCGATGGCCGCGATGAGAACCGCGGCCACGGCCGCGACCAGCAGCGGGAAGAGCGAGGAGCCGAGCGTCATGACAGGCGCGGCTAGCGCGCCACGGCCGACCCGATCAAGTGGCCGAGGTCCTTGAAGAAGATGCGCGCGTGCGCGGCCGGCCGTGCACGCACCAGCTTCTTGTGCATATAGGCTTCCCAGGTGAGATACTGGACATCGGGATCCTCGCAGATTTTCACGAAGCGTTCCCGGCGCTTGTCGGACGAGTACCAGAAGTGCTGCATGATGCCGAGGATCCAGAAGACGCGGCCATGTTCCTTCATGAAGCGCTTGCGCGCGGTGGCCAGTGCGCGGGAATCGCCCGTCTCGAGCGCGGCGTGGACGGCGTCGGCCGCGTAGCGACCGGCCGTCATGGCGTAATAGATTCCCTCGCCCGAGGCCGGCGCCACGACTCCGGCGGCGTCGCCGGCCACCACGAGGTCGCGGCCATTGTCCCAGCGCTTGCGGGGCTTGAGCGGAATGGGCGCGCCTTCCACCCGCACCGTCCGGCAGCGGTCGAGCCCGGTTCGGGCGCGCAGCTCGGCGACGGCCTCGCGCAGCGGAAAGCCCTTCCTCGCGCTGCCGACGCCCACCGAGCTCATCGGCCCGTGCGGGAACACCCAGGCGTAGAAGTCGGGCGAGAGGTCGCCCTGGTAGAAGACGTCGCAGCGCTGCCCCTCGAAGCCGTCGAAGCCCTCGGGCGGCGACTCGATGACTTCATGATAGGCGGCAACGAAGGGCGGCGCCTTTTCGCTGGGCAGGCCGGCGCGCGCGACCGCCGAGTTCGCCCCGTCGGCGCCGATGACCGTGCGCGCCCTGACCCGCGTCGGCGCACTTCCGCGCGGGGCGCCCTTCGGCCGGAGCAGCAGGGTCGCCGTGCCGTCGGGCGCGCGCTCCAGCCCTTCGAAGGTGGCAGCGATTCGTTCCGCGCCCGACGCGCGGGCGCGCTCGCGAAGCCATTCGTCGAACTGGTCGCGATCGACGAGGCCAACGAACCCATTGCCGACCGGCATGCCGACGGCCTTGCCCGAGGGCGCGATCATCCGCGCCGAGGTGGCGCGGGCGACCAGCAGCGACAGGGGAATGTCGAAATCCTTGAGGAGGCGCGGCGGCACGGCGCCGCCGCACGGCTTGATGCGACCGGCCCGGTCAACGAGGGCGACCTTGTGGCCGCGCCGTGCCAGATCGTCGGCTGCGGTCGCGCCGGCCGGGCCGCCGCCCACCACCACGGTCTCGAAATCGACGCTCGTCATGCGCGCATCTCCCTGAACGGTCGCGGGGACGCAGCGGGCGACGCAAGGCCGAGCGCCAGCGTGGCCGCCACGAGGAAGAGAAGGGCTTCGGCCGAGAAGACGGCCATGAAGGCGGATGCGTCTGACGCGAGCAACGCCCGCCCGACATCGACGCCGACGGCGCCCAGAAAGCCGCCGGCGGCAAAGGCGATCGCCTGCGCAGCGCCCCACAGGCCGATGCGGATGCCCTCCCGGCCCTGTCCGGCGGCGCCGGCCAGCGACATCATTGTGCCGATGGCGGCGACCGCGAACAGGCCGTTGAAGAAGCCGAGCGCAAAGACGGCCGGCTTCAGCGGGAAGCCGGGGCCGGCCAGCGCGCCCGCCGACAACAGCGCCAGCGCCGCAGCCGACCCGACACAGCCAGCGGCCACCCACAGCGGCAGGCCCCGGCCACGGCCAAGCCAGGTGCCGAAGATGCCGATCGCCAGCATGCCGGCCAGCACCCCGCCATGCTGAAGGCCCGCGAGGCTGGTGGACTGGCCGGGCGTATAGCCGAAGACGAGCCCCGAAAAGGGCTCGAGCACCATGTCCTGCATGGAATAGGCGAGCATGGCGATGAAGATGAAGATGGTGAGCCGGCGGGCGGCCGGGTCGGCCCAGGTCTCGAGGAGGGCGGCGCGGAAACCGCCGCGTTCGGTCGCCGGCTGGCGGTGACCGGGATCGTTCGTCCTTGTCTCGATCCCGAGGATTGCAACCAGCGTCAGCAGGAAGGCCATGGCGACCACGCCGCCGGCGACGAACGCCAGGCGCCGTTCCGACCAGGGCTCCAGCAGCTGGCCGGCAATCCCGGCAGTTATCGCAATGCCGGCGATCATCATCATCCAGGTGACAGCCGCGGCCGCCGGGCGGCGGGACTCCGCCGTCTCGGTCGCGAGCAGCGCCAGGAGCGAGGTGCCGCAGGCACCGACGCCGGCGCCGATCATCGCATAGGCGAGGATCGCAAGCGCAAGGCCCGGCGCAAGCGCCTCGCCCATCAGCAGCGCCGCGTGGGTGGCAGCGAGCGCGCCGAGGCCCAGCAGGGCCATGCCGCCCACGATCCACGGCGTGCGCGCCCCGCCCCGGTCCGAGCCATGGCCGAATCGCGGCCTCGACAGCTGGATCACATAGTGGAAGCCGACGAGCGCAGCCGGCAGGGCGGCAGGCAGGGCCTGTTCGACCACCATCACCCGGTTGAGCAGCGAGGTGACGAGCATCACGATCGCGCCGAGCGAGGCCTGGACGAGCCCGAGCCGCGCGATCCCGAACCAGGAGAGGCCGGGCCTGCTCATGCGACGAAGCCCCTGAGGCCGAAGGCGGTGACGAGCATGCCGAGCACGTAGAGCGACACGCCCGCCCCATTGTACCAGGGGGCTTGGGCGGCCGGATTGCGGACCAGCCGGCGCATCGCCAGCAGCTGGCCGAGGACAAGGCCCGCGACGATCGCGGCCGACAGCCAGAGCGACCAGGCGAGGAGTAGCGCGATCACCGCCAGCTGGGCCAGCAGCATCACCGCGCAGGCAAGCCGGGCAGCCCGCCCGACGCCGAGTACCACCGGCAGCGAGTCGATTCCCATCTGCCGGTCGCCCTCCACGGCCTTGAAATCATTCAGGGTCATGATTCCGAAGGCGCCCAGCGCGTAGAGCGTGGCGACGAGGAGGATGGGCCAGGGGGGAAATGTGCCCAGCATCACGGCAGCACCCGTAAACCAGGTGAGCCCCTCATAGGCGAAGGCGCAGGCGAGCGGCCCCCACAAGCCGCTCCGCTTCAGGCGCAAGGGCGGGGCGCTGTAGGCCCAGGCGATGGCAAGGCCGACCAGGGTGGCGACCACCACGGCAGGCCCCAGCAGGGCGGAGACGGCAAGCGACAGGAGCGTGCCGGCGATCGCAAGGCCCAGACCCCACTGACCGGGGATGCGGCCCGAGGGAATGGGCCGCGCTGGCTCGTTGATGGCATCCACGTGCCGGTCGTACCAGTCGTTCACCATCTGCCCGGTGCCGCAGACGAGCGGCCCGGTGAGCAGCACGCCGACCAGCAGCACGTCCCAGCGATCCCCGAAGGCGACGCCGGCCGAGACCACGCCGCAGACATAGGCCCACATGGGCGGAAACCAGGTGACGGGCTTCGCCAGTTCCACAACGTCGCCCGCACGGGGGCTCCGGCGCAGGGGGGCGGGCGCAGCCCGGGCCACAGGCGTCGATGCCGGGAGGCGATCCATGGCCCGGAGGCTAGACCGGGCTCACGGGTGCGTCAATTTGATTGGACAGTCCGGCCTGTCAACTACTGCGGCCCGTCGTCGCGGCCGTCGCCCGGATCGAAGGCAGGTCCCAGCCCGTGGCGATGAAGCTTGGAGTAGAGGCTCTGGCGGGACAGGCCGAGGATTTCGGCGGCCGACGCGCGGTTGTTCGACGTGTAGCGAAGCGCGGCCTCAATGCAGAGCCGCTCGATCAGGTCGGTCGATTCGCGCACGATGTCCTTCAAGGAAACCCGGCCGACAAGTTCAGTCAGCTGCTCGACGGAGCGGGCACCGGCCCCCGGTGCCGCCCGGTCGAACCGGCGGGCGATGCCGCGGATGACGAAGCCAAGCCGGGTTTCACCCTCGATGTCGGCAGAGACAGCTGAAATCTCCACATCCTCGGGCTCGCCGAGGCGGGTTCGAAGCTGCGTCTCGAAATTGCGGACTTCGCCCGACGTCTTCAGCTGCGACAGCAGGAGGTCGTGATCGATGTCGGGCCGCGCGAACCAGCGCGCGAAGGGCGTCCCCACCGCCTGCTCGGCGCGGGGCAGGCCGGTCAGGTCAAGGAAGCCCTGGTTGACGGCCAGCAGGCTGCCGTGCCGGTCGGTCAGGACGAAGGCGTCGGGCAGGCGCTCGAGGATGGCAAGCAGCGGCACGCCGGCGGGCGCGCCCGTCTTCGGCTCGAGCCGCAGCAGGACGAGCTGGGTTCGATCCTGCCGGAAGGGCGTGGCCGACACCAGCACGTCGCCGCCGCTTGCAAGCGCCGCCTCCAGCGGAGACGGCGTCGCGCCGCTTGCCGCGGCGCCGACCAGCGCGACCAGGCCATTGTGCGCCGAGGCGCCGAACAGGGTGGTGACGGCACGGCCCGACAGGCCGCCGCGGCGCCCACCCGACAGCGCCTCGGCTGCGGCATTGGCCTCCGTGACCCGCCGGCTCGAGGGGTCGATGATGAGCAGCGGGTCAGGCAGCAGATCGAAGAGCAGGCGGTAGCGCTGCTCCGCCTCGCGCATCCTGAGATAGTCGCGCTCCATCGATTGCTGCGCTGCAAGCAGGCGCCTCTGGAGGGCGGCGGCCTCGCGCATGTCGCGGCCGACCGCGATCACCCGGCCGTCGGACCTGGCCTCGAGCGCGAGGTAGCGGACCGGAAGGTGGCTGTCCCCGGCAGGGTGGTTCACCTGTCGCCAGCGGGGCGCGGTTCGGCTGGCCGCGTCCTGGAGCATTTCCTCTACCTTGCGCCGGCTGTCGGGCGAGACGGTGTCGACGAAGGGGCGATCGATCCAGGTTGAAAACGGATCCTCGCCTAGGTCGCTGCTGCCGACGGCCACATCGCGGATCACGCCACCTGGATCGAGGACCAGCGTGACGTCGCCGGCGGCCGAGAGGATGCGCGCCGTCGCTTCGGGGCCGATGTCGGCCAGCGATTGTGCGGGATCGCGAAAGGGGAGGCGGCCGGGATGGGGCGGCGGGGGCAGGTCCATGGCGCAGCCCTCAGCCCCCGGCCCGGTCAGCCGAGGCGGGCGCTGCCCCGCATCGCCTGATCGCCGACCCAAGTCTGGTGGCTGCGGTGCGGGAGTGCCATGCGCTGCGGCGCCAGCCGGGCAACGACCGCAGCGGCCACCTCGATGGCCGCCTTTCCATCGCGAGCCGTTGCATCGGCGCCGATCGCATCGGCAAGGCCGGGATTGGAACTGAACAGGTGCCCGCCGACCAGGATCCCGACCGCTGGGTTGGCCGATGCATACCGCAGTGCAGCGATGGTCTCACGGAGGTGGGCGATAGGTTGGTCGATCGAGGCAGTCAATGCGATGAGATCGAACCAGCCCTGGCCGACATGCGCCAGAAGCTCGGCGGCGTCGGCATCGCGGTGCCCCACCGCAATCCAGCCCGCGTGCCGGAACATCTCCTCAAGGAGGATGCTGCCGAAGCCATGCTGGTCCCCGGGCATGACCGTGCAGAGAATTCGACAGCCAGCCGCCCGGTCGGGCCGGAGGGGTCGGCGCCGGCTGGACAGGGCGTGAACCACCTCCTGGAGCCGCCACAGGCCCATGGTCACGTCCACGAAGTCGGCGAGATCCGCTTCCCAGCGGACGCCGAGAATCCGCGCAGCCGGTGCCAGCACATCGACCATCAGGTCCTCGACGGAGTCGCCGGCGGCAAGGGCGGCTTCCAGCCGTTCGAGCAGGACATGCGCATCCTGCGCAAGCGCAAGATCGGCCACCTGTTCCGCGTCGATCGCGCGAGCGGCGAGCTGCGCGAGGCGCTGCGGCGATCCGGGCGATTCCTCGCCGGCGACATGGGCGGCAACCAGAAGCGGAATCACCTGCTGGCGAACGAGGGCCGAGGTGCCGAGGTCGCAACTGGCCCCTTGCGGCCATGTCGATGGTGAGGCGGGTTGCCCTGCCTGGCGGGGATCCACCCGATCGCTGCCCGAGCCGTCTCGCAGCATCCACCTCTCCCCAAGCCCGATGGCCTGCCCTGGCAGGCCCCCTCCATTCTCCGTCGCCGTCTCTTGCGGGCGGTCGGCGGGCTTCTGGCCGAAGGGCGCTGGCGGGCCGGCCTGTTGCACATACGGCCCGGCCACCTCCCCGAGGTCGACTCGCAGGCTAGGCTGAAACGGGCTCGTTGGCAATCGCCCGGCCGGTCGAAACGCGACCATATGTCAAAAGAAATAGACGTAAAGACGAATTGACACATTGCGTCGCCTCGCCATAGGTTCCCGTCCGAGGAGGCGAGGGCGTGAAACGGCCGAGGCAAGCAGACAGGCAGGCCACGGGGCACGCACGGCCGGGCGCCGGCCCGGCGTCCGCCGGCGGGTTGCGCCGTGGCCTCTACACGCCGGAGCAGCGTCGCCGCCGGGACGAGACCGTCTGGACTCTGGTTCAGGGCATCCTGGCGCCGATCCAGTTCCTCGTCTGCCTCATCAGCACACTTCTGGTCGTTCGCTACCTGCTCACCGGCGAAGGGGCGGACGCCGCCACCGTCTCGATCATCGTCAAGACGCTGCTTCTCTACACGATCATGATCACCGGCTCGATCTGGGAGAAGGTCGTGTTCGGCCAGTGGCTGTTCGCCGA
>JBKBUL010000018.1:0-32620 GCA_046290045.1 Sphingomonadaceae bacterium
TGCTGCGCGGCAAGCAGCCCGAAGCCTATGAGCTGTTCGCCGTCCATGCCGGCGGCAAGGCGATCCTCGATGCGGTGGAAACCGGGCTGGAGCTGGCGAAGGGGCGGCTCGACTGGTCGCGCGGGGTGCTGAAGGACTTCGGCAACATGAGTTCGGCGACCCTCATGTTCGTGCTCGAGCGGATCATCGGCTCGGCGCCGCCGGGCGAGGGGCTGGCCATGGCCTTCGGGCCGGGGCTGGCCTGCGAGACCTTCACGTTCCGAAAAGTCTGACCGCCGTGGCCGGCGGCTGGCCGAAAATCGTGACCGCCGTGCCGGCGGCTGGTTGCAAGCTGTGACCGCGATGGCCGGCGGCTGGCCGGACTTCAGCCAGCGCTCGCCCGAGCTGGAGCGCATGGACGTGGAGACGCTCGATCTGGCGACGATGCGCGCCGTGCTGGGCGATCTCGCGCAGGTGAACCGGCTGACGGGGGCGGCGTCGCCGACGCTCGCCTTCCTCGACCGGGCCACCCGCCAGCTGCCGGCCGGCGCCGAGCTTCGGGTGGCCGAGCTGGGCTATGGGCGGGGCGACCTGCTGCGGCGAATCCATGGCTGGGCTGAGACACGCGGCTTTCGCCCGCGGCTGACGGGCGTTGACCTGAACCCGCTGTGCCGCGCCCTGGCCGAGGAACTGACTCCGCCGGAGATGGCGATCGACTGGCACGAGGGCGACCTGTTCGACTGGCAGCCGGACGCGCCGCCGCACGTGATCCTGAGCGCCCTGTTCGCGCATCACCTGCCCGACGAGGCGATCGTGCGGCTGCTGGCGTGGCAGACGGCGACGGCGAGCCTCGGCTGGTTCGTGAACGACCTGCACCGGCATTGGGCGGCCTGGGCGGGCTATCGCGCGCTCGCCTGGGCGGCGCGCTGGCACCCGATCGTGCGCCAGGACGGCGCGCTCTCGGTTCGGCGCGCCTTCGTGGCCGACGACTGGCGGCGGCTGCTCGCCGAAGCCGAGGTGGAGGGCGCGCGCATCGCCTGGTGGCCGCTGTTCCGGCTGTGCGTGGGCTGGATCCGGCCCGGGCACGGCTGAGGGCGGCGGGCATGGCGGGCGTTCTGGTGATCGGGGGCGGGCTGGCGGGTGCGGCGGCCGCCCTCCGGCTGGCAAGCGCCGGCCGCACCGTGACCCTGTGGGAGCGCGAGCGGACGCCCGCGCACAAGATCTGCGGCGAATTCCTGAGCTGGGAGGCCCAGGCGCATCTGGCGGCGCTGGGCCTCGACCTCGAGGCGCTGGGCGCGGTGGCGATCGAGCGGGTGCGGCTGGCAACTGCGCGGCGGGTGGCCGAGGCCCCGCTCGGCTTCACGGCGCGGTCGCTCACGCGCCGCGCGCTCGATTCCGCGCTGCTGGAGCTGGCCGCGGCGGCGGGCGCCACGGTCGAGCGCGGGGTGATCGCCCGCGAGGTGCGGGCCGACGGCACGGTCGCCTCGAGCCACGGCGGGACTCGGCCGGAAACGCTAATCGTGGCGACCGGCAAGCATGAGCTGCGCGGGATCGGGCGCGACGGCGCCGGCACGCTCAACGGGCAGCTGGGGTTCAAGGCCTATCTGCGCCTGCTGCCGGCGCAGCGCCGGGCGCTCGACGGCCATGTCGAGCTGTGCCTGTTTCAGGGCGGCTATGCCGGGCTGCAGATGGTGGAGCGCGAAGCCGCCAACCTCTGCTTCCTCGTGTCGCCGGAACGCTGGAAGCGGCTCGGCGGGGATTTCGCCGGTCTGCTGGCCGACCTCGGGGCCGAGGTGCCGCTGCTGGGCCAGCGGCTGGCCGGCGCGGTGCCGCTGCTCGACCGGCCGCTGGCGATTTCGGGCGTGCCCTATGGCTATCTGCATCGGCCCGCGCCCGGCGAGACGGGCTGGCGGCTGGGCGACCAGGCGGCCGTGATCCCGAGCTTCACCGGCGACGGGATGAGCCTCGCGCTGCACTCGGCGCGGCTGGCGACGACGGCGCTGCTGACCGGGGCCGGGCCGGCCGACTATCTCGCCTGGCTGGCGCGCGACGCCGGCGGCGCGATCTGGCGGGCGACCGCCCTGCAGCGGTGGAGCAGCACGGGCGGCTGGGCCGAGCGCGCGGTCGCCCTTCTGGGACTGGCGCCGGGGCTGGTGCGGCTGGCGGCGGGCTTCACCCGGTTGCAGCCGGCGGCGGTTCGCCGGGCGCTCGCCGGCTGAGGACAAGTCAAAGGGGCGACGCCGCGCGGCGCCGCCCCCCGTTCGTCGGCTCAGCCTGCCTGGCGACCGCGCTGGTGGCGGTCAGCTCAGATGCTTGGCCAGATGCTTGTTCATCTCGAACATGGTGACGCTGTCGGCACCGAAGATCGGCTTCAGCTTCGAGTCCGCATTGATGCGGCGCTTGTCCTTCGGGTCCTGCAGGTTGTTGGCCTTGATATAGTCCCACACCTTCTTGACGACCTCGCCCCGTGCCAGCTTGCCCGCACCGACCACGGCCGCCAGCTGCGGCGAGGGGGTGAGCGGAGTCTGCAGGGCGTTCGGTTTCTTGTCGGCCATTCCTGATCCCTCTCCCTAGATCCGGCCGGCCCTTCTCCGAGACCGGCCTTGCGTTGACAGTGGCCGTGCCGAAAGCCGCGGCCAAAGTGACACTCTCATTTCACCGCTTTGGCGCGCCGTCAAACGGCAAAAGGCGCGATTTGCGCCCCGGCAGGCCCGAAAGGCGCCCGGAGGGCCGCAATTCGCGCGGCTGTGGCGCCCGTGCAAGCCCCGGCGGCCCTTACTGGGCGCGCGGCGCGGCGGCGCTGGGGTCCTCCGGCAGGCCGCCCAGCTCGCGCACCATCTGGGTGTAGGCGTCGAGATAGGCGAGCACGATCACCTGGCCGATCTCTGTATTCTCGTAGCCGCCGCCCCCGCCGCCGCCGAAGCCGCCGCCCCAGAAGCCGGCGCCGACCCCGAAGCCGACATCCGACTTGCGGGCATAGCCCTCGGTCAGTCGCTCCATCTCGGTGGTGCGGGCATTGACGAGGGTGAGCGAGACATTGGCCTCCTTCTTGCGGACGTTCACGGCGCCGCCCAGCAGCGCGCCGGTGCGCCCCCCGAGGAGCCCGCCGACGAGCCCGCCGACATTGCCGCCGCCGCTGTTGCTGTTGCGGGTGATGAGGTCAGGCACGATGAAATAGTCGGCCGCCTTCACCTGCGCCCGGCCGATGTTGGAGCCGGCCTGAAGCTCGCCCGAGTCAGCGAGCGCGCGCTCGACGCTGCGGCTGGCCAGCCCGCGGCCGCGATCGACGAGGCCGAAGCAGCCGGACTTCATGACGAAATGCTTGATGACCGCCTCGGGGCTGCCCAGCCCATATTCCACCCACCAGTGCCGGTCCGGATCGAGCACGGCAATCGTGCCCAGCCGCCTCGTGCAGCGCGGGATCTCGGCCGTCTTCTGCACCTGCTGCTTGCGCGCGCCCGACTGTGCTGCGGCCGGGGCGGTCGATGGACCCGAAAGCGCCAGCCCGAAGGCCAGCGGGATTGTGAAAAGGCCCGAAAGCCGGGACATGGTCAGCATGCTCTCTCCCCTGCTGATGACCGGTCTGGTGCCGGGCGCCCGCGCGCTTCCTTGACGCCAGAAGTTGCGGCGCGCAACGCCGGATCGCGGGGGTCGGGATGGTCAAGACGGCACAGGCGCTGGGGCAGATTTCCGAAAAGTTGCGAAAAAAGCACAGCTTGTGCCGATTTTCTGAATTCTTCGCTGAACGGATTGCCCGGAGGGAATCAGATGTTTACAGTTAAGGCGGGTCGGGCATGCTATCCCGATCGGTGACATGCCGATCCTGCGTCCCCATGTTGTGCCCTGGCCCCAAGAGCAAGAACAAGGGCCCGAAGCCGTGATGGGGTCAGACGGTCGGGCTGAGCGACGGGACGTGAACAGGATGCGATGCGCGGTTCTCGATGACGACAAGGCCCAGACGGAGCTTGTGTCGAAGCTGCTTGCGGATGCCGGGCACAATTGCGAGGTGTTCCACCAGGGGCGCACGCTGATCAACCGTCTGCGCCAGGACACCTTCGACCTCCTGGTGATCGACTGGAACATGCCGGGCATGTCGGGGATCGAGGTGCTGGAGACTGTCCGCCAGGGGCAGCATGCCAGCCTGCCGGTGCTGATGATCACCAGCCGCTCGGACGACGAGGATGTGGTGGCCGGCCTGGCGGCTGGCGCCGACGATTACATCGTGAAGCCGCTCAACCCGGCGGTCTTCTCGGCCCGGGTGGAAGCCGCGCTCCGGCGCGCGAACCTCAACAAGCCGCCGCGCACCCAGGCGAGCTGGGGCGTGTACAGCTTCGACGTGCCGACCGAGACGGCCATGGTCGATGGCGAGGCCGTGAAGCTGACCGCCAAGGAGCTGGCGCTGGCGATGATGCTGTTCGAGAACATGTCCCGGCCGCTCTCGCGCAGCTATCTGCTCGAGTCGATCTGGGGCCAGAGCCCCGAGGCCGAGACCCGCACGCTGGATGCGCATGTGTCGCGGATCCGCTCCAAGCTGAAGCTCCGGCCCGAGAACGGCTACCGGATCCTGCCCGTCTATTCCTATGGCTATCGCCTCGAGCCGACCAACGGCGCGGGTGATTCGGCGTCGGGGGGGCCTGACGGCTGATGCGCTACGCGGCCCCCGCCTTCCTGCTGCTGCTTGCCGCGACGGCCCCGGCGCTGCCCAATGGCGCGCGCCTGGAGCAGCGGCAGCGCGCGCAGGTGGAGGCTGCCGACGAGATCCTGACCTACACGACGAAGCCGGGCGATACGCTGAAGGCGCTGGCGAAGCAGTGGTTCGTGCGCCCCGAGGACTGGCGGCTGGCGCAGGCGCTGAACAAGCTGCCCGATCCCGACGCGATCCCCGCCGGCACGGTCATTCGCCTGCGCTCGAGCTGGATCCGCACCACGCCCATCTCGGCCGAGCTGGTCGCCTTCCGTGGCGATGTGCGGATCGTGAGCGGGGAGGGAACCGTCCGCCCGGGCGAGAAGGGCCTGGCGCTGGGCGAGGGCGACCTCATCGAGACGGGCGCCAACGGCTTTGCGACGCTGGTGCTGCCGGATGGCAGCCGCGTGTCGCTGCCCTCGGCCAGCCGGGTGCGGCTGACGCGCCTCAGGCAGGTGCCGATGTCGGATTCGATCGACCGGCGCTTCACCCTGGAGCAGGGGCGGACCGAGGCCAAGGTGACGCCGATGGCCAACCCCGCCTCGCGCTTCCTGATCACCACGCCCGTGGCCGTGGCGGCGGTGCGCGGCACCGAATACAGCGTGAGCTTCACGCCGGCCGAGATGCGCCAGCTGACGCAGGTGACCGAAGGCAAGGTGGGGGTGCGCAGCCTCAGGGGCGGGCCCGAGGTGCTGGTTCTCGCCGGGTTCGGCGTGGTTGCCGATGCCAATGGCGTGGGCCGGCCGACCCGACTGCTGCCCGGGCCGCAGATGAAGGCGCCGCGCCGGATCCAGAATGGCGAGACGGTGACCTTCGAGTTCGACGCCGTGCCCAACGCCAAGGGCTATCGCGTGGAGATCGCGACCGACCGGGCCTTTGCCGACCGGGTCGCCTCGCTCGACACCGGCGAGACGCGGGTGAGCTTCACCGACATTCCCAACGGCCAGCTGTTCGTGCGGGTGTTCGCGCTCGACGGCAATGGCCTGCCGGGCCAGCCGGCAGCCTTCGATTTCACCCGGCAATATGCCGGAGGGACGGCCGCCGCGCGGTCGGGCAACCGCGGCGGCGATGATTCGCGCGGGCAGGGGGGCGACGGCGGCGAGGAAGGAAGCCGCGACGAGGGCGACATCGATTGGGCCGCGTTGGCGGCCGACACCACCCGCTTCCTGTTCGCCGGCCCGCCGACCGGCGGCCCGCTGGGCGGCGGGCTTCCGGGCTTCGGCAGCGTCGGCGATCTCCTGGCCGAGCTGATGGCGGAGCTGGGCGGTGGGACGGGGCTGCCGGCGGGCCCGGTGACGGGCAGCAATTTCGGCGGTGGCAACGGCGGCGGTGGCAACGGCGGCACCGGTGGCGGCTTCAGCGGCGGCTTCGGCGGTGGTGGCACCGGTGGCGGCGGCTTCGGCGGGGGTAACGGCAGCACCGGCGGCGGCACTGGCGGAGGCAGTGGCACGGGTGGCGGCACCGGCGGCAATGGCACGGGTGGTGGCACTGGCGGCGGCAACGGCGGCGGCACCGGTGGTGGTGGCACAGGCGGCTCCGATGGCGGTTCGCCCGGCGGTGGCCCCGTGGTGATCCCCGGCGAACCCGGAATCCCCGGCCAGCCCGGCGGTGGCGAGCTTCCCGGCGACGGTTCCAGCGGCGGCCTGCCGGGCGGGCCGGGGAGCGAGATCCCCGGGGGCCTGCCGGGTGGCGGCGAGAATCCCGGCAATGGCAACCCCGGCAATGGCAACCCCGGCGGCGGCAACCCCGGTGACGGCCCCGTGGTGATCCCCGGCGAGCCCGGCTTCCCGGGCCAGCCCGGCGGCCCCGGCGCACCGGGTGATGGCCTTCCGGGCGGCGGCACGCCCGGCGATGGTGTTCCGGGCAATGGCACGCCCGACAATGGCGGGATCCCCGGCGGCGGCCTGCCGGGCGGCGGGGCGGCGGCCGTGCCCGAGCCGGCGACCTGGCTGTTCCTGCTGTCGGGCTTCGGCCTCGTCGGCCTTGCGCTTCGCCGCCGGCAGCGGGCGGCGCGCGCCTGAGGGCCGGGGCCCGGGTTGAGCGCCGGCGAAAGCCCGCCTAGCCTCGATCCATGAACGCGCCGGAGCATCCCGTCGCCCCTCGCATCGAGGGTGCGCCAGCGGCCGCCGCGCCCGGCGAGGCGAGCGGGCGGCTTTCGTTCCAGAGCGGCCGGATGCTCTACGAATGGTGGGGCGTGCTGCTGGCAGCGACCATCGCGGTCATCGCCATTGCTGCCTTCTTCCCCCCCGTGCGCGCCGACAACCTCGTCTATGACATGGTGCTGCGCGCCAATCCTCCGCCGGCCAGTCAGCGGATCCTCATCGTGGCCATCGACAACCGCAGCCTCGCCCAGATCGGGCGCTGGCCCTGGCCGCGCGAGGTCCACGCCCGGCTGATCGACCAGCTGTCGGCAACGGGGGTCGCGGCGGTTGGCTATGACGTCCTGTTCCCCGAGCCTTCCGACCCGGCGTCCGACCGCCGGCTGGCCCGCGCGATCGCGGACAATGGCCGGGTGATCCTGCCCTACATCATCGACATTCCGGGCCCGGACGGCGCGCCGGCGCAGCGGGTGTGGCCGGTCGCGCCCCTGGCCGAGGCGGCGCGCGGGCTGGGCCATGTGGTGACCCGGCCCGACCGCGACGGCGTGGTGCGCGCGATCGACGCGCTGGCCGACGAGGCGGGCCGGCCCAGCCTGCACATGGCCGAGGCGGTCGCTGCCCAGGTGCGCGGCGAGACCGGGCTGCTGTCGGCGCCGCTGCCGCCGCCGCTGGCCGGGGTGACGTCAACCCGGCGCGACCTCATCCCCTTTGCCGGGCCGTCGGGCACCTATCCGCAGCTGAGCTTCATCGACGTGCTGGAGGGCAATGTGCCCCCCGACCTGGTGGCGGGCCGGATCGTGCTGGTGGGGGCCACGGGTTCGGGGATGGGCGACCGCTTCTCGACCCCGATGTCGGGCACCCGCGAGACCATGGCCGGCGTGGAGCTGCACGCCAACTATCTCGACAGCCTGCTGGCCGACCGGATGATCCGGCCTGTCCCCGGCTGGGTCTGGGTCATCTTCTCGATGCTGCCCATGTGGCTGCTCATGCTGAGCCTGAGGTTCCTGGGGCCGCGGGTGAACCTGTGGCTGGGGCTTGCGCTCAGCCTGCTGGTGCTGGCCGTCACCTTTGCAAGCCTCGCCCTGTTCCGGGTGTGGCTGCCGCCGGCGCTCGCGCTGATCGCCGTCGGCCTCATCTACCCGCTGTGGGGCTGGCGGCGGCTCGACCTCGCCAGCCGCTACATGGTGGCCGAGCTGCGCGAGCTGCGCGCCGAGAAGACGGTGCTGCCGCGCCACCGCGCCGAGCTGACGGGCGACCCGGTGGAACGGCAGATCATCCTGATGCACGAGGCGATCCGCGACGTTCGCGACCTTCGCGAATTCGTCGGCCAGTCGCTCGACAGCCTGCCCGACGCGGCGCTGGTGACCGATCTCGACGGGCGGGTGCTGATCGCCAATGATGCGGCCGATGCCCTTTTCGCCCGCCGGGTCGCCGGGCCGCTCGTCGGCCGGCCGCTGGACGAGGTGTTCGCCAGCCTCGACCCCGACCCGCGCCTGCCCGACCCGCGCGCCGTCGAGCTGCTGGCCGCGATGAAGGGAGGAACGCTGCCCCGCGATGCCGGCTACGAGACCCGGCTCGCCGACGGCACCAGCCTCGAGATCCGGCTTGCCTTCTTCACCGACGCCCAGCGCCGGCCGCTGGGCTGGATCGCGCGCTTTGCCGACATCACCCAGCTGCGCGCCTCCGAGCGGCAGCGCGAGGACGCGCTCCGCCTGCTGACGCACGACATGCGCGCGCCCCAGGCCTCGATCCTCGCCGTTCTGCAGTCGGAAGGGCACAAGGTGCCGCCCGAGCTGGCCCGGCGGCTGGAGCGCTATGCCCACCAGACCCTGGGGCTGGCCGACGATTTCGTGCACCTGGCCCGCGCCGAGAGCGGGCGCTTCGTCGTCGAGACCTTCAACCTCGCCGACGCGCTGCTCGACGCCGTCGATGACCTGTGGCCGCTCGCGGACGCGAAGAAGATCCGGATCGTGTCGGACGTGCCCGACGAGGAGGCGCTGGTGACGGGAGACCGGGCGCTGCTGACCCGCGCGGTCGCCAACATCCTGGGCAATGCCATCAAGTACAGCGACGAGAAGACCCGGATCGAGGCGCGGATCCGGCTGACGGACGAGCAGGTGCGCGTGGAGGTGGCCGACCAGGGGCGCGGAATCGCGGCCGAGGATCTCCCCAAGCTGTTCGAGCCCTTCCGTCGCCTCGCGCCGCCCGAGGGCGCGCCGGCCGCGGCCTCGGCGCCGGGCGCGGGGCTGGGGCTCGCCTTCGTGAAGGCGGTGGTCGAGCGGCATCGCGGCCGGGTGTCGGCGCAATCGGAGGAAGGCCGAGGCTCGGTCTTCGCGATCGAACTGCCGCGCGCCGTCGGGGGGGCTGGCGCCGACTGAGCCTCAGGCAGCGGCGAGCTTGCGGGCTGCCTCGTAGTCGGCCTTGCCATTGGGCGCGCGCGGGCAGCGTTGGGCGAACACGATCCGCTTGGGCGCCTTGTAGGCGGCGAGATGGGCCTTCACATGGCCGATGAGCTCGGCTTCGGTGACGGGCGCGCGGGTCTCGACGACGGCGGTGACGGCCTGGCCCCATTTCTCGTCCGGCACGCCGAACACCAGCGCATCCTCGACGGCCGGGTGGGTCTTGAGCGTTTCCTCGACTTCCTCGGGGAAGATTTTCTCGCCGCCGGAGTTGATGCACTGGCTGCCGCGGCCGAGCAGGACGATCGACCCGTCCGCTTCGAGGACGCCCCAGTCGCCGGGCATGGTGTAGCGGCGGCCGTCCACCGTGATGAAGGTCTTGGCCGTCTTCTCGGGATCCTTCCAGTAGCCGAGCGGCAAGAGGCCGGTGCGGGCGACGCGGCCGGGAACGCCGGGGGTCGTGACGGGGCGCATGTCCTCGTCGAGGAGGATGGTGTTCTCGTCATGCTGGAAGCGGGTGGGCGCGTTGGCGTTCGCCGCCGTCGAGATCGACGCGCCATAGCCCAGCCCCTCGGACGAGCCATAGGCATCGAAACAGAGCATGGTGGGGCAGTGCGCGAGGAGCCCCGCCTTGACCTCCGGCGACCACATGGTGCCCGACGAGATCATCATGCCCACCTGGCCCAGCCGGCCCTCGCCGGCCTCGATGGCGCGGAGCAGCGGGCGGGCGAAGGCATCGCCGACGATGACGCAGACATCGGGGTTGTGCCGCTCGGCGAGGCGCAGCGCCTCGACCGCGTCGAAGCTGCGGCTGGTGGCGGTGATGACGGTGCCGCCGAGCGCCAGCGCGTAGATGCCCATGAGCAGGCCGGTGCCGTGCATCAGCGGCGGCAGCGCGAGCAGGCAGCGCCGCTTCTGGCCGGAGAGGATGGCGGCCACATGCGCCTCCAGGCTGTCGGGCGCGGGCATGCCGGGAAGCGGCGCGCCAGCGCCGAGCACCGTCCACAAGACCCCCTGTTCCCACACCACGCCCTTGGGCATGCCGGTGGTGCCGCCGGTGTAGATGAAGAGCGGATCGGTTGGCGAATGGGCCTGGGGGCCGAGCGGCAGGCCGCGATCGGCCACGGCCGCGAAATCCTCGGCGAAGGGCGCCGTTTCCCCGCCGACCTGCAACCACAGCTTCACGCCCGGCAGACGATCCTTCAGCGTTGCCAGCACGGGCGCGAACTCGGCATCGAAGACGACGACGGCGGCGTCCGAATTGTCGAGGATGTAGTGAAGCTCGGGGCCGGTGTAGCGGTAGTTGACGTTCACATGCGCCATGCGCGCCTTGAAGGCGGCGCCGGTGGTGAGAAGATAAGCGGGCGAGTTGCGCATGAGATGCGCGACGCGGTCGCCGGCCGTGGCGCCGGCCGCGAGGAAGGCGGCGGCCAGCGAATCGGTGCGGCGCGCAAAGGTCGCCCAGTCCACCACCTCGTCGCCGTGGACGAGGGCCGGGTCGGACCCCAGCCGATCCCCGATGGCGGACAGCACGGCACCGAACGAAAACATGCGCCTCTCCCTCTGGCTCCCGGGGGGTTGATTGACACTGCCGCGACGGGCACCGCAACCCGACGTTCGCAAGAGGGCGAAGGGACGAGGGCGATGCGGGCCTGGTGCGTGGACCAGCTGGGGGGGATCGAGGCGCTGGCGCTTCGGGCCGTCGCGCCCGCGCCCTCGCCCGGGCCCGGCGAGGCGACGGTCTCGATGCTGGCCGTGGGCCTCAACTATCCCGATCTCCTGATGCTGTCGGGCGGCTACCAGTTTCGCCCGCCGCTGCCGTTCACGCCGGGGATGGAAGGCGCGGGGCGGATCGTGGGCGTTGGCGAGGGGCTGTCGGGCGACCTGCTGGGCCTGCGGGTGATCGCCGGCGCGCGCTGCGGCCTGCTGGCGGACGCCGTGACCCTGCCGCTCGAGGCGCTGCGGCCCGCGCCCGAGGCGTTCGACGATCGCGAGGCGGCTGCCTTCACGACCGGGGCGCTGACCGCCTGGGTCGCGCTCGTGGAGCGCGGGCGGCTCAGGGCCGGCGAGCACCTCCTCGTGCTGGGGGCGGGCGGCGGCATGGGTCTGGCGGCGGTGCAGCTCGGCCGGGCGCTGGGCGCCACGGTGACGGCGGTGGCCGCCGCGCCGGGCAAGCTGGCGGCCGCGCGGGCCGCGGGCGCCGACCGGCTGATCGAGGTCAGGCGGGAGTCGCCCGATCTCGCGGCCCTCAAGGGAGCCTGCGATCTGGTGTTCGATCCCGTCGGCGGAGCGTTCGTTCGCCCGGCGCTTTCGGCGCTCAGGCGCGGCGGGCGCTACCTGGTGGTGGGGTTCGTGGCCGGGGCGCCGGTTGCCTTTGCGACCAACCTCGCGCTGCTGAAGGAAATCGAGGTGATCGGCGTTCGCGCCGGGGAGGCGGGCCGGCAGGACCCGGCCCTTGGCCGGCGGGCGCGCCATGCCATCGACGCGCTGGCGGCCGAGGGGCGGCTTCGGCCGCACATCGGCCTGGTGACGGGCTTCGAGGCCGCACCGGATGCCTTCCGGGCGATGGCGGGGGGTTCACTTGTTGGCAAGGCCGTGGTTCGTATCGCCGGCGAGGACTGAACCGGAAGGGGTCAAGCCATGACGAGCAAGCTGTCGATTGCCCTGATGCTGGGGGCTGCCGTGCTGCTGACGGCGTGCAACACCACGCGCGGAATCGGGCGCGACGTGAAGTCGGTGGGGCAGGCGATCGAGAAGGCGGTGGACTGAGCGGCGCGCCTCAGGCGCGCACGCGAGTGCGACGCCGGCGGGCGGCGGCGCCGACGAGGCCTAAGCCTGCGATCAGCAGCGCCCAGGTGGCCGGCTCGGGCACGGCTGCCAGCTGCTCGACGGGACCGTTGCCGATGGCGACGTCGATCCGGTTCAGTTCCTGCGAGGCGCCGAAGCTGCCAGAGCGGTTGAACACGCCGGTCAGCTGGAAGGGCTGGCGGAAATCGAGCCCGGTGATCGCGATGTAGCTGATGCCGCTCATGTCCGGCACGAGGATGTCGGGGAGCGCGAAGCCGTTGACCGCCTTGCCCTTGAACGTGGTGCCGGTGAGCGTGAGGCCGGTCAGCGTGAAGGTGCCTGCGCCCGCCGCGCCGTCGCGCACCGAGATCTGCAGCGTGTCGAAGGGCTGGGCGCCGCCGTTCGCAAAGGCCAACGCGTTCGCGACCGACAGGGTCGAGCCGCCGATCGACGAGGTCAGCGTGGTGCCGGCGAGGGCGAAGCTGAACGGATTGGCCGCGCCATAGGCGGCGTCCGCGCCGACGCGGTTGCCGGCGACGCCCAGATCGTTGCGGCCGAGGAAATGTTCCTGGCCGGCGCCGCCCGAGAAATTGCGGTAGCGCGCGGCGAGCGTGACCGTGCCGGGCAGGAAGACGGACGCGACGACCGGCGGATTGACGATGATCGTGGCGGCAGCAGCCGGCGCGATCGGCAGGGCCAGCGCGGCGAAGAGGGCGAGCAGCTTCAACGTCTTTCCTTCGGCGACCATCTACTTGTTGACGGCGCCTCTACGCTGCCCCTTGCACGAACCATAGTTAACGACTGTCAAGCCCTTGGGCAGGAGCGCCGCGGCCGGCTGTCGCGGCGCGGTTGACCGACTCGGGGTGGCTCGGCCAAGGCGATGTGGCCGTCGGGCCCCCTGGCCCGGCGACGCTGCGGGAGAGCGTGCCGGCCGGCGACGGGCGGCGCCGCCGAAGGAGCAACCGCCCCCGGAATCTCTCAGGCCAACGGACCGCAGCGGTCGTGATCGGCAGTCTGGAAAGTGCTTCGGCCGGTTGGCCGGGGCCACCGAAGGGGTAAGCGACGCTCCCGGCAAGCCGGGCGGGCCGCGAAAGCTCTCAGGTCTCGTGACAGGCGGGGGCGGGCGGGCGGCACCGGGCCGTCCGGCTTGTCACGGGATGCGGTATGGCCGACGCGACGGATCTGACACTCCTGCCGATCGACGCGCTGCACCGCCGGCTGGGCGCACGCATGGTGCCCTTTGCGGGCCATTCCATGCCCATCCAGTATGAGGGGATCGTCGCCGAGCATCTGTGGACGCGCGCGCACGCCGGACTGTTCGACGTGTCGCACATGGGGCAGCTGCTGGTGGCAGGCGAGGGGGCGGCCGATTGGCTGGAGCAGCTTGCGCCCGGCGACTTCAGGGGGCTGAGGCCGGGGCGGATGCGCTATTCGCTGCTGCTGGCCGACGATGGCGGTATCCTGGATGACCTGATGGTGACCAACCGGGGCGCCGATTTCTACCTTGTGGTGAACGGCGCGACGAGGGCCGACGACGTGGCGTACATGGAAGCGCGGCTGCCGGCCGGGATCGAACTGGTTCACCGGGCGGACCTGGCGCTGCTGGCGCTGCAGGGCCCCGAGGCCGTGGCCGCCATGGGCCGGCTGGGCCTCGAGCCCGCGCCGGCGGACGTGCCTGACGTCGCAGCCCTCAGGTTCATGGCGGCCGGCGGCTATGCGTGGCGCGGCGTGCCGCTGTGGGTCAGCCGCTCGGGCTATACCGGCGAGGATGGCTACGAGATTTCGGTGCCAGAGGACGCCGCCGAGGCGCTGGCGCAAGCGCTGCTCGCCGACCCGGCGGTGAAGCCCATCGGCCTTGGCGCGCGCGATTCGCTGCGGCTGGAGGCGGGCCTGCCGCTCTATGGCCATGACCTGACGCCCGCCATCGAGCCGGTCGAGGCCGGGCTTGCCTTCGCCATTTCCAAGCGGCGCAAGGTGGAAGGCGGCTTCCCGGGGGCCGAGCGGATCCTGAAGGCGCTCCTCGACGGGCCGGCGCGTCGGCGCGTGGGGATGAGGCTCGAGGGCCGGCAGCCGGCGCGCGAGGGGGCGACCATCTTTGCGGGCGACCGGGCGGTGGGCCTGGTGACCTCGGGCGGCTTCGGCCCCTCGGTCAACGCACCGATTGCCATGGGCTATGTGGAGGCGGCCCACGCGGCCGACGGCACGGCGCTCGAGATCGAGGTCAGGGGCCGACGGCTGGCGGCGACTGTGGTGCCCATGCCCTTCTGGCAGAAGAATTATGTCCGCTGAGCGAAGGGAGTGACGGGGATGCGCCACTACACGAAGGACCATGAGTGGATCGAGGTGGACGGCGCGACCGCGACCGTCGGGATCACGGCCTATGCGCAGGATCAGCTGGGCGACGTGGTGTTCGTGGAACTGCCCGAGCCGGGCCGCGTGGTCGAGGCCGGCAAGGAAGCTGCCGTCGTCGAGAGCGTGAAGGCGGCAAGCGAGGTCTATGCGCCGGTGTCGGGCACGGTGACCGAATCGAACGCGCGCCTCGCCGATGACCCCTCGCTGGTGAACAGCGCGCCCGAGGGCGAGGGCTGGTTCTTCCGCCTGACGCTGGCCGACCCCGGCCAGCTCGACGGGCTGATGGACCGCGCCGCCTACGACGCCTTCGTGGCCAGCCTCTGATGGGCTGGAACGCGGCAGACTATGCCGAGAATGCCGGCTTCGTGCCGGCGCTGGGCGCGGCTGCGCTCGACCTGCTGGCGCCCAGGGCCGGCGAGGCCATCCTCGACCTGGGGTGCGGCGACGGGGTGCTGACCGAGCGGATCAGGGCCGCGGGCGCGGATGTGCTGGGGATCGATATCGACCCGGACATGCTGGCGGCGGCAGCGGCGCGCGGTCTCCACGTCGAGCCGATGGACGGCCAGCGCCTGCCCTTCGAGGGGCGGTTCGACGCGGTCTTCTCCAACGCGACGCTGCACTGGATGCCCGACCAGCAGGCGGTGGCCGATGGCGTGTTCCGCGCGCTGAAGCCGGGCGGGCGCTATGTGGGCGAGTGCGGCGGGCATGGGAACATCGCCGCGATCCGCACCGCAATCCGCGCGGTGCTGGCCGCCGGCGGCCACGACGCCGAGGCGGGGGCAGGGCAGGTCTATCAGACGGCCGAGGCCTTCGTGGCCCGGCACCGGGCGGCGGGGTTCACCGACATCGAGGCGCGGATCATCCCGCGGCCGACGCCGCTGCCCAGCGGCATCCGCGGCTGGCTCAAGACCTTCCGCGCCGGGTTCCTGGATTCGGCCGGCGTGCCCGAGGGCGAGCAGGCGGCCGCGGTGGATGCGATCGAGGCGTTGCTGGCGCCGGTGCTTCGCGACGAGTCAGGGAACTGGACGGCCGATTATGTCCGCCTGCGCTGGCGGGCGGTGAAACCCATCGAGGAGCGTTGAGCAATGCGTTACCTGCCCCTGACACCCGATGACCGCCAGGCGATGCTCGCCCGGATCGGCGCGGCCGGTATCGACGATCTGTTCGTGGACGTGCCGGACGAAGCCCGGCTGTCAGGCCCGATCGAGGGGCTGCCGAACCACCAGCCCGAGATGATCGTCGAGCGCGAGCTGGCCCGGCTGGCCAAGCGCAACATGGCGGCCGGCGAACATCCCTTCTTCCTGGGCTGCGGGGCCTATCGCCACCATGTGCCGGCCTCGGTCGATCACCTGATCCAGCGCGGCGAGTATCTGACGAGCTACACCCCCTATCAGCCCGAGATCGCGCAGGGGACGCTGCAGGTCCTGTTCGAGTTCCAGACGCAGGTGGCCCGGCTGACGGGCATGGAAGTCGCCAACGCGTCCATGTACGACGGCTCGACGGCGATGACCGAGGCCATCTTCATGGCCCGGCGGATCACCCGTCGCGACCGGACGCTGATCTCGGCCGGCGTGCATCCGCATTATGTGAAGGCGGCCGAGACGCTGGCGCGTTTCACCGGCGACCGGCTGGTGGTCGGCCGGCCAGAGCTGACGACGGGTGCGCCGGGCGACGATCTCGCCGCGCTCATAGACTCGATAGATGGCGAGACCTCGGCCGTGGTGGTGCAGAACCCCAATTTCTTCGGCCATGTCGCCGATCTCTCCGAGCTGGCGGCGGCGGCTCATGCCAAGGGCGCGCTGCTGATCGTTGTCGTCACCGAAGTGGTGTCGCTGGGCGCCATCCGCTCGCCCGGCGAGATGGGCGCCGACATCGTCGTGGGCGAAGGCCAGGGGCTGGGCGCGGGCCTGCAGTTCGGCGGGCCGCATCTCGGGCTGTTCGCCTGCAATTCGAAGCATGTGCGGCAGATGCCGGGCCGGCTGGCGGGCGAGACGGTGGATGCCGACGGCCGGCGCGGCTTCGTGCTGACGCTCTCCACCCGCGAGCAGCACATCCGGCGCGAGAAGGCGACGTCGAACATCTGCACCAACTCGGGCCTGATGGCGCTGGCCTTCACCATCCACCTGACGCTGCTGGGCGAGACGGGCCTGCGGCAGCTGGCGGCGCTGAACCATGCCCGCGCCGTCGAGACGGCCGAGCGGCTGGCGGCGATCCCCGGCGTGGAGCTGGTGAACGGGCCCTTCTTCAACGAGTTCACGCTCAGCCTCGGCGTGCCGGCGCGGCAGGCGGTGCGCGACATGGCCGAGATGGGCGTGCTGGGCGGCGTGAGCCTGGCGCGCCTCTATCCCGACCGGCCCGAGTTCGAGCGCGGGCTGGTAGTGGCGGCGACCGAGACGGTGAGTCGCCACGACATCGACGCGCTGGCGCGCGCCCTGACCGAAATCCTTGGCACGGAGTATCCCGGCGCATGAGCATGAACCGCGAAGGCCGCCCGACGGCCCCTGTCGCCACCTCTGCCGGCGACTCGCCCACCTTCACCGGGAACCGGGCGCTGATGCTGGAGGAGCCGCTGATCTTCGAAAGCGGGCGCCCCGATGTGTCGGGCGTCGATCTCGAGCCCGTGCCGGCGCATGCCGGGCGCCTCGGCGGGCTCGCGCGGACGGCGCCGATCGGCCTGCCGGGCCTGTCGGAAGGGGAAGCGATTCGCCATTACACCCGGCTGTCGCGGCAGAATTACGGGATCGACCTCGGGCTGTTCCCGCTGGGGTCGTGCACGATGAAGCACAACCCGCGGCTCAATGAGAAGCTGGCGCGGCTGCCGGGCTTTGCCGACATCCACCCGCTGCAGCCGCAAGACACGGTGCAGGGCGCGCTCGCCCTGATCCACCGGCTGGCCGAGTGGCTGAAGGCGCTGACGGGGATGCCGGCGGTGGCGATGACGCCCAAGGCCGGCGCGCATGGCGAGCTGTGCGGGATGCTGGCGATCCGCGCCGCGCACGAGGCCCAGGGCGACGCGCGCGCCGTGGTGCTGGTGCCGGAATCGGCGCATGGCACCAACCCGGCGACGGCGGCCTTCTGCGGCTATGCGGTGGAATCGATCCCGGCGGACGCGCGCGGGCGGGTGGATACGGCTGCGCTGCTGGCGCGCCTCAGGCCGGACGTGGCGGCGGTGATGATCACCAACCCCAATACCTGCGGGCTGTTCGAGCCGGACCTGAAGCGGATCTCGGATGCGGTGCACGCCGCCGGCGCCTATGTCTATTGCGACGGGGCCAATTTCAACGCGATCGTGGGGCGCGTCCGGCCCGGCGACCTCGGTGTGGACGCCATGCACATCAACCTGCACAAGACCTTCAGCACGCCGCACGGCGGCGGCGGGCCGGGATCGGGGCCGGTCGTCTTCTCGGCCGCGCTGGCGCCCTTCGCGCCGCTGCCCTTCGTGGTAGAGCAGGGCGGGCGCTATCACCTTGTCGAGGAGGAGACGGCGAGCGCCGAGGACCACGGGCAGAGCTTCGGGCGCATGTCGGCCTTCCACGGCCAGATGGGCATGTTCGTCCGCGCACTGGCCTATATCGAGAGCCACGGCGCCGATGGCCTGCGGCAGGTGGCCGAGGACGCGGTGCTGAACGCCAACTATGTGCTGCGGAGCCTGGCGGACGTGCTCTCCGCGCCGTTTGCGGCAAGCGGGCCGTGCATGCACGAGGCGCTGTTCGATGACAGCTTCCTGGACGGCACGGGCCTGACAACGCTCGATGTCGCGAAGGCGCTGATCGACGAGGGCTTCCACCCGATGACCATGTATTTCCCGCTTGTGGTGCACGGCGCGATGCTGGTGGAGCCGACCGAGACCGAATCGAAGGCCCGGCTCGACCAGTTCATCGCCGTCATGCGCGATCTCGCCGAGGCGGCGAAGGCGGGCGAGACGGCGCGGTTCACGGCGGCGCCGCGCTTTGCCCCGCGCCGCCGGCTGGACGAGACGAGGGCCGCGCGGCAGCCCGTGCTCACCTGGTCGCCGCCGGCGGACGACCGGCTTGCGGCGGAATGAGCCGGGGCGAAGCTGTTAACAGGCGGTAACCACAAGAAGCTGGCCGGCTGCGTCCGATTTGGCCTTGTTTCACATTTGTGAACAGGTTAGCTTCGACAGGTGCCTGCAGGGAGGCATAAGTCTAGCATATGAGGGGCATGATCATGAAGTTTGGTCACATTCTCGCCTGCGCGTCGGCTGTCGCGCTGGCTTCGCCCGCGCTTGCCGGCTCCGACAATGTGATGACCGGCACGTTCAACGGCGTCGCCTTCGAGGCGCGCAGCCTGATCGTCGGGATGACGCCGACGTCGTCCGCGCCGGGCAATGGTGTCGGTGGTGGGGACACGCGCTTCTTCGCGTCCATGCCGAAGTACAGCGGCGTGACGGCGCTCATCATGGACTATGGTGTTTTCACGTCGGGTCCCAACACCGGCCTTGCGGCGCGGTTCATCTGCTCGGGCACGAACATGCCCGGCGGCTACATCCTGACGGCGGCGCACTGCGTTCGTCCGCGTGCCGATGTTTCGCAGGCGAGCCCGACCACTTCCGTGTTCTTCAACAATTCGGGTCTCGACCAGCGGGTGCCATTCAACCCGGCCTCGACCGAGATTCTGGTCAGCCAGATCAACATCCACCCCGGCTACACGGGGCAGGTGATCGATCACAATGACGTCGCCATCCTGAAGCTTTCGTCCGACGCGCCGGAGTGGGCGAGCGTCCACAAGGTGGCGATGGTGAACGACCTGCGCGGCGTTGACTTCAACGTGGCGGGCTATGGCACGCGCTCGGCCGTGGGTGGTGCCGTCGGCACGGGCTCGGGGCAGGCCGCGCAGACCGGCTGGCTGCGCCAGGGCGTCAACATGTACGACTTCCGGATGGGCGACTCCATCTTCAGCCAGATCCCGGGCAACGGCTGGGATACGGTGTTCGGACCGTCCGCTATCAACTACCAGTTCTCCTACCTGTCGGACTTCGACAATGGGCTCGCCGCCAATGACACGGCCTGCCGGGTCGCCCAGGCGTCGAACCTGGCGGCGGCTGCTGGTGTCATCTTCTGCAACACCGGGCTCGGCGCAAGCGAGGTGAGCGTGGCCGGCGGTGATTCGGGCGGACCGCAGTTCAGCCCCAACATGCAATTGCTGTCGGTCACCTCCTATGGCCTGACCTTCGGGCCGTCCTGGGGCGACTGTTTCTCGGGGCTGAACAGCAGCTGCGGCGAGTTCAACGGCTTCGTGCCGCTCTACATCCACCGCAACTGGATTCGCAGCATCGCGGGTTCGGATGTGCTCGCCGTTCCCGAGCCTGCCACCTGGGCGATGCTGATCGCCGGCTTCGGGCTGGTTGGCGGCGTCGCCCGCCGCCGCCGGGCGCTGGCGACCGCGCAGGCCTGATCGGGCAATCCGAAAGAGGGAGGGGCCGGCGGGACGACCCGCCGGCCCCTTTGTTCGCCTAGGCGGTCTCGACCGTCAGGCCTGAACGAGGGCCGCCCGGGGTGGGCGCCGGCGGGCGGCAAAGCCGATGAGGCCGAAGCCTGCGATCAGCATCGCCCAGCTGGCCGGCTCGGGGATGGCCCCGAAGGCGCCGGGCACCAGCCTCAGGATCCAGTCCCGGTTGCGCCACACGGGCGCGAAGCCCGCGAACTCGCCCCAGCTGGAATTGAGGCCGCCACCGAAGTCGCCGAAGCTGGCGCCGAAGGTGACGCCGAAGGAGGTGACGGAGACGATCCGTCCGTTCACGAACTGCGGGCCGCCCGAATCACCGCCGGCGACCCCGACCTCGCGCGGGCCGAGGCCGGTGTCGCAGAAGGTGGTGCCGGTGCCGAGCAGCCCGCCCGTGACGAGGCAGGAGGTGTCGTTGGCAGCGAAGCCGACACGGTCGAAATCGGACAGCCAGACGTCGGCGATTCGCCCCAGCGGAATGCCGAAGATGCCGGCCCAGCCGCCGCCGAAGATGGGGTTGCCCATCGCATACTCGAACATGTTGTCGCCTTCGCGCAGGCGGCCGAAGCTGCCCGGGTTCGCACCCGTCGCGCCCGAAGCGCCGCGGTTCCCGAAGCCGGCCACATTGTAGGCAACGCCCTCCGGTGCCTGGAGCGCGCCGAGCAGATATTCGGTCGCGAAGGCGGGTGCGGCACCGGCGAGGAAGACGATCGCGAGGTCATTATGGTCGATCACCTGCCCGGTGTAGCCGGGCGCGACATGGATCGAGCCGAGCGCGACGCGCTGGATGCCGGGCGTGAAGCCGAAATCGAGATCGTAGAAGGGATCGTCAGGGCCAGCGTAGAAATAGGCGAAGCCGCCCGAGGTCGCGATGTTGCCCGATGCGTTCGTCACGCAGTGCGCAGCAGTCAGGATGGCCGTACCGCCAGCCATCAGGCTGCCGGAGCAGAAACCGCCGCCTTCGAATTCGAGAAAGGCGAGCCCGTTTTTGGCCGGGCGGCTCGGCAGGTAGATCGGGTCGCCGCCGGCCGCAACGGTCAGCGTCGAGGTCTGGCCGACCATCAGGCTGCGTGCTTCCCAGCTGGCATCGCCAAACGTGCCGCGCACGACACGGTCGGTTGCGACCTGCGCCAGGGCCGGCGTGGAGGCGGCCAGCAGCAGGGCCGCGACGAAAAGTCGATTCATGGATACCCCCGTTCCAGTTCATCATGCCGGCAATGCCCTACCGGCAGGATGCCCAAGCATGACATGCTGACCGGCTGTCGTATAGGGTCATCCTGCGCCGAATGCCGCGCCGAGCCGAGGGCCACAGGGCCACGAGGCCGCCAAGGAAGGTTGATGGAGCGTCCATGTCGACTGAAAGCGTTTCCCCGATCGAGACCGCCGTGTTCGCCGGCGGCTGCTTCTGGTGCACCGAGGCCATCTTCGACCGCGTGAAGGGTGTGGTCGATGTGGAAAGCGGCTATACCGGCGGGCATGTGGACAGCCCGAGCTACAAGCAGGTCTGTTCGGGGACCACGGGCCATGCCGAGGCCGTCCGCATCCGGTTCGACCCGGCGGTGATTTCCTATGCCGACCTGCTCGACATCTTCTTCGCAACCCACGACCCGACCCAGTTCAACCGGCAGGGCAATGACGTGGGGCCGCAGTATCGAAGCGCGATCTTCCCCCAGTCCCCCGAACAGGAAGCCGAAGCGAAGGCGGCGATCGCGCGGGCGCAAGCCGACTGGGTGCAGCCGATCGTGACCACGATCGAGCCGGCCGCGCCCTGGTGGCCCGCCGAGGCCGAGCACCAGACCTATTTCGACAGGGTGGGCGACCGGAATCCCTATTGCGCCGCGGTCGTCTCGCCCAAGGTGCGCAAGTTCATGGCGTCCCATTCCGACCGGCTGAAGGGCTGACTCACCCCTTTCGCCAGGGTTTGTGACAGTTTTTCACAATCCGTCGCGAATCCCGTTCGACTCGTCACGATGTCGGTCTGAACGGAGTCGGACTCCGCATGCGGCCCTGCTAGGCGCCCGGCCGGGGCGGCAACAAGAACGCTTTAGGGGTTGCATCGGGTGCCACTGACGGACGGCCGGGCCATCGAGCCCGGCACGCGGACGCCCTTGTTCCGCGACCATGAGATCATCCTGAGGACGGACGGCGAAGTCCGCTTCCTGCGATTGAGCGCTTCGCTCCAGCGCCGGGCGGCGATGCTGGCGGTGGCCGTGCTGCTGATCTGGCTGGCCGCGACGGCGGGCATGCTGGGCTGGCAGGCCTGGACGAGCTGGAAGACGCGCGACGTCGCGGCGCGCGCGCTCGCGGTCGAGCAGGCCGAGGCGCGGGTCGCGGCCGAGAAGCGGTCGGCTGCCGAACTCGCCGAGACGCTGGAAGCCCGCCAGGACCAGCTGGAAGCGCTGTTCCGCGCGCATTTCGGGGACGAGCCCGAGGCCCAGACGGCCGCCGTGCGCGACGAGGGCGCCCTGCCGCCGGAGACCGACCCGACGGGGCGGCTGGCGGCCACGGGCGAGCGGCAGGCGCAGATGGTGGCGGCGCTGACCGACATCGCGGCCGAGCGGGCGGCCCGGGCCGAGGCGGCGCTTCGAACCATGGGGATCGGGCCCGAGGGCCGGGTGGGCCAGGGTGGCCCCTTCGTGCCGCTTGCGCCCCTTCCGGGCAGCGACCGCGCCGATCCGGCCATCCGGAAGCTGGCGCTGACGCTGGTCAGGATGGAGCAGATGGAAGCCATGCTGGTCGCCCTGCCGTCGGCGCTGCCGGCCGACAGCCCGGACATGTCGAGCGGCTTCGGAATCCGCTTCGACCCGTTCAACGGCCAGCGCGCCATGCACACCGGGCTCGACTTCCGCGGGCCGCACGGCACCCCCATTCGCGCCGCTGCCCCCGGCCGGGTCAGCTTCGTCGGCGTGCGCCAGGGCTATGGCAACACGATCGAGGTGGACCATGGCCATGGAATCGTGACACTCTACGCCCACCTTGCCGGCTTTGCGGCGCGGGAAGGCCAGGCGGTGCAGGCGGGCGAGAAGATCGGGCGCATGGGCTCGACCGGCCGCTCGACCGGCACGCACCTGCACTTCGAGGTTCGGGTGGACGGTACGCCTGTCAACCCGCGCCGTTTCCTGGAGGCGAACCGCGATGTTCTCGAAGTCAAGGCCGACGCCCGCCAGCGGCTCCTCGGGCGTGACGCCTAGGGGTGGCGGCAATGGCCCGGGCACCTTCTCGGTGCTGGGCCCCGACGTGGTGATCGAAGGCAATCTGACCGCTGACGCCGACCTCAACCTCGAGGGCCGGGTGGAGGGCGACGTGACCTGCGCGACGCTGGTGCAGGGTGCACAGAGCGTCATTCGCGGCACGGTGACGGCAAGGACGGCGCGGCTGGCGGGCACGATCGAGGGCTCGGTCGACGTCGGCGAGCTGGTGATCCAGGCAAGCGCCCGGGTGACGGGTGACGTCGCCTATGAGAAGCTGACCATCGAGCAGGGGGCCGAGGTGGATGGCCGCTTCCGCCCGCGTGGCGCCGCCGCCGCAACGGGGCCGCAGCTGGTGCTCGACAGCCGCCAGGCGCCGGAGCTGCTGACCGGCAGCTGAGCCGCCGGCCCCAAGCCTATTTCACCCGGTAACGCTCGAACCAGTCGATCGGCGCCAGGATCGACTGCAGCCATTGCGAGGGACGACCCATGCCGTGGCTCGCGCCGGGCAGTCGGATCATCCGCGTGTCGATTCCGCGCAGCTTCAACGCCCCGAACATCTGTTCGGTCTGGCTGATGGGGGTGCGGAAATCCTGCTCGCCGGTGATGAGGAGCGTCGGCGTGCGGATCTGGCCGGCAAGGCTGAAGGGCGAGCGCCGGGCGTAGAGCTCGGGCTGGTCCCAGGGGGCCGCGCCCATCCAGTGCTTCATGAAGAAGGCCGGGCTGTCGGACGTGGTGACCTGGTTCGTCCAGTCGGTCACGGGGCGGAGCGCGACGGCGGCGCGGAACTTCGCCGGCTCCTTGCCGATCGCCCACAGCGTCAGCACGCCGCCGCCCGAGCCGCCGCCGATGAAGAGGTTGCGCTGATCGACATAGGGGCGCTGCGCAAGCGCATCGACCATCGACATGAGGTCGTCATGGTCCTGGCCGGGATAGGCGTTGGTGATCGCGTTGGCGAAGTCGCGGCCGTAGCCGATGCTGCCGCGCGGGTTGGTGAAGAGCACGATGTAGCCGGCGGCCGCGTAGAGCGCGTGGGTGATCGAGAAGAAGGGGCCGTAATCGGTGTTGGGGCCGCCGTGGATGTCGAGGATGAGGGGGTAGCGGCGGCGCCGGTCGAAGCCGGGCGGATAGGCGATCCAGCCCTGGATCTGGCGGCCGTCGGCACGGCTGCTCACGACCACTTCCTCGATGCGGGCGGGCGTCCGGGTGGCCGCCCATGCGGCGTTGAAGTCGATCGCGCCGGTCTCGCCCGCGCCCTTCGAGATGCCGAGTCCGGCCGGGCGGTCGGTGAAGGCGCTGGTGTAGGCGATGGTGCCGCCCGCCGCCGAGAAGCCGCCGCCGGCCGAGGGCAGGTAGAGGCGGGTGCCGCCGACCTCGGGCACGAGGATCCGGGTGGCGCCGGTCGTGGCGTCGAGCTCGGCGACGCGCTGGACGCCCCGGTCATGGTAGAGGATGTGGAGCGCGGCGCCATCCTCGCGCCATCGATGCGCGGCGACCGGCCGGTCGAGCGAGGCCGACAGGTGGCGGACGGGGGCATCGGGCGCGAGCGGCGCCGTCCACAGTTCGGGCATGTCGTAGAAGTCGGCGCTGGCGGCGCTGCCGAGGAAGGCGATGCTGCGGCCGTCGGGCGAGACTTCCGGTGCAAATTCGCTGCCGGCCCGGCTGGTGAGGCGACTGGGCCGGCCACGGCCGTCGGCGGGGTAGAGCCAGAGATCGATCTCGCGCGGGCCGTTGATGGGGTCGGCCGAGAAGGGGGCGATGATCGAGCGGCCATCGGGCGTCCAGGCAAGGCCGCCGCCCTCGTTCACGCGGTCCACGTCGCCGCTCGTCAGCTGGGTGACGGCGCCGGTTGCCGCATCGGCGACGAACAGGTGGGTCGAGCCGGCCTTGCGCTCCCCGGCGCCGTCCTGACGCCAGAAGAGATCGTCGATGAGCTTGGGTTCGGGGGCGGACTCGGCCCCTGTCGGCCGCTCCGGCAGGCCGGGGATGGGAACGGGCTTCGCCTCGACGCGGGCGGTAAAGGCGATGCGCCGGCCATCGGGCGACCAGCGCGGCTGGCCGGGCGAGAGGTTGCCGTCGGTCAGCGGGCGGGCGATGCCTTCTGCGAGCGCGATGAGGTGCAGCTGGGCGCGGCCCATCGACTGGCCGACGAAGACGATGCGGCCGCCATCGGGCGAGAATTGCGCCTGGCGGGGGGCAAGATCGCGGCCGACGAGGAGGCGCCTGTCGATCACGCGGCCCGCCTCGTCGAGATCGGCGAGCCAGAGTTCCGAGGTGCGGCGGTCGAGCCCGCGATCGAAGGCGGCGCGGATGAAGAGCACGCGCCGGCCATCGGGCGCAACGACGGGGTCGGTGACGAGGCTGATGGCGTGGAGATCGGCCGGAACCACGGGCGTGGCGGCCGTGGCGGGCTGGGCCGCCAGAAGCGCCGCGACGGCGCCAAGCAACAGGATTTTCATCAGCTTTGTCCCCTCTCCCGCCCTTGCTAGCGTGCATGGACAGGAGGTTCAAATGCGCTTTTTCGAACGCTGGCGGGCGAAGTCGCCCTTCTATGACGAGACCCACGAGGCCGTGGCGACGAGCGTGCGCCGCTTCGTGGAGACGGAAGTGGCGCCGCACATCGACCGCTGGGAGGCCGAAGGCGAGCTGCCGCGCGAGCTGCATGTGAAGGCAGCGAAGGCCGGCATCCTGGGGCTGGGCTATCCGGAAGCCTATGGCGGCCATTCGCAAGGGTTCGACATCTTCCATTCGCTCACCCAGTCGGAGGAGCTGGCGGCCGTGGGGGCCGGCGGGCTTTCGGCCGGGCTGATGACGCACGGAATCGGCCTGCCGCCGATCCTCGCGCTGGGCAGCGAGGAAATGAAGCAGCGGGTGGCGCCGCCCGTGCTGGCGGGCGAGAAGATCATCGCGCTGGCGATCACCGAGCCGTCCGGCGGGTCGGACGTGGCGGCGCTGAAGACCCGGGCCGAGAAGCGCGGCAACCACTATGTGGTGAACGGCGCCAAGATGTTCATCACCTCGGGCATGCGCGCCGACTGGCTGACGGTTGCGGTCCGGACCGGCGGGCCGGGGATGGGCGGGATCTCGCTGATGCTGATCGAGACCGACCGGCCGGGCGTGAGCCGCACGCGGCTTCAGAAGATGGGCTGGCACTGTTCGGACACGGCCGCCATCCAGTTCGACGAGGTGGAGGTGCCGCCCGAGAATCTGATCGGGCCGGAGAATGGCGGCTTCATGGGGATCATGCGCAACTTCAACAGCGAGCGGCTGGGGATGGCGCATGGCTGCATGGCGATGTCGCGCGTCGCGCTCGCCGAGGCGGTGGACTGGGCGCAGGCGCGGGAGACGTTCGGGAAGGCCCTGATCCGCCACCAGTCGATCCGGATCAAGCTCGCTGACCTCGTCCGCCAGATCGAGGCGACGCAGGCCTGGATCGACCTGCTCGCCGACCAGCACCGAAAGGGTCAGGGCGAGCCGGCGAGCTATGCCATGCTGAAGGTGCAGGCGACGCGGACGCTGGAGGCGGTCGCGCGGGAGGCCGCGCAGGTGCTGGGCGGCGCCAGCTATGTGCGGGGCACCAAGGTGGAGCGGATCTATCGCGAGGTGCGCGTGAACGCGATCGGCGGCGGCAGCGAGGAGATCATGCTCGATCTGGCCGGGCGGCAGCTGTTCGGGGGCGGGCGCTAGGCCGGCGGCTGTGGCCTTGCCGACACGGTTGGGCGGCTTGTGCGCACCGGGGGTTTTCCGGGCGGCGCTGTCATGCTCTGTTCATGAAACGGGAAGGGCTGCCGCAATTCCGGCGCCTGTCGAGACATGGGGGGCCTGATGGCAAGGATGAGACTGGCGGCGCTGCTTCTGGGTTCGACGGTGCTGGCCCTTCCGGCCGAAGCGCAGACCGCGCCGGCCGCGGCGGGCGCAGCGGACGCGGAAGCCATCATCGTGACGGGCTCGCGGATCCGGCGCAACGTGCAGGACAGCCCGCTGCCGCTCCAGATCTTCACCAACGAGGACCTGCGCCGCGACAGCGTGAGCAGCCCCGAGCAGTTCATCGCGCTGCTGACGTCGAACGGCAACGGGCTCGACAATCTCGCGTCCAACGCCGACGTTGTGGCGGGCGCGCAGCGCGGCAACAATGGCGCCTCGTCGGCGAACCTGCGGGCGCAGGGCGCGGCCTCCACCCTCATCCTGCTGAACGGGCGGCGGGTGCCGGCCCACGGCCTCAATGGCGGCATCGTCGACGTGAACCAGATCCCGCTGTTCGCAATGGAGCGGATCGAGGTGCTGAAGGATGGCGCGTCGGCCATCTATGGCACGGACGCGGTCGGCGGCGTCATCAACTTCATCACGGCCAAGAGCTTCGAGGGTGCGCGCGCCCAGGGCTTCATGGACGTGACCGAGCGGGCCGGGGGCAACATCTTCCGCGGCGGGGTGATGGCCGGGATCGGCAATCTCGACAAGGACGGCATGAACTTCATGGCCGCCATCTCCCTGTCGGACGCGAAGGAACTGCGGGGCGACCAGCGCCGGTTCGTGAACACCTTCCAGCCCGACCGGGGGCTTTCGGTCGACACGCGCGGCACGCCGTTCGGCACCATCTTCCCGCTGGGCGCCGGGCCCAACCTGCCGCAGGGCACGCTCATCAACGCGGCTGGCACCGCGCCCTTCATTCCCGGCACCACCATCCGCGCCTCGGGCGGGATCAATCCGCTGGACCTGCCCGGCAATCTTGGCTGCGGTGTGATCGACGGCCAGCAGCCCTATGACGATGTGCTGTGGAACCTGGCCTCGGCGCGCTTCGCCTGCGCCTGGGACACGGGCCGCGCCGCCGTGCTGCAGCAGCCGATCCGCACCGTCAGCTGGATCGGGCGGGCGGCCTTCCGCGCCGGCTCGCACGACCTGTTCCTGGAATATACCGGCTCCTATGCCGAGAGCGCCAAGAAATTCTCCAACCTGCAGCTGATCCCCAACACCACCACGCAGAATTTCGCCTATCCGCGCACGGCGCAGAATGCCGCCATCTACGACCGGATCTACGACCAGCTGCTGGCCGCCTTCCCCGGCGACGCGAACCTGATCGCGCGGCGGGGGCTTCCGATCGCCTATCGCTGGCGCTGCATCGAGTGCGGCCGGCGCGAGATCGAGACGACGACCAAGACCTTCCGCTTCACCGGCGGGGCCGAGGGGCCGCTGGCCGGACCCTGGGACTATCGGATCGGCCTGTCCTACGGCGAATCCGACGCCTTCTCGGTGCTGGGCGGCGGCTACTACTATCAGCAGACGGTCCGCACGCCCGACGGACGGGTGCTGGCGAACGGCATCGTCAACGCGCTGAACACGGGGATCATCAACCCCTTCCTGCGGCCCGGCGAGAGCCAGTCGGCCGAGGCGCTCGCGCTTCTCGAATCGACCTCGGCGCGCGGCGCCAAGCTGTTCGGCGGTGTCTATGGCCTGAGGCAGTTGGACGCGTCGGTGTCGGGCCCGCTGTTCCGCCTGCCCGGCGGGACGGCGCAGGCGGCCTTCGGCGTTGACCTCAGGACGGAGACCTATCGCTTCAACGGCGACCCGCGGCCGGCCAATGAGCGGCCGGTCATCATCGCGGCCCCCTTCGACAATGCCAATGCGCTCTCCGGCGTGAACCGCGACATCAAGGCGGCCTATGCCGAAGTGCTGCTGCCCCTGTTCCAGGGCTTCGAGCTGACGGGCGCAATCCGCATCGACGACTATACCGGCTTCGGCACGACGACGAACCCCAAGATCTCGGGCAAGTATCGGCCGGTGCGGCAGCTGATGTTCCGCGGCAGCTACAACACCAGCTTCCGCGTGCCCGCCTTCAACCAGATCTTCAACGGGGTGCTGGAATCGCCCTTCCCGGGGCGTGACCTCGCCGACCCGGCGAAATGCCCCGGCGCCCGCCCCAACGAGGCAGTTCCGGGCTGCGAAGTGGTGCAGCCGACGATCATCACCGGCGGTCGGCTCGACCTCGGGCCGGAGACGGCGCGGCAATTCTCCTTCGGGGTCGTCGTCGAGCCGTTCGACCGCTGGTTCCTCTCGGTCGACTGGTGGCAGATCCGCCGCGACAACACGATCCGCATCCTCGACCTGCTGACGCAACTGGTGCCCAACTTCGACAAGTTCCCGGACCGCTTCATCCGCGACGCCGGCGGCAACCTGGTTGCCATCGACAGCCGCTGGGTGAACAGTGGCGGCTCGATCACCGAGGGGCTGGAGATCAGCGGCCGCGGCGGCGGCGACCTGTGGAACGGCCAGTGGACGATCGGGCTGGACGGCCAGGCGCTTCTCAGGAAGCGCACCAAGGTGGTGCCCGGACAACCCTATGGGCCGTCGGAACTGGGGCAGTTCACCTTCTCCGGCGATCTCGGCCTCCGGTGGAAGCACAACCTGTTCCTGAGCTACGGGCAGGATGCCTGGTCAGTCTCGCTGTCGCAGATCTTCCGCAAGGGCTATCGCAACCAGCAGCTGCCGGGCGTCGCCGCCGGCCTCATCACGCCGCCGAACCTGGTGCGCACCACGCGCGACTATGTGATCTACAATGCCTCGGCGAGCTGGCGGCCGTTCGAGCGGCTGGAAGTGACGGCCGGCGTCAAGAACCTGTTCGACCGCGACCCGCCGTTCGCCATCGCCTACGACAGCTCGACGGGGGCGGGCAGCTCGTGGGAGCCGCGCGTCGCCGACCCGCGCGGACGCTCCTACACGCTGCTCGTCGAGTTCCGCTACTGACCCCAGCCGAGGCCGGCCCGCTCCGCGGCGAGCCGGCCGGCCGCGGCCCAGAGCCGCGCCCGGTCGCTGGAGGCGAGGAGATCGGCGATCCGGGCCTCGAAGCCGGCGCGTGCGCCTGCCCGGGCATCGGTGACGAGGGCGAGCAGCAGATCCTCGTCGGGGGCGATCGCGGTCGCGCAGGGCGGGTAGGTGACGAAGGGGTCGGGCCAGGCCGAGGTTGCCTCGTCCATCAGGCGGCAGAGCGCCGGTGCGGCCGGGCCGAGGAGCGAATCGATCGCCGGCCGGGGCGACCGGCAGCCGCGCGCCAGCATGACCCAGAGCCGCATGGCCCTGAGCAGCAGGCGCGTTTCCTCGTCGCGTGCCGCAAGCGGCAGGGGAAGGAAGCGGCGGGGCGAAAGGGCGTGCATGGCCTGCTCCTGCGAACGAGTCGCAGAAACTCTATTGAGAATCGTTCGCAGGTTCAAGCCGAATGTCGGCGAGTGAGAAGCTCGGTGCGGAAATGCCAGGCTGTGCGCCCCGACCGGCCGCCGCGGGCCAACGCGAAGGCGATTGCCTCCTCGGGATCGAAGGCGAGCCCCTCGGCAGCGCAGTGGCGGGCCACCATCTCGAGATAGGTGGCCTGGTCTGGCACGTGGAAGCCGAGCACCAGGCCGAAGCGATCGACGAGGGCCAGCTGGTCGTCGGCGCTGTCGCGGGCGTGGCGGCTGTCGGGCGCGGGGCGCTCGACGAGGTGGCGGTGGTTGGAGGTGACCGCGAGCCGGAGGTTCGCCGGCCGGGCGCTGACCCCGCCATCGAGCAGCGAGCGCAACTGCCGGACGGCGGGATCGGTGCCGGTGAAGGCGAGATCATCGACGAACAGGAGGAAGGGGCGCGGCAGGCTTCCGAGCCGGTCGAACAGGCGCGGCAGGGTGGCGAGCGTGTCCGCACCGGACTCGACGAGGGCGACACCGGTGGCGTCGGCGAGCGTTCGGACCAGCGCCGACTTTCCCATGCCGCGCGCGCCCCACAGCAGCATGTCGTGCGCGGCGCCGCCGGCGGAGAGCGCGGCGAGGTTGCGGCGGATCGCCTCGACCTGGCCCTCGACCCCGGCGAAGACGGCGAGCGGCTGCAGGTGCGGGGCTGGAACGGCGGCCAGCCTCGCGCCGTCCCAGCGCCAGTGCAGGCCTGACGCCGGATCGGGTTCGGGCGGGCCGGGTGGCGGGGCGAGCCGGTCCAGCGCGTCGGCGAGGCGGGCAAGAAGCGGTTCGAGCGGGTGGGGCGGCGGGCTGGTCACCCTTGCCGCCCTAGCGCGGCCATCCCATTTGAAAAAGCCGGGCGGCGCGTGTAAGCCGCCCGACTTGCATCGTCCCGTCTCCAAGGGTTCCTCATGTTTGCATCCCCTGCCTTTGCCCAGGGCGCCGCGACCGGCGCGGCTGCCGGTGGCACCACGGCCTTCCTCGTGCAGGTCGCGCCGCTCATCCTGCTGTTCGTCATCTTCTGGTTTCTCATCATCCGGCCGCAGCAGCAGAAGCTGAAGGCGCATCGCGCCATGGTGGACGCGGTGAAGAAGGGCGACGAGGTGGTGACCGGCGGCGGGCTGATCGGCAAGGTCTCGAAGGTGACCGACAATGAGGTCGAGATCGAGCTGGCGCCGAATGTGAAGGTGCGGGCGCTGAAGGCGACGCTTTCGAACGTGACGCCGCGCGGCGCGCCGGCGCCGGCCAACGACGCCAGGGGCTGATATCGTCCATGCTGGATTTCCCCCCCTGGAAGATCTGGGGCGTGGCGCTCGCGCTGCTCGTCGGCACGATCTTCGCGCTGCCCAATCTGCTGTCGGAGGAGCAGGCCGCGGCGCTGCCACGCGGCGTGCCCAGCCAGCAGCTGAACCTGGGCCTTGATCTCAGGGGCGGCAGCCACATCATGCTGGAAGCCGATCCGGCGGACGTGCGCCGCCAGCGGCTGGAGACGCTGGAGGACATCGTCCGCACCGAGTTGCGGCAGGCCGATGGCGGGGCGATCCGCCACGCCGACCTTGGGGTGCGGGACGGCGCTGTCAGCTTCACCGTTCGCGAGACAGCCGACCTCGACCGCGCGGTGGAGACGATGCGCCGGATCTCGCGCCCCGTCAGCCAGCTGTCGGCGCAGCGCGACATCGACGTGAGCGTGGTGGACGGCAACCGCATCGTGCTTCGGCCCACTCCGGCCGGGATTGCGGCCGAGACCGATGCCGCCATGAGCCAGGCGGTGGAGGTGATCCGCCGGCGGGTGGACGAGCTGGGCACGCGCGAGCCCACCATCATCCGCCAGGGCGATACGCGGATCGTGGTGCAGGTACCGGGCCTGCAGGACCCGGACCAGCTGAAGGCGCTGATCGGCAAGACGGCGCGGCTGGAGTTCAAGCTGGTTGATGTCGAGGCCGATCCGGCCGCCGCCGCGCAGGGCCGGGCGCCGCCGGGCCGGCAGGTGGTGCCCAATGCCGAGGGCGGGGTGCTGGTGGTCGAGCGCCGCGCGATGATCACCGGCGACCAGCTGGTGGACAGCCAGCAGACCTTCCAGGATGGCTTGCCCGTCGTCTCCTTCCGGTTCGACTCGGTCGGCGGGCGGCGCTTTGCCCGCGCGACGCAGGAGAATGTCGGCCGGCCGTTCGCCATCATCCTTGACGGGCAGGTGATCTCGGCGCCGCGGATCAACGAGCCGATCCTCGGCGGCTCGGGCATTATCAGCGGCAATTTCACGACCGAAAGCGCCAATGAGCTGGCCATCCTGCTGCGCTCGGGCAAGCTGCCGGTCGAGCTCAAGGTGATCGAGGAGCGGACCGTCGGGCCCGACCTCGGCGCGGATTCGATCCGCGCCGGCGCCATCGCCTCGGCGCTGGCCGTGCTGCTGGTGGCCGCCTTCATGATCGCCACCTACGGCCGCTTCGGGGTCTATTCGGTCGTCGCGCTGATCCTG
>JBKBUL010000019.1:0-31935 GCA_046290045.1 Sphingomonadaceae bacterium
CGGGAAGCCCTGCTCCAGCAGCGCCTCGCCCACCGTCACGCTCACCCGCGCGTCCACTGCCTCGGCCAGCGCGCGCACCTCGGCCTCCAGCTCGGCCGGGCCCATATGGTCGGCGGGCGTGTCGATGAGGTCGCGCAGGCGTGCCTCGGCGTCGGCAGCGCCGAGCGCCGGCGCAATCGCCGCCGGGTCGGCCAGAAGCAGCCGGCGGGGCCCGCGCAGGTCGTCGGGCCGGCGGTAGCGGGTGAAGCGGTGCTGGGCCATCAGCCAGCCGTGCAGCGCCGCGGCCGGCACGGGGGCTGAAAGGCGATAGCTGCCCTCGGGCGCAAGCTGGGCGGCGGCCGCCAGCGACCAGCGGCCGGGCGGCGCGTCGCCGAGGCCGACCGCGATCCCCCAGTCCCTGCCATTGGTGCCGGGCAGGAAGCAGGCGGTCTCGGCCCGGCCCCGGAACCCCGCCGAGGCCACGGCCGAGCGCCCGGCCTCGCCCAGGCCCGCCAGAAAGGCATCGAACCCGGCCTGGGTGACGAGGTGGAGCGTCTGGGCCGGGTCGCCCTGGTCGGGACCGAGGAGGCGGGCGAAATCGGTCATCCCCCGGCCCCGAGCAGGCGCGCGGCAAGCGGCGCATGGTAGGTGAGGATCCCGGCCGCACCCGCGCGCCGGAAGGCGAGCAGCATCTCGAGGACGGCCGCCTCGCGCTCGAGCATGCCGGCGGCAGCGGCCGCCTCCAGCATCGCATATTCGCCCGAGACGCAATAGGCGAACACCGGCACGTCGAAGCGTTCGGCTGCGCGCGCCACGATGTCGAGATAGGGAAGGCCGGGCTTCACCATCACGGAATCGGCGCCCTCGGCGATGTCGAGCGCGATCTCCCGGAGCGCCTCGCGGGCGTTGGACGGGTCCATCTGGTAGGCCTTCTTGTCGCCCTTGAGATAGCCCGAGGCGCCCACCGCGTCGCGAAAGGGCCCGTAGAAGGCGCTCGCATATTTGGCGCTGTAGGCCATGATCTGCGTGTCGCGGTGGCCGGCACCTTCCAGCGCCCGGCGGATGGCGCCGACGCGGCCGTCCATCATGTCGGACGGGGCCACGATGTCCGCGCCCGCTGACGCCTGGTTCAGCGCCTGGCCGACGAGAAGTTCGACCGTCTCGTCATTGAGCACCCGGCCAGCCTCGTCCACCAGCCCGTCATGGCCGTGGCTGGTGTAGGGGTCGAGCGCGACATCGGTCATCAGGCCCACGTTCGCGCCGCTGTCGCGCAGGATCTTCAGGGCCCGGCAGACGAGATTGTCGGGGTTCAGCGCCTCCCGCCCGTCCGGGCTGCGCCGCTCGGCCGGCGTGTTGGGGAAGAGCGCCAGCAGCGGGATCCCCAGCGCCTCGGCCTCGCGCGCCAGCGCCGGCAGCCGGTCGAGCGTGTGGCGGAACACGCCGGGCATGGTGGCGATCGGCTCGGCCGTGTCGGTTCCTTCGCGGATGAAGATCGGCCAGATGAGATCGGCCGGCGAGAGCCGCGCCTCGGCCACCAGCGCGCGGGACCAGGCGGTTCGGCGCAGGCGTCTCAAGCGGGTGTCGGGATAGGCCCCTTCGGTCATTGGCTCGGGCGTGTAGCGCGGCCACGGGCCCTCGTATAGACGGGAGCTCGCCATGGCCCTGTTCCCCGTCGATGAGCTCGAGGCGCTGCTGATCCTGCGCGCGAAACAGCGCCAGGCCATCAGCTATGGCGAGGTGTTCGGCTGGTTCAGCCTGCCGTTCCGGCGCTTCCAGGTGGGGCAGCTCTGCGCGGCGCTCGATGCCGTCGATGATCTCCAGCGCGGGGCCGGCCGGCCCGAGCTTGCCGTGCTGGTGGTGCGCGCGTCCGATGGGCTTCCCGGCCAGGGCTGGTGGCTGTCCAAGAACCACGACCCGTGGGACGGCCTGTTCACCGGGCCGGAGGCCGCCGCCTTCGTCCGCCGCCACCAGGCCCGGGCTTTCGACTTCTGGCAGGAGGATGCCGAGACATGACCGACTTCGTCCTCGTCCATGGCGCCTGGCATGGCGGCTGGTGCTGGCGGCACGTCGCCGATCGGCTGGCGGCGGCCGGCCACCGCGTGCTCACCCCGACGCTGACCGGGCAGGGCGATCGCCACCATCTGCTCGATGCCGGTACCGACACGGCGACCCATGTCGCCGACATCCTCGCCGTCCTCGAGCGGGAAGGGGTGCAGGACGCCGTGCTCGTCGGGCACAGCTATGGCGCGCGGCCGACGGCGCTGGCCTCGGGCCATCCGGCGGTCGCGCAGTGGATCTCGCTCGATGGGGTGTGGGTCACGCCCGGTGAGGCGCTGATGGATGGCACGCCGCCCGCCATGGTGGAGGCGACGCGCGCGGCGCTGATCGATGGCATCGGCGCGCCCCCCCTTCCGGCCGAGGTGATCGGCGTGCCGGTCGATCACCCGCTTCACGGCTGGGTCGCGCAGAACCTCACGCCCATGGCCTGGCGCGTCCTCGAGGAGCCGCTGCCGCCGGTCCCGCCCCGCTTCGCGGACCTGCCCAAGGCCTATGTCGCGGCGCTCGGCAACCGGCTCGACGGGCCGAAACGCGGGCTCGAGCAGGCGCGCGCCGAGGGCTGGCCCGTCATCGAGATCGACAGCGGCCATGACCTGATGGTGACCGCCCCCGACGAAACGGCCGACGCCCTGCTTCGCCTCGCGGGCCAGCGCGAACGCTAGTTGCGCGGCTCGCGTGGGCGGTCGATGCCGGTCAGCGGATCCACAGCCGAAAGAGGGCCCGCCCCATGAAGACCCGCCAGTGGCTGCTTGCCGCCCACCCCCGCGGCCGCCCGATCGAGGACGGCGACTTCCGCCTCGTCGAGACCGAGCTTCCCGAGCCGGGGCCCGGCCAGGCCCTGTGCCAGACGCTGTGGCTCGGCTTCGACCCGGCGCAGAAGGGCTGGGCCGAGAATGTTGCCGACTATGTGGCGCCCATGGCCCTGGGCGACGTGATGCGCGGCTCGGGGATCGTCAGGGTCGTCCGGTCCAACACGCCGAAGCTGAAGGAAGGCGGCCTCTACGCCGGGCTCACGGGCTGGACGGAATGGCTGGTGACCGACGGCGCCGGCTTCGAGCCCTGCCACCCCGATCTTCCGCCCACCGCCATGCTCTCGGTGCTGGGCACGACGGGGCTGACGGCCTGGTGCGGCCTGTACAAGCTCGGCAAGCCGCTGCCCGGCGACACCGTCCTCGTCTCGGGCGCGGCGGGCGCCACCGGCTCGACCGTCGGCCAGCTCGCGAAGGTCGCCGGCTGCCGCGCCATCGGGATCGCGGGCGGGCCCGAGAAGTGCCGCTGGCTTGTCGAGGAGGCCGGCTATGACGCCGCCATCGACTACAAGGCGGGCGACCTCCGGGCGCAGCTGAAGGCGCTCGCGCCCGGCGGCGCCGATGTCGTCTTCGACAATGTCGGGGGCGCCATCCTGAACGACATGCTCGGCCATATCGCGACCGGCGCGCGCGTCGTCATCTGCGGCGGGATCAGCCGCTACGAGACGGGGACGATGCCCGCCGGGCCGGAGAATTACTTCAACCTGGTGTTCCGCCGCGCCTCCATGCACGGCTTCATCGTGCTCGACTGGGCGTCCGAGTTCCCGGCCATCCGCAAGCGGCTGGCGGCGCTCGTCAACGACGGGCGCCTCGTCTTCCGCGAGGATGTGCAGCAGGGCTTCGAGAACGCGCCGGCGACGCTCAGGCGGCTGTTCAGCGGCGCCAACCGCGGCAAGCAGCTCCTGAAGGTGGCGGAATGAGCGCGCCGCATCCGACCGCGCTCGCCTATCGTGCGGCGGCGGAAGCGAAGGATGTGGACGCCATCCTGGCGCTGATGGCCGACGGGATCCGCATGCACAGCCCCACCAAGCACGCCCCCTTCGAGGGCAAGGACATCGTGCGCTTCCTGTTCGGCCAGCTGATGGACGTTCTCGAGGCCTTCCGCTTCGAGCGCATCGAGAGCGCCGGCGATCACGCCACCCTCTATTTCAGCTGCACCATCGGGGGGAAATCGGCCGAGGGGATCGACAGCCTGCACATCGATGCCGACGGCCGGATCGACGACTTCCGGGTCATGATCCGGCCGCTGAACGCGCTCCAGGCGCTCAACGCCGAAATGGGCGCGCGCCTGGCCCGCCACTCCGGCGGGCCCTGAGCCGGCGCCCGCCACTCCGGCGGGCCCTGAGGCCTCAGACGCGCAGATAGCTCGCCAGCGCGCCCTGGCTCACCATGCAGTAGAGCATCGGGATCGACAGCACGGTGTTGATCCGGCTGGTCAGCATTGCCGTGGTCGCGGCCCTCGCCTTGGTGTCGGCGTCGGCCTCCACGATGCCCAGCGCCTTCTTCTGATTGGGCCAGATGATGAACCAGACGTTGAACGCCATGATGAGCGCGAGCCACATGCCCATGCCGATCACGCGATTGCCCTGCAGCGTCAGCGCCTCGAGCAGATAGCCTGACAGATGCGCGATCACGAGGCCGGTGATCACCGTGAACAGCGCCGCGTAGCGGAACCAGAACAGCGCCTCGGGCGCGATATACTTGGAGACGGCCGGCTTCAGCTCGGCCGGGATCTTCGGCATCGTCGGGATCTGCACGAAGTTGAAATAGTAGAGCAGGCCGATCCACATGATCCCGATGATCACGTGCAGGAAGCGGAAGAAGCCGTTGGCATAGCCCTGGTCGAGCCCGACCTGGTGGAAGCCGAACATCACCACCAGCAGCAGGGCGAAGCCCAGGAGCAGTGCATTGTTCAGATTGGCCAGCAATTTCGCCATGATGGACCCCTTTCGTCGAAATCGGACTGTCGCCGTCCGGCTTGCAGGTGGCCTCATGCCGCGAAGCCGCTTCGGTTGCAATCACCCCTGATGCCGGCCTAGGCGGCCCCATGCGCGCCGGCCCGATCCTCATCTATGTCGCGGGCGTCGCCGTCTTCTGCGTGATGGACGCGCTGATGAAGGCGCTGGTTCAGACCAACCCGGTCGTCATGGCGAGCTTCTGGCGCTACATCTTCGCGCTGCCCTTCATCGCGCTCTTCTGGTGGCGAGACGGCCGGCCGCCGATTACCGCCGCGATGCTGCCCGTCCATGCCGTCCGCGGCCTGTTCATCGCGGCCTCGGCCGCGCTGTTCTTCCTGTCGCTGAAGCTGCTGCCGCTCGCCGAGGCGGTCACGGTGGCCTTCGTGGCGCCGCTGATGATCCCGCCGCTCGCCGCCCTCCTCCTGGGGGAGCGGCTGGCGCCTGCGAGCCTCATCGCCGGCCTCGTCGGCTTTGCCGGCGTGCTGGTGGCGGCCGCCCCGGCCGACTCCTCGGGCCTCGCCGATCGCGACCGGCTGCTGGGCGTGGGCGCGGCGCTCACCGCGGCGCTCACCTACGCGATCCAGATCGTCCTCCTGCGAAAGCGCGCCGCGGCCGACGGGCCCTCCGTCATCAGCCTGCTCGGCGCCGTGCTCCCGGCGCTTTACCTCCTCCCGCTCATGCTGATGACCAGCGCGCCCGCCGCCCTGCTTCCGGCTGCCCATGATCTCGGCCTGTTCGCAGCCGCCGGGCTGGCGGGCGCGGTCGCGCTCCAGCTGATCGCCCGCGCCTATGCCCGCGCCGAGGCGCAGCTGCTTGCCCCCTTCGAATATACAGCCCTCGTCTGGGCGGCCCTCATCGGCTGGGTCGCCTTTGCCGAACCCGTGGCCCCGCGCACCTGGGCGGGGGCTGCCATCATCGCCCTTGCCTGCCTGTGGCAGGCGCGCCGGCAGCCGGTCTCCGCGCCGGCCCCGGCCACGCCCGCGGCCTGAGCCGTCAGGCCGAGAAGCTCGGCCGCGCCGCGCAGCGGTCGAGGAAGCCCGGGATCCACGAAAGCCCGTCGGGCAGCGGCGCCCGGTTGGCGCGCGCGAACAGCAGGAAGGCGCCCAGCGTGATGTCGGCGAGGCTGAACCGCTCCCCGCACACCCACTGCCGCCCGGCAAGCAGGCCGTCGAAGTGGCGCAGATTGCCGTTGAGCAGCCCGATCACTTCCGCCCCGGCCTCGGCCGAGAGCAGCGTCATGCGCTTCTCGAAGAAGGCGCGGCCCGCCGTCGCCCGGAAGCCCAGCATGTAGGGCTCCAGCACGCCGAGGTCGAAGCGCCGCACCCACATGCGGGTCTCGGCCCGCTCGGCTGGCGTGTTGCCGATCAGCGCCGGCTGCGGGTGCAGGTCCTCGATGAACTCGCAGATGGCGGTCACTTCGGTCACAACCTGGCCCTCGGCCGTCTCCAGCGCCGGCAGCTGGCCCATGGGGTTGATCGCCCGGAAGGCGTCGCCGCGGTTCTCGCCGCCCAGAATGTCCACGGGCACGCGCTCGAGTGTCACGCCCTTCTCGGCGGCGAAGGTGCGGACGATCTGCGGATTGGGTCCGATGCTGTCATAGAGCTTCATGGGGCATCTCCTTCGCGCCAGCCCTAGCGCATCTGCACCGGCCTGCGCGCCCCCCCGGCCTTGACAGCTTGCCCCCCGGGCGCCGGGCAGGCCACAAGCGACGCCGGAGGAGCCCATGGCCAGCACACCTGCCGTCCCCTTCCCGGGCTGGACGACCGATCGCCTCGACGACCGCATCGTCAACCCCTGGGTCTATGCCGATCCTGCCACCCTGCTTGCCGACTACGCCCATCTGCGCGCGACCGACCCCGTCCACTGGACCGAGCCGGTCGGCTACCGCCCCTTCTGGGCGATCACCCGCCACGCCGACATCCTCGCCGTCTCCAAGGCGAACGACCGCTTCATCAACCGCGAGCGCACCTACCTCTCGCCCTTCGAGGGCGAGGAATGGATCCGCCAGACGACGGGCGACACCCACCTGTTCCGCACCCTCGTCGATCTCGACGATCCCGAGCACCGCAAGCTCCGGCAGGTGACGAACGCCTGGTTCCAGCCCGGCGCGGTGCGCGCCAATCTCGAGGGCCGGGTGCGCGCGATCGCCGCCGAGCATGTCGAGCTGATGCGCTCGAAGGGCGAGTCCCTCGATTTCGTGAACGAGGTCGCGCTCTTCTACCCGCTTCGCGTCATCCTGGAGATCCTCGGCGTCCCGCGCGCGGACGAGCCGCTCATGCTGAAGCTGACGCAGGAGACCTTCGGCGCGCTCGACCCGGACGTGATCGCCCGCTCGCAGATCCTGACGCAGGGAGTCGGCTACCAGGGCACCGGCAATGCCCAGGTCGATCTCGTGGCGCTCGCCCAGATCTTCTTCGGCTATTTCTCGAAGGTGATCGCCGACCGTCGCGCCAACCCGCGCGACGACCTCGCGACCGTGATCGCCACCGGCATGATCGACGGCGCCCCCATCCCTGACCGCGAGGCGCTGTCCTACTTCGTCATCGTGGCCACCGCCGGTCACGACACGACCAGCTCCTCGGCCGCCGGGGGCATGGCCGAGCTGGCGCGTGCGCCGGCCGAGCTTGCCAAGCTGAAGGCCAACCCCACCCTCATCCCGCGCTTCGTCGAGGAAGCAATCCGCTGGACCACGCCGGTCAAGCACTTCATGCGCACCGCGACCGAGGACACGATCCTCGGCGGCAGGACCATTCGCAAGGGCGATGGTCTTGCCCTCTTCTACCTGTCGGGCAATCGCGACGAGGCGGTGTTCGACGCGCCGGACGTCTTCCGCGCCGATCGCGATCCCAACCCGCACATCGCCTTCGGCCATGGCGTCCATCTGTGCCTCGGCATGCACCTCGCCCGGCTGGAGCTTCGCATCCTCTTCGAGGAGCTGATCCCGAAGCTCGCCTCGGTCGAGCTCGCCGGCGAGCCGAAGCTGTCGATTTCCAACTTCGTGAACGGGCTGAAGACGCTTCCGCTCGCCGTCCGCTGGGCCTGAGCGGTGGCGCTGAAGGACGAGGGCTGGCGCCTCGATCCCGCCCGCTACCCCTTCCGGGTGGCTCTGCCCACCCGCTACGGGGACATGGATTCGAACGCGCATCTCAACAATGTCGCGATCGCCCGCCTCGTCGAGGAGGCGCGGGTGCGCTTCCACTGGCGGTTGCGGGCGGATGTCGCCAGCACCAGCCCGGCGGGAATCATGATCGTCCATGTCGCGATCGACTATCTGGCGGAAGGCACCTACCCCGCCGATGTCGAGGCCGGTGTTGCCGTCGTCTCGATCGGCCAGAGCAGCTACCGGCTCGCCATTGGCCTGTTCCAGGGCGGGTCGGCCATCGCGCTCGCTGACAGCGTGATGGTGAACCTGTCGGCGGATCGGTCGGGCGCCGCCCCCGTCGATCCGGTGACCCGCGCGGCGCTGGAGGGCCTTCGCCATGTCTGACGCATCGCTCACGGGCTTCGAGGGGCCGGCCGACGATCTCCGGGCCATCCGGGACCTGCAGGATTCCTATGCCGATGCCGTGCAGCGGGCCGACGCGGCCGCCTGGGGCGCGCTCTGGGCCGAGGACGCCCGCTGGGACCTGATGGGCACCGTCGTCGAGGGCCGGGCGGCCATCGTCGCGCTCTGGCAGCAGGCGATGGCCGGCTTCTCCTTCGTCGGCTTCTTCAGCCAGCCGGGCGCCATCCGCGTGGCCGGCGATCGCGCGCAGGCCCGCTTCTGGACGCACGAGCTGCTCGTCGGCCCCGAGGGGGAGCGCCGCCCGCTCGGTCGCTACGACGATGTCTGCGTCCGCCGCGAGGGCCGCTGGCTGTTTCTCGAACGACACTTCACCCTGAGGAGACCCTGATGGTCATCGTGATCACCGGCGAAGTCGATCTGGCGCCGGGCCAGCGCACCGCCGCGCTCGAAGGCGCCCAGCCCTTCATCGACCAGGCGCTCGCCGAGCCGGGCTGCCGCCATTACAGCTGGGCGGCCGACCCGGCGAATCCCGACCGGATCCACGTCTTCGAGGAGTGGGAGAGCGCCGAGACGCTCGCCGACCATCTCGTCGCCCCTTCCTATTTCGGGATGCTCGGCCACCTGCAGGGCTTCGGGATCGTTGCCGCCGTCACGCGCAAGTATCGCTGCGACCGGGTCGAGCCGGTCTATGGCCCGGACGGCGTTGCGACCGCGCGCTTTTCCGACGAGAGCTGAGGCCGTTCAGGCGGTCGCGCGGATGAAGCCGCCGCCCAGCACCCGCGTGCCGGCGTAGCAGACGGCTGCCTGCCCCGGCGCCACGCCGAACTGCGGCTCGGGGAATTCGAGCCGCGGCGCTGGCCCGCCGAACAGGCGCGCGGCCGCGAGCGGCGCCATGGACCTCAGCTTGACGTCCACGGGTCGCCCCTCGGCCGGAATGGGTTCCGCCAGCCAGTTGAGGCCGTCGAGATGAACCGTCGAGACGCCGAGCGCGGCGCGCGGCCCGACGACCAGCCGGTTCGTGTCCGGCTCCAGGCGAACCACATAGAGCGGCTCGGCCTGGCCGCCGATCTCGATTCCCCGCCGCTGGCCCACGGTGAAGCCGATGAGCCCGGCGTGCCGCCCCACCACCCGGCCCTGACGATCGACGATGTCGCCCGGCCGGTCGGCCTCGGGCCTGAGCTTGCGGACGACGGCGCGATAGTCGCCGCGCGGCACGAAGCAGATGTCCTGGCTGTCGGGCTTGGCCGCCACCTTCAGCCCGAAATGGGCGGCCAGCAATCGCACCGTCGGCTTGTCGAGGCCGCCCAGCGGGAAGCGCAGCATCGCCAGCTGGTCGCGCGTGGTCGCGAACAGGAAGTAGCTCTGGTCCTTCGACGGGTCGATCGCACGGTGCAGCTCGGGCCCGTGCGCGCCATCGAGTCGCCGGACATAATGGCCGGTCAGAAGGGCGTCCGCCCCGAGATCGCGGGCGACGCCCAAGAGGTCACGGAATTTCACGGTCTGGTTGCAGCTGATGCAGGGCACGGGCGTTCGCCCGGCCAGGTAATCGTCGGCGAAGGCCTCCATCACCTCGCGGCGAAAGGCGCTCTGATAGTCCAGCACATAATGGGCAAAGCCGCGCTGGTCGGCCACGGCGCGCGCGTCGGCGATGTCGGTTCCGGCGCAGCAACTGCCTGTTCTGTCTGGCGAATCCGGATCGTCCGAGAGGCGGAGCGTAACCCCGACCGTCTCGCAGCCATGGGCATGGGCAAGGGCTGCGACGACGCTCGAATCGACCCCGCCCGACATGGCGACGACCACCCGCGTCCCCGGCGGCGGCAGCGTCTCGCAGGCGAGCCGAAGCGCCGCCGAAACATCGGCGTCCGTCAGTGGTTTGTCGGTGGTAACAATGCTTTGCACCGTTTCAGGGCCGTTTCGCGCTAACCAGACTTCCGTCATCGACCTCAAGACGGCGGCCCGGCTGCCGTTAGCCTGGGACAGGCAGGCAGGGGGTCGACGGGAAGGGTCGGGGCGTGCGCCAGAGGCACGACGCGGCACCGCACATGGGGCGGACGGCTGCGGGGTGCAAGGGGTTCGCAACGGCGCGGAAGCTGCCCGGCAAGGGGGGCAGCCCGCCCGGAGAGTTCCGGTCTTCCTGGGCGACATGCGTGTGGTGGGGGAGAGGCGCCTCCGGCCTTCGGGTCGCGGCGCTGCGGAAAACCACCGGGCCGTCCGCGGCCCCCACGGATTGCAAGGGTTGAAACGATGAAGACGAACGAGGCCAGGACAGCAGGCAGCGCCCCCGCCGGGAAGGACCGGGGCACGAATCGCGCCGCCCAGCCCCACCTGCCCACTGACCGCCGCGAGGCCGATTCGCGCCCGATCGAGGTGCCCGGCCCGCTGGGCAAGCCGATCACGCTCGCCACGCTGCCGCCGCCCGACACGCGGCGCTGGGTGGTGCGCCGCAAGGCCGAGGTGATTGCCGCCATCCGCGGCGGGCTGATCACGGCCGCCGAGGCCTGCGCCCGCTACGGTCTCAGCCCCGAGGAACTGGAACTCTGGTCGGAATCGCTCGATCGCGCCGGCGTGCCGGGCCTGCGGGTTACCCGGATCCAGCTCTACCGCGACTATCCGCTGCCGCCGCGGCGGCCTGAACCCGAGTCGAGGCCGCCGGCAGATCTCTGCCGCAGCGCCCGGGCCTGATCGAGGGAAGGATCGCCAGCATGACCATCTATCCTTCCAGCAGCCACGCCGGGGATCACCGCCATGGCGACGGGATGAACGGCGGCTCCCTCCTGGCCGACGGCGGCCATGGTCATTCCGGCGCCATCGCGCCCGGCCAGCCCGGCGCCTCGGGCAGCCGATTTGCGAGCAGCGGGCGGACCACCCGCCTGCTCCTCGTCGAGGACGACCGGCTCCTGTCGGACGCGCTCAGCCGCATGCTCGAGATGGCCGGCTTCACCGTCTATGTGACGGCCTATGGCGAGGATGCGCTCGATCTCGCCCGGGCCTATCGCTTCGACGTGGTCGTGCTCGACCTGTCGCTCCCCGACATTCCCGGCCAGCAGGTGCTGCAGCAGCTGCACCAGATGCGCGCCGAAACGCCGGTCATCATCCTGTCGGGTGAAAGCGGGCTGGAAGCCAAGATCGCCAACCTGCGCGAAGGCGCGGACGATTACATCACCAAGCCCTTCCACCGCGACGAGCTGATGATGCGGATCCACGCCGTGCTGCGCCGCAGCCGGGCTGCGGCGCCGACCGAGATCGCCATCGGGCCGCTCACGCTTGACCTCGTCGCGCATCGCGCGCTGGTCAATGGCCTGCCGGTGCCGCTCACGGGCAAGGAATATGCCTGCCTCGAGTTCCTGGCGACCCGGCGCGGCATGACGGTGACGAAGGAAATGTTCCTCGCCCATCTCTATGGCGGCCGCGACGAGCCGGAGATGAAGATCATCGACGTCTTCATCTGCAAGCTCCGGCGCAAGCTCGCCGAAGCCGGCGCGCCGCCCGTCATCGAGACGGTGTGGGGCCGGGGCTACACGATACCCAATGACGCCGGCTGACGGAGTCGCCCGGCTCACCTTGTCTGTTGCGTCCTGCGTTGCGTATCCCGCCGGTGCGGCTCAGCCGCGCCGGCGGGGTCCCTCCGCCAGCGCCCGGATGATCCCGCGAAGCGTGCGGATGTCCTGGCTCGTCAGCCCCCAGCGGGCCAGCATGGCCGCCAGCGTCCGCTTCGTCGAAGGCGTGCGCGCCGCCACGTGGAAATAGCCCGCGGCGTCCAGTTCCCGCTCCAGATGACCGATGAGGCCGGCCAGCTCCTCGTGCGGCGCGGGGGCGGGCGGCGGAAGCTCGGGCGAGGGCGGCTGCACCGCCTCGTGCCACTCGTGCGCCATCAGCAGCACCGCCTGCGCGAGGTTCAATGAGGCGAAGTCGGGCGCCGTCTTGAAGGTGACGAGCGTCTGGATGGCGGCGATGTCGTCCACCGACAGGCCCGACCGCTCCGGCCCGAACAGGATGGCGCTCCTGAGGCCGCGCGCAGAACCGGCGCGGATCAGCTGGGCGGCCTCGCGCGCCCCGACCACCGGCTTCACCGCCTCGCGGTGGAGCATGGTGGTGGCGAAGGTCAGCTGGCAGCCGGCCAGCGCCTCTGCCACGCCCGCGTGCAGCGTCGCGCCATCCAGCACCCAATCGGCCCCGGCGGCCGCCGGCCCCGCCTCGGGGTTGGGCCAGCCGTCGCGTGGCGCGACGAGCCGCAGGTCGCAAAGCCCGAAGTTCGCCATGGCGCGCGCTGCCATGCCGATGTTCATGCCCAGTTGCGGGCGCACCAGGATGATGGCGGGGCGAAGGTCGGCCATGCCGGACCTCCTATCTTCGGCAATCGCCTTGGGCTAGGCGCCGCCCGTGCACGATCCCATGCCGGTCTCGCTCCTTGCCCGCCGCCTCGCGCTGGTGCCGGATGGGGCGTGGCTGCTGGCCGCCCTGCCGTTGGGCGCGCTCTCGTCGCTCGGCTTCGAGCCCTGGGGGTTGACGGCGCCGGCGCTCGCCGCGCTGCTCGCCCTGCTGCTGGCGCTGATGGCGCGGCCGGCGCGGGCAACCCCTTTCGCCTTCCTCTTCTTCGCGACCCATTTCGCCGTCTCGCTCGCCTGGATCGCGTCGGCCTTCACCTTCCAGTCGAACATGCCCGCCGCCTTCGGCTGGCTCGCGGTGGCCGGCCTGTCGCTGTTCCTCGCGCTCTATCCCGCGCTCGCCGCCTGGGGAGCGGCTCGTCTGGCGCGCCGGCCGCTCGGCTTCGCGCCCGTCTTCGCCGGCCTGTTCGCGACCGCCGAGATGGCGCGCGGCCTCCTGTTTACCGGTTTCTCCTGGAACCCGCTCGGCGCGCTGCTGCTGGGCAGCGGCGACCTCGCGCGGCTGGCCGCCGTCACCGGGGCGAGCGGCCTGTCGGCGCTGCTGCTGGCGGGCCTCGGCGGGCTCGCCGCCGTCCTTCTGGGCGACCGGCGCGGCGGCTGGCTGGCCGCAGGCTTGGCGCTGCTGCTGGTGGCCGGGCCGATGCTCCTGCCGGCGGCCCCGCCGGCCGCGCCCGATGCACCCCGCATCCTCATCGTCCAGCCCGGCACGGGCATTGCTGACAAGCATTCGGATGGCGGGGCCGAGCGCAGCCTAGAGGCCGCGATCTCGCTGACCCGCCGGGCGCTCGATCGGCTCGCCGCCCCGCCGGCGGCCATCGTCTGGCCGGAGGCAACAGTCGAGTTCCCCCTCGAGGAATCGCTCGCCCTGCGGTTGCGGCTGGTGGATGGCCTGCCGCCCGACACCCTGCTGCTAACCGGCGGCGTCGCGCTCGAACGCAATGGCGCGGGCCGCGTCATCGGTGCCCGCAACAGCCTCTACGCGCTCGATTCGTCGGGCGCGATCCTCGCCCGCTACGACAAGGCGCACCTGGTTCCCGGCGGCGAATATCTGCCGCTTCGCCCCATCGCCGAGCCGCTCGGCCTCGCCCGCCTCGTGCCGGGCAGCCTCGATTTCCTGCCCGGCCCAGGCCCCGTCACCTGGCGGCTTCCTGGCCTGCCGCCGCTGTCGCCCAACATCTGCTACGAGATCATCTTTCCCGCCGCCGTGGTCGACCGGGCCGACCGGCCGGCCTTCCTCGTCACCGTCTCCAACGACGCCTGGTTCGGCCCCACCGGCCCGCCGCAGCACCATGCCCAGGCCCGGCTTCGCGCCATCGAGGAAGGAATCCCCATTGTCCGGGTCACACCCACCGGCGTCAGCGGCCTGATCGGCGCGGATGGCGCCCGCCTCGAGACGCTGCTCGTCGGCGACCCGGCCACCGCGCTCGTCGCCCTGCCGCCGCCGCTCACCCCGACGCCCGCCGCCCGGCTCGGCCTCGGCCTGCCGCTCCTGGTCGCCGGCCTGCTCCTTGCGGCAGGGCTTGCGGCCAATCGCATCAAGACTTAAAGCACTCTTTAAATCCAGAAACCGACAGGCGCTGCGCGCCCCCGCTCGAGGATCGACATGCCCCGCCAGAGCTTCACCTTCACCTCGGAATCGGTGTCCGAGGGCCATCCCGACAAGGTCGCCGACCAGATTTCCGACACCGTCGTCGACTTCATGCTGGCGCGCGATCCACAAGCGCGGGTCGCCTGCGAAACCCTCGTCACCACCCAGCGCATCTACCTGGCCGGCGAAATCCGCTGCAAGGGCGTGTTCGATCATTCGGCCTTCCCCGATACCCAGGGGTGGGCGCCCGGCGTCCGCGACGCCATCGAGCAGGCCGTGCGCCAGACGGTGAAGGCCATCGGCTATGAGCAGGCGGGCTTCCACTGGCACGACGCCCATTTCGAGAATCATCTCCATGGCCAGTCCGCGCATATCGCGATGGGCGTGGACGCCAGCGGCAACAAGGACGAGGGCGCCGGCGACCAGGGCATCATGTTCGGCTATGCGACCGACGAGACGCCCGACCTGATGCCCGCCACCCTCTATTACGCCCACCGCATCCTCGAGCGGATGGCGGCCGACCGGCATGGCCGCAAGGTCGATTTCCTCGAGCCGGACGCCAAGAGCCAGGTCACGCTCGCCTACGAGGATGAGCGCCCGGTGGGCGCAACCGCGCTCGTCGTCTCCACCCAGCACGGCCCGGCGCTGTCGAACGAGGCCGGGCAGAAGCGGCTTCGCGACTATGTGATGACCGTGTTTGAGGAGGTTCTCCCGAAGGGCTGGCTTCCGAAGGATTCATCCAAGATCTACGTCAACCCCACCGGCCTGTTCGAGATCGGCGGGCCGGATGGTGACGCCGGCCTGACGGGCCGCAAGATCATCGTCGATACCTATGGCGGCGCGGCGCCGCACGGCGGCGGCGCCTTCTCCGGCAAGGATCCCACCAAGGTCGATCGCTCGGCCGCCTATGTCGCGCGCTATCTCGCCAAGAATGTCGTGGCCGCCGGCCTGGCGCGGCGCTGCACCATCCAGCTCTCCTATGCGATCGGGGTTGCCGAGCCGCTGTCGATCCTCGTCGATACCCACGGCACCGGAACGGTCGAGGAAGCCCGGATCGAGCGCGCGCTGCCGACCCTCGTGCGCCTGACCCCGCGCGGCATCCGCGAGCATCTGGGCCTCAACCGGCCCATCTACCTGCGCACCGCCGCCTATGGCCATTTCGGCCGCCAGCCCGACTCCGAGGGCGGCTTCGGCTGGGAGAAGATCGATCTGGTCGAGGCGCTGAAGGCCGCCGTCTGACCGGCGACCGGCCCCTCAGGCGCGGACCAGCGTGCCCGCGCCCTGGCGGGTGAAGATCTCGAGCAGCATGGCGTGCGGCACCCGCCCGTCGAGAATGACAGCCGCATCCACCCCGCCTTCGACCGCGTGCACGCAGGTCTCGAGCTTGGGGATCATCCCGCCCGAGATGGTGCCATCGGCGCCGAGCGCGGCGATATCGGCCGGGGTCAGGTCGGTCAGCAGCTTGCCGTCCTTCGCCAGCACGCCGGGCACGTCGGTCAGCAGGAACAGCCGCGCGGCCTTCAGCGCGGCGGCGACCGCGCCGGCGCAGGTGTCGGCATTGATGTTGTAGGTGTGCCCGTCCTCGCCGACGCCGATGGGGGCGACGACGGGCACGAAATCGGCCGCCGTCAGCACGTCGAGCACCTGCCGGTCGACGGCGGTCGGCTCGCCGACGAAACCGAGATCCACCACCTGCTCGATCGCGCTTCCCGGGTCGCGGCTCCGGCCGGTCACCTTGGTGGTGCGGATCAGGTTCGCGTCCTTGCCCGACAGGCCGACCGCGCGCCCGCCCGCGGCATTGATCCAGCTGACCAGCTGCTTGTTGATGGCGCCCAGCACCATCTCGGCCACCTCGGCGGTGGCGGCATCCGTCACCCGGAGCCCGTCGACGAAGCGGCTTTCATGGCCCAGCCGCTTCAGCATCGCGCCGATCTGCGGCCCGCCGCCGTGGACGACCACCGGGCGGATGCCGACGGCCTTCAGCAGCACGATGTCCTCGGCAAAGTCGCGCGCCAGCTCCGGGTCGCCCATGGCGTGGCCGCCATATTTCACCACGAAGGTCTTGCCGGCGTAGCGCTGCAGATAGGGCAGCGCCTCGACCAGCACCTCGGTCTTGGCCAGCATCTGTGGGTCCGGGGCGTGGCGCGCGCCGCTGTGCGGCTTGGGTGCCGTCGGTGCGCTCGGCGGGTCGGCGGTGTCGGTCATGGCAGTCCCGCGCCTTGGCAGGATCGGCGGCGCGAGGGAAGGGCGCGCCGGCGACCGGCCGGCAGGCGCCCGCTTCAGTAGCGGCGCAGCAGCCCGGCCAGCCGGCCCTGGATCTTCACGCGCGAGGGCAGGTAGCGCTGCGGCGCGTGCAGGCTGTTGGCCGGATCAAGCCGGATCATGCCCTTCTCGCGGTGGAAATATTTGAGGGTCGCATTCTCGCCGTCGATCAGCGCGACCACGATGTCGCCCTCGCGCGCTTCCTCGGTCGCGCGGATCAGCGCGAAATCGCCGTCGAAGATCCCGGCCTCGATCATCGAGTCGCCGACCACCTGAAGCGCATAATGCTCGCCCGCCCCCAGCAGGGCCGCGGGCACCGCCAGCTGCTCATGATCCTCGATCGCCTCGATCGGCAGGCCGGCCGCGATCCGCCCCACCAGCGGCACGGCGGTCGCCGGCGCTTCAGGCCCGCGCGCCGCCGGCAGCGGCGCCCGGCGCGCCCGGGCCGCGGCCAGGTCGGTCACCGTCGCGGAAGCGGCGCCGCCGCGCGCCTCGCCCGGAAGCCGCACGACTTCCAGCGCGCGCGCCCGGTTGGGAAGCCGCCGCAGGAACTGTCGCTCCTCCAGCGCCCCGATCAGCCGGTGCACCCCCGACTTCGACTTGAGGTCAAGCGCGTCCTTCATCTCCTCGAAGGAGGGGGAGACGCCGGTTTCGGCCAGGCGCCGGTGGATGAACATCAGCAGCTCATGTTGCTTCGCGGTCAGCATGGCCCACCCCTCTGGAACATGGGGGGAACATTACCGGAACTTCTCGGGTCCGGTCAACCCCCGCCGTCGGCCGGCCACAGGTCGAGCACGGGCACCGGCGTGCCCGCCGGCACTGCGGGCGCGCCAATCTCGCGCATCAACAGCGCGTCGGCGGCCGCCAGCACCGTCATCAGCGAACTGTCCTGCGCGCCGAAGGCCTCGACCGCGCCGTCGAGCAGCCGCGCGCGCAGATAGTGGCGGCGCGGTCCGTTGGCGGCGAGATCGGTTGCGGTGGGAATGAGCCGGGGGCGATCCTTCGGGTCGGCGTCGCCCAGCAGCCGCCGGACGAGGGGCAGCAGGAACAGCCGCGCCGTCACCAGCGCCGAGGCCGGATTGCCCGGCAGGCCGATCACCAGCTTGTGCTTCAGCCTTGCCGCCATCAGCGGCTTGCCCGGCCGGATGGCGACGCGCCAGAAATCGGGTTCCACCCCCAGCGACAGCAGCGCCGGGCGGACGAGATCATGGTCCCCCACCGAGGCGCCGCCGATGGTGACGATCACGTCGGCCACCGTGGCGTCGAGGCAGCGGGCGATCGCCGCCTGTTCGTCGGGCAGGATCCCGAGATCCTCGATCTGGGCGCCGGCCGCTTCCAGCAGCCCGCCGACCGACAGGCCGTTGGACGCGACCTGCTGTCCGAAGCCCGGCCTGGTGCCGGGCGGCACAAGCTCGTTGCCTGTCGAGACCAGCGCGATCCGGGGCCGCCGGTGGACGATCGCATGATCGTGCCCAGCCGCTGCCAGCAGCGCGAGGCGGGCCGGGTTCAGCCGGTCGCCGGCCGCCAGAAGCGGCGCGCGGCGCGCGAAATCCTGCCCGCGCCTTCGGATGTTGGCGCCGGGCGCCGGCGCCTCGCCCCCGAAGCGGACCGCGCCCCCATCGACCGTGGCATCCTCCTGCAGCGCGACCGTGTCCGCGCCTTCGGGCACAACGGCGCCCGTGAAGATGCGAACCGCCTCGCCCGGCCCCACCGAACCGCCAAACGGCCGCCCGGCCGCCGATTCCCCCACCAGGCGCACGGGCCCGGGCCAGTCGGCGGCGCGAAGCGCATAGCCGTCCATCGCGCTCACATCGGCCGAAGGCTGGTCGAACCCGGCAACAAGGGGCGCTGCCAGTCGCAGCCCGCGCGCCGCGCCAAGCGGAAGCGCGACGGGGGGCAGCGGCCCGCCCAGCGCCACCAGCCGCGCCAGCGCCGCGTCGAAGGGAATGGGCGGCGACATCCGCCCTCAGGCGCTGCCCGCAGGCCCGTCCCCGGCCCGCCAGTCGCCCGACTTGCCGCCCCGCTTCTCGAGGAGCCGGATGCCCTCGATCCGCATCCCCCGGTCGAGCGCCTTCGCCATGTCGTAGAGGGTCAGCAGCGCGACCGACACGGCGGTGAGCGCCTCCATCTCGACCCCGGTGCGTCCGCTTGTCCGGACCGTCGCCTTGGCGCGGATGGAGCCGTCGCCGGCCTCGAGGTCGAGGGTGACGGCCGACAGCGGCAGCGGATGGCACAGCGGGATGAGCTCGGCGGTGCGCTTGGCGGCGAGAATGCCGGCGATCCGCGCGGTGGCCAGCGCGTCGCCCTTGGGCGCGGTGCCGCCCCGGATCGCGTCCAGCGCGGCGGCGCCCATCGCGATCCGTCCTTCGGCCACCGCCACCCGCTCGGTCACCGCCTTGGCGCCCACGTCCACCATCCGCGCCGCGCCCGTCGAGTCGAGGTGGGTGAGGCGGCCCATCAGGCCGGCCCCAGCAGCCGGCGCGTGGCGGCCTCGACATCGGCGGCGCGCATCAGCGTCTCGCCGACCAGCGCGCTCGAAACCCCCACGGTGCGAAGCCGCGCGAGATCGGCCGCGCTCATTATCCCCGATTCCGCCACCACCAGCCGGCCTTCGGGCACGCGCGGCGCCAGCCGCTCGGTCGCGCCGAGATCGACCGTCATCGTGCGAAGGTCTCGGTTGTTGATCCCGATCAGCGGGGTCTTGAGCCGGAGCGCGCGCTCCAGTTCCGCCTCGTCATGAACCTCGACCAGCACGTCGAGGCCCAGTTCGAGGGCGGCGGCCTCATACTCGGCCAGTTCGGTGTCACCCAGCGCGGCGGCGATCAGCAGGATGCCGTCCGCGCCCAGCGAACGGGATTCCGGCAGCTGGTAGGCATCCACGATGAAGTCCTTGCGCAGCGCCGGTAGCGAGGGGGCCGCGTGGCGCGCCTGCGCCAGATAGCTGTCGCGCCCCTGGAAATAGGGCTCGTCGGTCAGCACCGAGAGGCAGGTGGCCCCGCCCGCCTCATAGGCGGCCGCGATCGCCGCCACGTCGAAATCGGGGCGGATCAGCCCCTGGCTGGGGCTTGCCTTCTTGATCTCGGCGATGAGGCCGGTGCGGCCGGCGGCGCGCGCCTCCAGCAGCGCGCGGGCGAAGCCGCGCGTCGGCCCATTGCGTTTCAGGTCGAGGCTGGCGGCCGGCATCACCGCCTTGCGCGCGGCCACATGTGCGCGCTTGGCCTCGAGAATGGGTTGCAGCCGGTCCGCCATCGCCTGGCCCCTAGCGGAAGGCGATGAAGCGCGCGAGCCGGTCGGCCGCCGCACCGCTGTCGAGCGCCTGCGCCGCCTCCGCCAGCCCCGCCTCCAGGCTGCGTCCGGCGAGCGTCAGCGCCGCGCCGGCATTGGCGATCACGATCGCGCGATAGGCCGGCCGGCCGCGCCCCCGGAACAGGTCGGTGAGCGCGCCGGCATTCTCGGCCGGCTCGCCGCCGGCGATCGCCGCGCGCGGGTAGGGCCCGAGGCCATGGGTGGCGGGATCGAAGGTCTCGCGCGTCACGCCGCCGCCGCCGCCGCGGACGAGACGGCTCGGCGTATCGACGGCGATCTCGTCGAGGCCGCCGCCGTGCACGGCCAGCACCGCCTCCCCGCCCAGCGCCAGCGCCGCCTCGGCCATCGGCTCGAGCCACGGCTCGGCGAACACGCCGATCATCTGCCTGCGGACGGCGGCCGGGTTGGCCAGCGGCCCCAGCAGGTTGAAGATGGTGCGCGTGCCCAGCCGGCGGCGGATGGGCGCCACGCGCGCCATCGCCGGATGGTGCGCCTGCGCGAACAGGAAGGTGATGCCCACCTCGGCGAGGCAGGCCTCCACCCGCTCGAGCGGCAGGTCGCCGCGCCAGCCCAGCGCCTCCAGCACGTCGGCCGTGCCGCACTTCGAGGAGGCGCCGCGATTGCCATGCTTGGCGACGGGGACGCCCGAGGCCGCCACCACGAAGGCAACCGCCGTCGAGACATTGAGGCTGTGGCTGCCGTCGCCGCCGGTACCGCACACGTCGATCGCGTCCTCGGGCGCGCCGATGGCGCGCATTCGCTCGCGAAGCACGCCGGCGGCGGCCGCGATCTCGGCAGGGGTCTCGCCGCGCCCGGCCAGCGTCAGCAGGAAGCGGCCGATGGCCTCGTCGTCGGCCGCGCCGTCGAGGATCGCTGCAAAGGCATCGCGCGCGGCCCCGGCATCGAGCGGCTTCGACGGGTCGGGCAAAGCGCTCATGCGGTCAGCCCCTCGGGCGAGCGATGGGGAATGCCGGCCAGATCGAGGAAGTTGGCGAGAAGCCGGTGGCCACGCTCGGTGGCGATCGATTCGGGGTGGAACTGCACGCCCACCAGCGGCAGCTCGCGGTGGGCAAGCCCCATGATGATCCCGTCCTCGGTCTCGGCCGTCACCTCGAGCGCGGGTGGCAGCGTCTCGCGCTCGACGATGAGGCTGTGGTAGCGGGTCGCCGTGAACGGGCTGGGCAGGCCGGCAAAGATCGAGCGGCCCCCGTGGAACACCGGGCTCGTCTTGCCGTGCATCAGGGTCGGCGCGCGCACCACGCGGCCCTGGAAGGCCTGCCCCAGCGCCTGGTGGCCGAGGCACACGCCCATCAGCGGCAGGCGCGCCTGTGCCGCCGCGCCGATGAGGTCGAGGCAGATTCCCGCCTCGTTGGGCGTGCAGGGCCCGGGCGACAGCAGGATGGCCGCGGGTTCGAGCGCCAGCGCGTCCGCGACCGTCAGCTGGTCGTTGCGCTTGACCGTCACCTCGACCCCCAGCTCCATCAGGTAATGGACGAGGTTGAAGGTGAAGCTGTCGTAATTGTCGATGACGAGGATCATCGCGCCGCGCCCGCGATGGCGAGAAAATCGGCGGCCTTCAGGCTCGCGCCGCCCACCAGCGCGCCGCCCACATGGCGCACGCCGAGCAGGTGGGCGGCATTGTCGGGCTTCACCGACCCGCCATAGAGAATGGCAAAATCGGCGCCCATCCGGCCGGCGATGGCGGCATGGGCTTCCGCCACCTGCTCGAGCGTCGGCGTCCGCCCGGTGCCGATCGCCCACACCGGCTCATAGGCGATGACGAGGGTCTCAGGCGTCGCACCCGCCGGCACCGAGCCGTCGAGCTGGCGCGCCAGCACGTCGAGCGTGGCGCCGGCGTCGCGCTCGGCAAGCGTCTCGCCCACGCACAGGATGGCGACGAGGCCTGCGCGCCGCGCGGCCTCGGCCTTGGCGCGAACCATCGCGTCCGTCTCGCCATGGTCGGTTCGCCGCTCGGAATGGCCGACGATCACATGGGTCGCGCCGGCGTCCGCCAGCATTTCGGCCGAGATGTCACCGGTATGCGCGCCGGACGGCTGCCAGTGGCAGTCCTGCCCGCCGATGGCGATCGCGCTGCCATTGGCGCGCCGCGCGAAGCTCGCGACCAGCGTTGCCGGCGGGCAGACGAGGAGGCGCACGGCCGGCGGCGGGGCGGCGAGCAGCGCGTCCAGCTCGGCGACGCTGGCCTTCAGCCCGTTCATCTTCCAGTTGCCGGCAATCAGCTGCATCTTCCTGTCGCGTTCGCCCGTTCAGCCTCTTGAAAGCCGCTGCTCTAGACAGGCCATGGGGATCGCGGCAACCCGGAAGCCCGCCGCAGGAAATGGTGATGCTGCTTGCCCCCCGCGCCCAAGGCCGCGCTCCGATCGCCCTCCTGGCGCTCGCGCTGCTGCTGTTCGCTCAGCTGCTGGCCGTGCCGGCGCGCGCCCAGTCGCTGCTGCGCGACGCCGAGACGGAGGGCTTTTTCCGCGACATCGGCACCCCGCTCATGAAGGCAGCCGGCCTCGATCCGCGCGCCGTCACCATCGGCCTCGTGCAGGCGCCCGAGATCAACGCCTTCGCCACGCTCGGGCAGAATGTCTATTTCTACTCCGGCCTGCTCGTTGCCGCGACGGACGTGCTGGAAGTGCAGGGCGTGCTCGCCCACGAGCTGGGCCATGTCGCGGCCGGCCATGCGGTGCGCTTCAATGAGGGCGCGGGGCCGGCCACCAACATCACGCTTCTCGGCCTCGTGCTGGGTGCGGCACTGATGGCGGCCGGCGCGGGCGACGCCGGCATGGCGGCCATGATGGCCAGCCAGCAGGCCGCGCTGGGCAGGTTCCTCGCCTTCAGCCGCGAGCAGGAAAGCCGCACCGACCAGGCGGCCGCCCGCTACCTGGAAGCCGCCGGTGTCGACGGCTCGGGCATGATCAGCTTCTTCCGCAAGCTGCAGGGCGAGGAGTATCGCCTCGCCATCCGCCAGGACACTGCCTACAACCGCACCCACCCCCTGACCGGCGAGCGGATCGCCCAGCTCGAGAATGTGCTCGAACGCTCGCCCTACTGGCGAAAGGGGGCGGATCCTGCGCTCCAGGCCCGCTACCAGCGGATCCGCGCCAAGCTGATCGGCTTCGTCTCCGACCCGAAGGAAACGCTGAAGGCCTATCCGCCCAGCGACCGCTCGCCGCCGGCCCGCGTCGCCCGCGCCTATGCCTTCCACAAGGCAGCCGAGCCCGACAAGGCGGTCGCCGAGCTCGACCAGCTGCTCGCGGTGCAGCCGAATGATCCCTATCTCCTCGAGATGCGCGGCCAGATCCTGATGGAATCGGGCCGGGTGAAGGCGGCGTTGCCCGACCTTCGCGCGGCGGTCGCGAAATCGAATGGCGAGCCGCTGATCGCCTCCATGCTCGGCCATGCGCTGGTCCAGTCGGCCGAGCAGGACGGCAATCGCACCATGCTCGACGAGGCCGAGCAGGTGCTGAAGGCAAGCCTCGCGCGGGATCGCAACAATCCCTTCGCCTGGCTCCAGCTCGAGACCGTCTATGAACGCCGCGGCGACAGGCCGCGCCGCGCGCTGGCGACGGCCGAGCGGCTGAGCCTGATGGGCGGCAATCCGCTCGCCGCGCTCAATGCCGCGACCCAGGCGATGGACGGGCTCGAGAAGGACACGCCGGAGTGGCGCCGCGCGCAGGACATCGTGCAGGTGGCGCGAAACGAGGCCGAGGACATGAAGAAGAGGCGCGGCAATGACCGACAACCAAGGGGCTGACGCGCCGGCATCGCGTCGCCGGTTCCTCGGCGGCGGCGTGGCGGAATGGGGCTGGTGGGCGGCCGGCCTTGGCGTCGGCCTCCTCGTCGCCACGCTGGGCTTCCAGCTCGTGCGGCCCGGCGCGCCTGGCCAGACCGTCTCGTCCGAAGCCGTGCGCGCGGCGCTTCTCGCGGACCCGCAGATGATCCCAGATGCCATGGCCAGCCTCGAGGCGCGCGAGACCGCCAAGCGGATTGCCGCCCACCGCAAGGCCCTTGAGACGCCCTTTGCCGGCGCCTGGGCGGGCGCCGAGGACGGCGACGTCGTCCTCGTCGAGTTCTTCGATTACAACTGCCCCTTCTGCCGCCAGTCCGCAGCCGATGTCGAGCGGCTGATCGCAGAGGATCCGAAGCTCAAGGTCGTGTTCCGCGAATATCCGGTGCTGGGCGAGCCGAGCGAGCGCTTTGCCCGCGCGAGTCTCTCGGCTGCCGTGCAGGGTCAGCCCCGGCACCGCGCCTTCTACGGGGAGGTGTTCGGCAAGCCCGGGCAGCTCACGCCCGAGCGGCTTCAGGCAACCGTCGCAGCGGCCGGCCTCGATCCAGCCCGTCTGTCCGCCGATTTCACGAGCAAGGCGGTGGAAGAGGAGCTAGACCGCAACCTCGAACTCGGCCGCGCTCTCGGCATCGGCGGTACGCCGAGCTACATCGTCGGCAACCGGATCCTGCCCGGCGCGGTCGGCTACGCGGCGATGAAGGCCGCCATCGCCGACGCGCGCCGCGGCTGACCTGTCCTACAGGGTCTCGATGATATAACCGTTTCGGTCATCTTCCTTCAAGGAGTTGACCGATGACGAAATTCGCCCGGGCTGCCGGCCTGTCCTTGCTCGCCAGCTGCGCGACCCTGCCTGCCGCGCCCCTCGATCCGGCCGACCCACTCGGCCCGGCGCTGGCGCGTGCTGAAGCCGCGCTGCGCGCGCTTGCCGCCGATGTCGCGGCCGGCGCTGCCGGGCCGCGCGTCGAGCCGGCGCTCGCCGGGGTCGAACAGGCCCGGGTCGCCCTTGCCGCCCGCCAGGTGACGGCGGGTGCCCGGCTTGAGGATGTGGCGATCGGTGCTGTCCTTCTGGCCTGCCGGGAAGGCGCGCTGCGGCTTGCCGCCCTGCCGCAGCCCATGGCCGCGCGCGAGGCGGTGCGCGGCTTCGCGCTCGCCTGCCTGGCGCCGCTTTCGGTGGTCACGGCCGGGTTTACAGCCCCGGCCGGTCCTCAGGATCAGCGGCTGTAGAACTCGACGACGAGGTTCGGTTCCATCTTGACGGGGTAGGGCACCTCGTCGAGCGTCGGCACGCGCACGTAGCTCGCCTTGAAGCCGTCGACCGCCACATAGTCCGGCACGTCGCGCTCCGAGGATTGCGCCGCTTCCAGCACCAGGGCCATTTCCCGGCCCTTGGGCGAAAGCTCGATCACGTCGCCCGGCTTCAGCAGGGCAGACGCGATATTGCACTTGGTGCCGTTCACCAGCACATGGCCGTGGTTCACCAGCTGGCGCGCGGCGAACACGGTCGGCGCCCACTTGGCGCGATAGACAACGATCCCGAGCCGCCGCTCCAGCAGGCCGATCAGGTTCTGGCTGGTGTCGCCCTTCATCCGCACGGCTTCCGCATAGACCTTGCGGAACTGCTTCTCGGTCACGTCGCCGTAATAGCCCTTCAGCTTCTGCTTGGCGCGAAGCTGGATGCCGAAGTCCGACATCTTGCCCTTGCGGCGCTGGCCATGCTGGCCGGGGCCATATTCGCGGCGGTTGATGGGGCTCTTGGGGCGGCCCCACACATTCTCGCCCATGCGGCGGTCGAGCTTGTACTTGGCGCTCTGGCGCTTCGACATGCATGTCATCCTTCGCTGGTGGCCGGGCGGGATTGCCCGGCACCCGTGGCCCGTTTCGGGGCCGGCCCGGAACCGCGCGCCGGCCGGGTCGAACCAGCCTGCGGGCCACCGCTTCACCGGGCATGCGGGGCCGAATGCGAGGGGGCGCGCCTAGCCGCGCGCAACGCCCACGTCAAGTCCATCCGCCTTGACCGGTCGCCCGCCCGCCGCTAAGGCCGCGCGCTCGTTCCCCAAAGCCTGTAAGAGAGTCGCCCATGGCCCGCGTCACCGTCGAGGACTGCATCGAGAAGGTGCCCAACCGCTTCGAGCTGGTCCTGCTCGCCGGCCAGCGCGCCCGCCAGATCTCGGGCGGCGCCGAGCTCACGGTCGACCGCGACCGGGACAAGAACCCGGTGGTCGCGCTTCGCGAGATCGCCGAGGGCACCATTTCGCCCGAGGCGCTCGCCGACCGCATCATCACCGACCTGCAGAAGGTTCGCATCGACGAGGAGGATGTCGCCGACGAGATCGGCAGCCTGACCGCGTCCGCCGAGGCGCTGCGCCTGACGGCCGCCGCCCCGCCGCGCAACCAGAACCTCGGCCCCGACTACGAATAGGCCCGCCCAGCCGCTGCCAGGCGATTTCAGGGGAGGTTGCCCGAGGCTGGGCGGAATTCCGGGTTCAGAGCTCCAGCGCGTCGTGGCCGCATGGGAAGGGGGCTCGATCGAAGCCCCTTCCGCACCCCCCCATCGCCCCCCTACATAGGTGGCCGCGATGCTGCGCCAGTATGAGCTTGTCGAGCGGGTGAAATCCTATGACCCGGAGGCGGACGAGGATCTGCTGAACCGGGCCTATGTCTTCTCGATGAAGGCGCACGGGAGCCAGCTTCGCGCCAGCGGGGACCCCTATTTCTCCCACCCGATCGAGGTCGCCGGCATCCTGACCGACCTTCGCCTCGACGACGAGACGATCGCGACCGCCATCCTCCATGACACCATCGAGGATACGGTCGCCACCCCCGAGGACATCGAGCGGCTGTTCGGCGGCAATGTCGCCCGCCTCGTCGATGGCGTTACCAAGCTCAGCCGCATCGAGGCGCAGAGCGAGAGCGAGCGCGCCGCCGAGAATCTCCGCCGCTTCCTGCTCGCCATGTCGGACGACATCCGCGTCCTGCTGGTGAAGCTCGCCGATCGCCTCCACAACATGCGAACGCTCAGGTTCCTAAAGAACCCCGAGAAGCGCCGCCGCATCGCGCGCGAGACGATGGACATCTATGCGCCGCTCGCCGAGCGGATCGGCATGTACGGCTTCATGGACGAGCTGAAGGAACTGGCCTTCGCCGAGCTGGAGCCGGAAGCCTATCAGTCGATCACCCGCCGGCTCGAGGCGCTTCGCTCGGGCGGCGGCGACACGGTCAAGCGGATCGAGTCGGGAATCCGCCACACGCTCGAATCCGCCGGAATTCCGGTCGATGATGTGCGCGGGCGCGAGAAGCAGCCCTGGTCGATCTGGCGCAAGATGCAGGAGCGGCACGTCGCCTTCGAGCAATTGTCGGACGTGATGGCGTTTCGCGTCATCACTCGCAGCCCGGAGGATTGCTACCGCGCGCTCGGTGCCCTGCACCGCCGCTGGCCGATGGTGCCCGGCCGCTTCAAGGATTACATCTCCACGCCCAAGCGCAACGGCTACCGCTCGCTCCACACCACCCTGCTTGACCGGGCGAAGATGCGGATCGAGGTGCAGATCCGCGATGCCGACATGCATGTCGAGGCCGAGTTCGGCATGGCCGCGCACTGGGCCTACAAGCAGAAGCAGGGGGCCGGCGGCGTCACCTATCCCTGGCTCACCGACCTGATCGAGATTCTGGAGCATGCCCAGTCGCCCGAGGAAATCCTCGAGCACACGCGCATCGCCATGTTCCAGGACCAGCTCTTCTGCTTCACGCCCAAGGGCGAGATCATCCAGCTCCCGCGCGGCGCGACCCCGGTCGATTTCGCCTATGCCGTCCACACGACCCTGGGCGACACCTGCGTCGGCGCGCGGGTGAATGGCAAGGTGGTGCCGCTTCGCACCCGCCTGCAGAATGGCGACCAGGTCGAGATCCTGCGCTCGCCCGCCCAGGTCCCCGATCCGGCGTGGGAGCAGTTCGTCATCACCGCCAAGGCCCGCTCGGCGGTTCGCCGCCATCTTCGCCAGCGCGAGCGCGCCGCGCAGCTCAAGACCGGCGAGGCCCTGTTCCACGACGCCGTCCGCCGCCTCGAAGAGCCGGTGACCGCCGATGCGCTGTCGGCGGCGCTCAAGCGCCTGAAGCTTGCCGACCAGCCGGCGCTGTTCGTGGCGCTGGCGACCCAGGCCGTCACCGACGGGCAGCTCCTCGAAGCGCTCGCGCCCGACCAGCCGGTCCGCCGCCGCCGCCGCCGCCGCGTCGCCGAGCCGGAATCCGCCATTCTCGTCGATGGCGAGACGGTGGCCGGCGGCATGGCCATGGCGAGCTGCTGCCTGCCGGTGCCGGGCGACCGGATCGTGGGCCTGCGCGTTCCCGGCCGGGGGATCGAGGTGCACCATCTCGATTGCCCGAAGCTCGCCGAATCCGGCGACAGCAACTGGGTCACGCTGAAATGGGCGCCCGATGTCGCGTCGGGCACGGCGCGCATCGAGGCCGTCGTCGTCAACGAGCCCGGCGCGCTGGCGCAGGTCACGCGGGTGCTCGCCGACCAGGGCGCCAACATCGTGAACCTGCAGCTGAAGGAGCGCGACCGCGCCCACCATCGCTTCGTCATGGAGATCGAGGTGGACGATGCCCGCCACCTCGCCGACCTCGTCGCCGCGCTGCGCGAGCCGAGCCTCGTCGTCTCGGCCGGCCGGCTGATGGGGTGATCCGGCTGGCGCTCGCCCGGCCGAACCGCTAGGCGCCGCCCATGCCCGAGCCTGCCATGACGGACGACGAGATCCTGGCCGAGTTCCGCGCCGCCGATGCGCTGCTCGAGGGCCATTTCATTCTCTCCTCGGGGCTTCGAAGCCCGCGCTACCTGCAATGCGCCCGCGTCCTGATGGACCCGGCCCGGGCCGAGCGTCTGGCCCGCGCGCTCGCCGCGAAGCTGCCCGCCGCCGCAAAGGCCGAGGCGAAGGCGGTGATCGCGCCTGCCATGGGCGGCCTCATCTGCGGCCATGAGCTGGCCCGTGCGCTGGGCCTGCTCTCGATGTTCGTCGAGCGGCCGACGGGCAGCTTCGAGCTTCGCCGCGGCTTCCGGCTCGAGCCCGGCACGCCCGTCATCCTGATGGAGGATGTCGTCACGACCGGGCTTTCCTCGCGCGAGGCGATCGTGGCGATCGAGGCCGCCGGCGGGCGGGTGATCCACGCCGCCGCCCTCGTCGATCGTTCGGGCGGCACGGCCGATCTCGGCGTGCCTTTCACGCCGCTCATCCGCCTCGACGTGCCGAGCTACCCCGCCGATGCGCTGCCGCCCGACCTCGCCGCCATTCCGCCCGTCAAGCCGGGAAGCCGCGCGGCATGAGCCGGCCTCTGCGTCTGGGCGTCAACATCGACCATGTCGCGACCATCCGCAACGCCCGCGGCGGGCCGCACCCCGATCCCATCCGCGCCGCGCATGTCGCGGCGGCCGCCGGCGCCGACGGGATCACCGCCCACCTGCGCGAGGATCGGCGCCACATGACCGACGCTGACATCGCCCGCCTCGTCAGCGAGATCGACCTGCCGCTCAACCTCGAGATGGCCGCCACGTCCGAGATGCTCGCGATCGCGCTGGCCCACCGCCCGCATGCCGCCTGCCTCGTACCCGAGCGCCGGGCCGAGCGCACGACCGAGGGCGGGCTCGACGCGGCCGGCAAGCGCCGGACGCTGGCGCCCTTCGTGGCCCGCCTCGCCGAGGCCGGGATCCGCGTCTCGCTCTTCATCGCGCCCGAGGCCCGGCAGATCGAGGCCGCCGCGCGCCTCGGCGCGCCCGTCGTCGAGCTGCACACCGGCCCCTATGCCCATTCCGACGGCTCCGAGGACGAGCTGGCCCGCCTTGCCGAGGCCGCCCGCCTGGCTGCGGATCACGGCCTCGAGGTCCACGCCGGCCACGGGCTCACCTTTGACAATGTCGGCCCCGTTGCCGCCATCCCCCAGCTCGCCGAGCTCAACATCGGCCATTTCCTCATCGGCGAGGCCGTGTTCGCGGGCCTCGAGGCCGCGATCCGCGAGATGCGGGCGAGGATGGATATGGCGCGTTCCGGAGCCGGCGCGTGACATCGGACGATGCCCGGCCAGGTCTGGCCGCTTCGGGGCATGGCTGACGCAATGACCCTTCAGCTTCCAGCCGGCCTTCTCGTTCTCGGCCTTGGCTCCGATCTGTGCAACATCGAGCGGATCGAGCGCTCGATCGACCGCTTCGGCCAGCGCTTCCTCGATCGCGTGTTCACGCCCATCGAGCAGGCGAAGGCGAACCGCCGCGAGCTGACCCGCGCGGCGACCTTTGCCAAGCGCTTCGCTGCCAAGGAGGCCGCGTCCAAGGCGCTCGGCACCGGCTTCCGGCAGGGCGTCTTCTTTCGCGACATCGGCGTCGTGAACGAGCCCTCGGGCCGCCCGACCCTGCAGCTGACGGGCGGGGCGGCCGTCCGGCTTGCCGCCCTCGTGCCGGCCGGGCATAAGGCCGACATCCATCTGACCCTCACCGACGATCATCCCTGGGCCCAGGCGATCGTGCTGATAACCGCGAGACGGCCATGAACGCACCCGCCCCCCCGCCCGGTGAGACCGCCAAGCCGGCGAAGAAGCCCTTCAGCTGGCGGCACGAGATCAAGCAGTGGGCGATCCTGATCCTGATCGTGCTCGGCATCCACAGCTTCATCGCCAAGCCCTTCTACATCCCGTCCGAATCGATGATGTCCACGCTGCTCGTCGGCGATCGGCTCATCGTGTCGAAATTCCCCTACGGCTATTCCTACCTCTCGCCCTCGCTGCCCATCCTGCCGCACATCAGCGGCCGGCTGTTCGGCCGAATGCCGGAGCGCGGCGACATCATCGTGGTGAAGAGCCCGTCCGACGGGGCCGACTGGATCAAGCGGGTTATCGGTCTGCCCGGCGATCTCGTCGAGCTTCGCGACGGCCAGGTGATCCTGAACGGCACCCCCGTCCCGCGCGAGGCGCGGCTCGATACCGAGCTTGTCGTCACCCCCAATACCGACTGCCCCTGGATGCCACAGTTCCGGGGCGTTCGCGCGGATGGCGCGGCCGTCTGCCGCTTTCCCACCTTCCGCGAGACGCTGCCCAACGGCCGCAGCTACGACACCCTCGACATGGCGCCGACCGACCGGGACAATTTCGGCCCCGTGCGCGTGCCGGAAGGTGCGCTGTTCCTGCTGGGCGACAATCGCGACAATTCGATGGACAGCCGCGTGCCGCCCGAGATCGGCGGGCTGGGGCTGGTGCCGTGGGAGAATATCGTCGGCCGCGCCGAGTTCACCACCTTCAGCCTCGACGGCTCACAGACGATCAATCCGCTCACCTGGTGGGGCGCGCTCCGCGGCGACCGGGCCTTCCTCAGCCTGCGCTAGACACTCGGGCCATGGGCGGGCGTGCCAGGGGGTCGCCCGGCATTTCGTTAACCTTCCGGTGACCGGCAGCTGGAAAAAGAAGTTGCACTCGCTCGATTGGCTGGGTGGGGAGTTCCCTTGAAACCAGGATCTTGAGCAAGGCCCCCGGCTTGGCACTGAACTTGCCAGAGTGTGCATGCGAGGATCTTGCGTGTCGGAGTTAATCTTTCCGGCGGAACGGGTTACGCACAAGCTCATGCTCTCGGCCGTCGCGGCCTTCGCCCTGTCGGCGCCGGCTTTCGCCATTTCGGCGGTCACCACGCCCGGCGGTCTCGGCCCCACCGACTTCATTGACTGGGGCCGGCTCGCCGGCGGCGGGGCGACCCCGATTTCCGTGACTTCCAATCTGGGCGGGTCCGCCACGCTGACCAGCGCCGGCGGGTCGCTTTCGCGCAACACGCAGGGGTCTGGCTGGGGCGGCAATTTCGCCAACGGCGACGAACTGCTCTGGACGGGCGGGATCGGCCCCGACATCACCATCACCTTCGCCGCGCCGGTCGCGGGCGTCGGTACGCAGTGGCAGGCCAATTACTTCGGGGCGTTCGGGGCCAACCTCAAGGCCTATGACGCGCTCGACAATCTGCTTGGAACCGTCACGGCCGACGGGTTCAGCACCACGATGGGCGACGGCTCGGCCATCTTCCTCGGCGTCCTGTCCGGTTCGGTCAACATCTCGAAGCTGGTCCTCGCGCTGGACTATGCGACCTCCGCGCCGCAGGATTTCGCCATCAACCGCCTGCTTCTCACCGGCACGTCCGGCGGCGGGGGGGGTCGTTCCGGAGCCGGCGACCTGGGCGATGCTGATCGCAGGCTTCGGCCTGGTGGGCGCCGCCCTGCGCCGCCGCGCCACGCGGACGACCGTTTCGGCCTGATGCGATCGCGCGGAGCCGCG
>JBKBUL010000020.1:0-30841 GCA_046290045.1 Sphingomonadaceae bacterium
CGGGATCGCGGCCCGCGCCGGGATGGCGGGCGCGACCGGGATCGCGGCCCGCGCCGGGAGCGGGGCGAACGGGCCGAGCGGGACGATGGCGGCGACGCGCCGCTGCCGGCCTTCCTGACCGGCGACGACTGAGGCGAATGGCCGGCGCCTGCGCCCCGCGCAGGCGCCGGGCACCTCCGGCCGCGTGAAGCCCCTTCCCCAGTATCGACTGATCCGCGACCATCTGGTCAGCCGGATCCGTGCCGGCGAGCTGAAGCCGGGCGACCGGGTCGAATCGGAGAATGAGCTGGGCACGCAGTTCGGCGTGTCGCGGCTGACGGTGCAGCGCGCCATCCGCGAGCTGGTCTCGGAAGGGATGCTGCGCCGCGTGCAGGGCTCGGGCACCTTCGTGACCTCGGCCGCCCAGGGTTTCCCGCTGGTCGAGGTGCGCGACCTGGTCGAGGAAATCCGGGCGCGCGGCGGCAGCCCCAGAACCGAGGTGCTGGTGCAGCGCCGCCATGTGCCCGACGCAGCCGACGCGCAGCTGATGGAACTGTCGCCGGGCGAACCGCTGTTCCACGCCGCGCTGCTCATCCTGGCGGATGGCGTGCCCGTGGCGCTGGAGGACCGGCAGGCGCTGCCCGAGGTCTATCCCGACTTCCTCGAGCAGGATTTCGCGACGACCAGCATCTTCAGCTATTTCGCGCGCCACTCGGTGCTGGAGGATATCGAGAATGTGGTTCGCGCCGTTCTGCCCGACCGGCGGGTGGCGCAGCTGCTCGAGATCGGCGAGCAGGAACCCTGCCTGCTGGTGCAGCGGCGCAACTGGTACCGGGGGCGCTGCGTGACGCTGACCCGGGTGATCTACGCCGGGCGGCGGCAGTCGCTCGGGAGCCGGTACCGGCCGCCGAACTTGTAAATACAAGTCGGCTGCCATAGTCTCCCCGGATGCGGCTGACGGACGAGGAAGAGCGGATCCTGGACGGCGCGGAAGGCCCCGCGCGCGCGGCGGCCATGCGGCTGCTCGTTCGCTATGGCACGGTGCTGGGGGCGGAGCGGCTGGTCGAGACCAACAATGTCTGCGGCGGGGCCGTGGGCACGCTTCCCAACCGGCGCAACGTGCTGCCGCCCGATGCCGACATGGACGCCATCTACTCGCTGATGAACCTCGATTCGGACGAGCGGTTCGAGATCCCGCCGGTGAAGGCCAACACCTGGAAGCTGATCGAGGCGATGGACCCCGAGCATTGGGAGACGCAGCGGGTCAGCGAGGCGACGAAGGCGCTGGTCGAGCGGAACGCCGCCTTCTGCAACCGGGTGGGGATCAACCGCTGCAACAGCTGCACGCCCTACCAGGTGGGCAATGTGCCGGTGTTCGGCGAGCATTGCGCCTGGATGGAAAGCTCGGCGGTCGTCTATGTGAACTCGCTGCTCGGCGCGCGAACCAATGTGGAGGGCGCGCAATCGACGGCCGCCGCCTCGCTGGTGGGGCGGATCCCCTACTGGGGGCTGCACATCCCCGGGAACCGCCGCGCGACGCACCATGTCGAGGTCGAGGTCGAAGTCGACGACATGATGGACTGGGGGCTGCTGGGCTACTGGGTGGGCGAGCAGGTGCAGGAGGCGATCCCCGTCCTGACCGGCCTCACCCACGGGGGCGAGCTTCGCAAGTTCAAGCATTTCGGGGCGGCGGCGGCGACCTCGGGCGCGGTCGAGATGTATCATGTGCCGGGCCGGACCCCCGAGGCGCCGACCTTCGAGGCGGCGACCGGCGGCCGGCGACCCGACGTCACGCTTCGCTATGGCGCGGCCGAGCGGCGCGAGGCCTATGCCCATCTCAACTCGGCGACCGACCCCGACATCGATTTCATCATGCTGGGCTGCCCGCACAATTCGCTCGACCAGCTGCGGCTGATCGCCCGGCTGCTGGAGGGCAGGCGCGTGAGCGCCAACACCGACCTGTGGATCTTCACGCCCAACGCGATCCGGACGGTCGCGCGGTCGATGGGTTACGAGGCGATCATCGAGAAGGCGGGGGGCAAGCTGATGTCGGACAGCTGCCCGGCCCTGTCGCGCGTGAGCCCGGCGGACGTGAAGGTGGTGGCGACCGATTCGGCAAAGCAGGCGCATTATCTGCCGGCGACGCTGGGATATCAGGTCTGGTTCGGGCGCGTCGAGGAGGTGATCCAATCGGCGGTCGCCGGCCGCTGGGTCGGAAGGCTCGACGCATGAGCCTTCTTACCCTGCGGGGCCGGGGGGTGATCGGCGGCGTGGTGGAAGCCGAGGCGCTGGTGACGCGCCAGACGATTTCGGGCTTCGGTGGGATCAACCCGCAGACGGGCACCATCACCGAGCGTCGGCACGATCTGGTGGGGCAGTCCTTCGCGGGCAAGGTTCTGGTGTTTCCGGGCGCCAAGGGCTCGTCGGGCTGGGCGAGCAATTTCCAGGCGGCGCGGCTTGCGGGCGCCGGGCCGGCCGCAATCCTGTTCAACGTGATGACGACCAAGATCGCGCTGGGGGCCGTGGTGCTGCGGGTTCCGGCCGTGACCGACCTCGACCAGGATCCGACCGAGGTGCTTCGGAGCGGCGACTGGCTGCGCGTGAATGGCGATACCGGGGTCGTCGAGGTGCTGCGACGGGCGGCGTCGGCCGCCTAGACCCGGCGGCGCTTCACGTCGGCGAGGATCTCGCGCGCGGCATTGTGGCCGGGCACGCCCGAGACCGCGCCGCCCGGGTGGGTGGAGGCGCCGCACTGGTAGAGCGCATGGAGCGGCGAGCGGTAATCGGACCAGCCGGGCGCGGGGCGCATGAAGAAGAGCTGGTCGAGCGTCATCTCGCCGTGGAGCGTGTTGCCGCCCGGCATGCCGATGTCGGCCTCGATGTCGGCCGGCAGGATCAGCTTGTGGGCCAGCACCGAGGCCGAGAAGCCGGGCGCATGCTCGTCCATGACGGCGAAGGCGTTGGCGACGAGATTGTCGCGTTCCTGGTCCCAGTGGCCGCCCTCGAGCGTGTGCGGCGTGACCCCGCCATAGAGGGAGACGACGTGCCGACCCTCGGGCGCGAGCGACGGATCGTAGAAGCTGGGCACGATGGGCGACAGGAAGGGCTTTGACGAATACCAGCCATATTTGGCGTCGTCGAAGGCGCGCTCCAGATACTGGGGCGTGGGGCCGATGTGGGCATAGGCCGGGTAATCGACGTTGGTTCGCGACCGGTCGAAGGCCGAATAGGTGGGCAGCCGGTCGACGGCGCACAGCAGCTTGAAGGACTTGCCGCGCGTTCGGTAGCGGCCGATCCGCTCGACGAAATCGGCCGGCAGCTCATGCTCGGGCACGAGGCCGCCGAAGGTGGTGCGGGCGTTGAGGTTGGAGACGACGAGGCGGGCATCGATCACCTCGCCGTCGGCGAGCACGACCCCGGTGGCGCGGCCGCCCCGGCTGAGGATCCGGGTCACCTCCACCCCGGTCCGGATGACGAGCCCCTTCTCGCGGCCCGACGCCGCGAGCGCCTGGGTGATGGCACCCATGCCGCCCATCGGGAAGGCCATGCCGCCCTGGCCGATCAGGTGGGCGACGAGATAGAAGGCGGTGCCCGGCGAATAGGGCCCCACGGTGCCGCCGATCGTCGCCCAGTACATGAGCTTCGCCTGCACGACCGGCGTTTCGAACCAGCGGGCGACATAGTCGTAGGCGCTCATCGACAGCGCCTCGACGAGCGTCACGATCTCGTCCCGCACATGGCGGTAGCGCCAGGCGAAGCCGGCCATCCGCAGGAGCGAGGCGAGGTCGCGCCGGGTGGGGTCGATGGGCGTCTCGAGCTGGAGGCGGCGAAGCAGGTCGACCGTCTTCGACAGGTTGGCGAAGAACTTTGGGTAATTTTCCGCGTCGCTGGCCGAGAAGCGGCGGATCTGGGCGAGCGTGACCGCGGGATCCTTGGAGAAGACGATGTAATCGCCATGGCCATCGGGCGAGATCACATTGTCCACGACGACGTGGCGAAGGCCGTGGCGCTCGAGCTCGAGGTCGGCGACGACCTTGGGGTGAAGGTGCCCCATGATGAAGCTGTAGGTCGAGGCGCGGAAGCCGGGCGCGAACGCCTCGGTGACGGCGGCACCGCCGACGACCTCCTTTCGCTCGAGCAGCAGGACCTTGAGGCCGGCGCGCGCGAGATAGGCGGCGCAGGTGAGCCCGTTGTGCCCGCCCCCCACGATCACCGCATCCCAGCGTTCGGCCAAGCGCCGTCTCCTCTTGTCTCAACTTGTCAATACAAGCTGCCGCCCCATGCTCAACCCCCTGCGGCGTCGCGGGCCGCCAGCAGGCGGTCGAGCCGGGGGAAGACGCGCCGGGCATTGCCTTCGAGGACGGCGTGGCGGGCCCCGGCGTCGAGGTCGGCGGCCTCGATGTAGCGCAGCGTATCGTCGAAGGCGTGGCCGGTTTCGGGATCGATTCCGCGCACCGCGCCGATCATCTCGCTTCCGAACAGCACGGCATGGTGCGGGATCACGCGAAGCAGCAGGTCGATGCCCGGCTGGTGGTAGACGCAGCTGTCGAAGACGATGTTGCCGCGCTCGACGAGGCGCCGGGCCGCGCCGGGCTTGCCGAGCATGTCGGCAAGGCCCCGGTAGCGCCCCCAGTGGTAGGGAACCGCGCCGCCGCCGTGCGGGATGATGAAGGTGAGCGCCGGGAAATCGGCGAAGAGATCGCCTTCGAGCAGCTGCATGAAGGCGATGGTGTCGGCCGCGATGTAATAGCCGCCGGTCGCGTGGAGGGCCGGGTTGCACGAGCCCGAGACGTGGATCATCGCCGGCACCTCGAGCCCGACCATCGCCTCATAGAGCGGATACCAGCTTCGGTCGGTCAAGGGCGGGCTTGCGAAATGGCCGCCGCCCGGATCGGGGTTGAGGTTGACGCCGACGAAGCCGAGCCGGCTGACGATGCGCTCGAGCTCGGCGATGGAGGCGGCCGGCGGGCTTGCCGGCGATTGCGGCAGCATGCCCACCCCGACGAAGCGATCGGGATAGAGGGTGACCGCGCGGTGGACGAGATCGTTGCAGTGCCGCGCCCAAAGCGTGCTGACACCCGCATCGCCGACATGGTGCGCCATGGCCGATGCGCGGGGGCTGAAGAGCGTGAGGTCGATCCCGCGCTCGGCCGCGAGGCGGAGCTGGTTGGGTTCGAGCGCGGCGCGGATCGCCTCGTCCGGAATGTCGGGATAGGGGGGCGGCGCGGCGCCGGCGCCATGCGCCTCGATCTGGGCCTTGCGCCAGGCATCATGCGCGGGCGGCGCGGTCGTGAAATGGCCGTGGCAGTCGATGACGAGGGGCCGGCGGCTCACCGGAGGCGACCCTCGCGCAGGGCGGCGAGACGCCCGGCAAGCCCGCTGGGCACCGGATCGAGCGCGAGCGCCCCGAGCGACCCTTGCCGCTCGACGGTGCCGCGGGTGATCGCGGGATCGAGGCCGAGGCTTTCGAGGAGGCGCGCGGCCTCGGCCATCTCGGCGGCGCGGCGGGTGCCGTGGGCCAGCATGCGCTCGAGGCGCGCATCCGCCTCGGCGAGCCAGCCCGGGCCGAGGGAGGCGGCGACCTCGTCGAGGACATCGGCGCGGTCGGCCGCGAGAAGCGTTTCCGCCGTCAGCGCCTCCAGCCCCTTCACCCAGACCGAGCGGGCGAGCTTGATGGTGGCGGCGCGGCCGACGGCGGTGCCGACGTGGCGGACGCGGGTGAAGCCGAGCGCGCCGAGGGCGGCCGCGGCCTCGGCTGGGCCGGCGACGAGCAGCGGCACGCCCCGCCCGGCGGGATGGACGGGCGCCATGATCGCGACATCGGCGTAGCGGGCGCCAGCGCCCTCGATTGCGCGCGCCGCCCGGGCCTTGGTGTCGGGCGCGACCGAGTTCATGTCGAGAAACAGGGCGCCGGGGGCAAGGTGCGCCGCGGCCTGCCGCGCCGCCTCGAGCGCCGACTGGGCGGTGACGAGCGACAGCACCACGGGCCTGCCGGACAAGGCGCCGGCCACGTCGTCGGCAAGGGCCACGCCCGCACCCTGCGCAGCCTCGCGGAGCCGGGCGCGGCGGGCGGGTGCGCGCTCGACATCGAAGGCCCGGGCCTGCCAGCCGGCGCCGCCCGCGAAGGCCTGGGCAGCCTCGCCGAAGCCGAGGAGGGCGAGTTGTAAAGACATCTTGCCTGTTCTGCCCCAGCGGGCGCATGGGATGCAAGCGAGGCGCGGCGAGGAGGAACGAGTGGGCGGAATCGTTGTGCAATCGATCGAGCGGGCGCCGCCCGGGGTGGCCCGGGGGCTTGCGGCGGCCGGGGTTGCGACCGTGCACGAGGCGATGGGCCGGCGCGGGCTGATGCGGCCTTCGATGCGGCCGGTGTGGCAGGCCCCCGCGGTTGCCGGATCGGCCGTGACCATCTCGGCCCCGCCCGGCGACAACTGGATGCTGCACGTGGCGATCGCCGAGGTTCGACCCGGCGACATGCTGGTGCTGGCGCCGACCAGCCCCTGCACCGACGGCTATTTCGGCGACCTCTTGGCGACCTCGGCCCGGGCGCGCGGCGCCGTTGGCCTGGTGATCGACGCCGGGGTGCGCGATGTCGCCGAGCTTCGGCGGATGGGCTTCCCGGTGTGGGCGACGGCGATCTCGGCCCAGGGCACGGTGAAGGCGACGCCCGGATCGGTCAATGTGCCGATCGTCTGCTGTGGCGCGCTGGTGAACCCCGGGGACGTGGTGGTGGCCGACGAGGATGGGGTGTGCGTGGTGCCGCGCGGCGAAGCGGCCGAGGTGCTGGCGCGGGCCGAGGCCCGGATCGCGAGCGAGGCCGCGCGGCGCGAGCGGCTTGCGGCCGGCGAGCTCGGCCTCGACATCTACGGCATGCGCGAGCGGCTGGCGGCAGCCGGAGTCCGCTGGGTGTGAGCGCGGAGCCGGGCATCCCCTGCACCTGGATGCGGGGCGGAACCTCGAAGGGGGGGGTCTTCCGGGCGTCGGACCTGCCCGCCGACCCCGCCGAGCGCGACCGGCTGTTGCTGCGCATCATGGGCTCGCCCGATCCGCGGCAGATCGACGGCATGGGGGGCGGCGATCCGCTGACGTCGAAGGTGGCGCTCGTGTCGCCCTCGAGGGATCCGGCCGCGGATGTCGATTACCTGTTCCTGCAGGTGTGGGTGGCGGAGCCGCGGGTGAGCGCCGAGCAGGTCTGCGGCAACATGCTGGCCGCGGTTGCGCCCTTCGCGATCGAGAAGGGGCTGGTTCCAGCAGTGGATGGCGAAACGCGGGTCCGCATCCGGCAGGTGAACGACGGCAGCCTTGCCTTGGCCACCGTGCAGACGCCGGGCGGGCAGGTGACCTATTCCGGCGACACGGCGATCGATGGCGTGCCGGGAACCGCGGCGCCCGTGTGGCTCTCGTTCGGGACGGCGCCGCGCCTGCCGACCGGCCGCGCGGTGGACGAGGTGGCCGGGCACGCCGCGACGCTGATCGACGCGGGCATGCCGCTGATCGTTCTGGAGGCCGCGGCCTTCGGGCTTTCGGGCCGGGAGACCCCTGCCGCACTGGACGCGGACGCGGGCCTGAAGGCGCGGGTGGAGGCCGTGCGGCGGGCGGCCGGGCCGCTGATGGGCCTGGGCGATGTGGCGGGGAAGACGGTGCCCAAGGTGGCCCTGGTGGCGCCGCCGGCGGGCGACGGCACGATCGCGACGCGCTCCCTCATCCCCCACCGGGTGCACGCCGCGATCGGCGTGCTGGCCGCCGTCGGGGTGGCGGCGGCCACCCTGCTTCCGGCCGGGCCGGCCGCCCGGGTGGCGAGGCCCGGTGCGGGGCGTGTGCGGACGATCGGGATCGAGCATCCCGCAGGCCGGCTCGAATGCCGCGCGACGCTGGCCGACGACGGCACGCTGGGGGAAGCCGCCGTGGTTCGGACCGCGCGCAAGCTGATGCAGGGCCGCCTGTTCGCCTGAGGCTGGCCAGCGGCGGCGGCGCGCGCTAGGCTTGCATCCGAAGTCAGCCAACGAAAGGGGGGAATGGAGCGGATCGCGGCCTTCGGAGCCCTGAACTGGGCGATCGTGATCCTGTTCCTGGTCGCGAACCTGCTGCTGGGCTGGCGGCTTTCGAGGCGGATCGGAAGCGCGCGCGAATTCCACCTGGGCACCGGCGCGACCCCCTGGTGGGCCGTGGGCCTGTCGGTGATGGCGACCTATGTGAGCGCGCTCTCCTTCCTGGGAGCGCCGGCCTGGGCCTATTCCGACGGCCTGTCGGCGCTGGCGATCCACCTCAATTACCCGCTGGTGATCGTGATCGTGATCACCTTCTTCCTGCCCTTCTTCTACCTGTCGGGCGTGCCGTCCATCTACGATTACCAGGAGAAGCGTTTCGGGCCGGCGGCGCGGTCGGTCGCGTCGCTCATCTTCCTCATCACCCAGGCGCTGTCGACGGCGGCGATCCTTTATGCGACCGCGCTGGTGCTTCGCTTCATGACCGGGATCGACGTGGGGCTTGCGATCGTCCTGGTGACGGCGCTGGCGCTGGCCTACACGACGCTGGGGGGGATGCTGGCGGTGATCTGGACGGACGTGTTCCAGGCCGTGGTGCTGCTGGCCGGCGCGCTCGTCATCCTGTGGGCGCTGCTGGCGGCCGCGCCCCAGCCGCCGATCGAGACGCTTGCGGCCCTGAAGGCGGCGGGGCGGCTCGATGCGATCGACTGGTCGCTCGACCCGACGCGGGCGACGACCATCTGGGCCGGGCTGCTGGCGATGACGGTGTTCCACGTGACCGTCTATGGCGGCAACCAGATGCTGGTGCAGCGCACGCTGGGCGCGGCCTCGGTGGGGGCGGCCAAGAAGAGCTATGTGCTGATGGGCTATGCCGCTTTTCCCATCTATTTCCTGTTCTTCCTGATCGGCGTGCTGGCCTGGGGCCATTATGGCGGCCGGCCGTTCGAGAACCCCAACGAGATCATCCTGACCTTCGCGGGCGAAAGCGGGATCCCGGGCCTGCCCGGCCTGCTGGCGGCGGCCGTGCTGGCGGCCTCGATGTCGACCCTGTCCTCGGCCTTCAACTCGCTGGCGACGGCAACCACGGTCGATTTCTGGCAGCGCTGGTGGCGGCCTGCGGCGAGCGACGCCGACGTGCTTCGCACCACGCGCTGGCTGACGCTGGGCTGGGGCCTCATCGTCATCCTTCCCGCCATGCTCTATGCCGGGGCGCAGGGCTCGATCTTGGAGACGCTGTCGCGGATCGGCAGCTTCTTCGTGGGCGCGAAGCTCGCCATGTTCGCGCTGGGCTTCTTCTCGCGCACGACGACCGAACGCGGCCTGCTGATCGGCGTGGTGGCGGGCTTTGCCGCCATCTGGTGGGTTGCAAGCTTCACCGCCATCGCCTGGCCCTGGTACGCGGTGATCGGGTCGGCGGTGAACATCGCAGCCGCGCTGCTCGCGAGCCGGCTTCTGGACGGGGGCGCAGGCGGCTGGCCGCGCTGGACGGTGAAGGGCCTGCTGGCCGAGGCCCCGCCGGCGCGGCTTGCGCCCGAACCGGGTGGCTGGCAGGCGCTGCCGGGCCGGTTCGACCGGGCGTCGCGGCCGCTCCTCCTGTGGTTCGCCCTCACCATCCTCGCGCTCGTGCTGTTCAACGCATTGGTGCCGATACCCGGCTGACGTGCAGTTGACTTCGAATGCAAAGCGCGCGACGGGACTGGGAATGATGGTGGACGCCCCTTCCCGCGACCTGTCGGCCGAGGCGCTTCGCGCCCGGCTGGTTCGCTATGACGAGCTGGTCCCGGGCCTCAACGCCTTCGTCGATACGCGCAACCCCGGATCCGAGGCGAAGGAGAATTTCACCATCATCGGCCCCGGCGTCGCCGAGAATCCCGATGCGCACGTGCACATCCGCGAGCGCCACGGCTTCAACATCGGCGGCGCGCGGCAACCGCCGGGCTGCGTGAACTCGCAGCACAGCCACGACACGGCGGAAGTGTTCGTGGTGTTCTCGGGCCGCTGGCGCTTCACCTTCGGTGCCCATGGCGACGAGGGGGCGGTGGAAGCCGGGCCGGGCACCGTCGGCTCGGTTCCGACGCAGATGTTCCGGGGCTTCACCAATGTCGGCGAGGCGCCGGGCTTCCTGTGGGTGGCACTGGGCGGCGACGATCCGGGCCGGGTGCTCTGGGCGCCGCCGGTGTTCGACATGGCCGAACGCTACGGGCTGAAGCTGCTGGCCGATGGAACGCTGGTGGACACGGTGGCCGGCGAGGCGGTGCCGCCGGGCGCCGCGCTGATGCCGCGCACGACGGCCGAGCAGGTGGCCGCGCGGCCGACCCCCCCGCCCGAGCGGCTGGCCGGCTGCTTCGTGGCCCCCGACGCGCTTCCGGCGCCCGACGGCTGGCTCGGGGGCGCAGGCGTTTCGCACCGGCTGCTGATCGGGCCTGGCGCGCCGCTCGGCTGGCCGCACGGCTTCACGCTGGCGCGAATCGAGCTTGCCGACGGCGCAACGGTTCGGCACGCCCACGGCCGGCCCGAGGTGCTGTTCTGCCTCGACGGCCGGGCCGAGGTGGCCATCGGGGACGTGACGCTGGCGCTGGGGCCGGGCGACACCTTCTCGGTGCCGGCCGGGGCACCGCGGCGCCTTTCGGGCCGGGGAACGCTGATCGCGGTTCGGGGCGGCGACGAGCTGCCCGACCTCGAGACACGATGAGCCGGGTTCCGGGCGTCCGGGGGCGCAGCCTCGAGGCGATGCTGGCGCCGCAGGGTCGCCGCCGGCAGCGGATGCCCGGCTTCGACCGCGAGTTCGCCGACATCGTCGATTACATCGTGAAGATCACCCACCGCATCTGGGACGAGCGGATGATCGGGCTGATCCGGCGCTATTATGCCGCCGACTGCCCGGTCTGGATGCTGGCGGGGCCGGTCGAAGGTGCCGAGACGATCATCGACGGGACGATCCGGACGCTGGCCGAGTTCCCCGACCGGACGATGTGGCCCGAGGCCGTGATCTGGTCGGGCAACGGGCGCGACGGCTTTCTCTCCAGCCACCGAATCCGCTCGACCGCGACCCACCTGGGGCCGGGCGCCTTCGGCCCGCCGACGGGGCGGCGGATCGAGTTCCGCACCATTGCCGACTGCCTGTGCCGGGCGAACCGGATCGTCGAGGAATGGCTGGTCCGCGACATGAGCGCGATGGCGATCGGGCTCGGCCTGTCGCCGCGGGCGCTTGCCGCCGGCACGCCGGCGAGCGAGGCGACCCGGCACTGGTGGGCGCGCATGATCGAGGCGGTCCGCGCCGCGCCGCCACTTCGGGCGCCGCGCGGCGACGGGCCGGCGGCGCTTCCGGCGCGGCTGCTCGGCGCAACGCCCCCCGCCCGCCAAGGCCTCCATGCGCCGGGCGCGCATCTGCTGGCGCCGGGCGGGCGCCGAATCGAGGGGGCCGGCGCGATTGCCGGCTGGTGGGACGCGCTGCATGCCGGGCTGGCGGACCCTGCCGTGCGGATCGACCATGTGGCGGTGAACCCGGTCTCGGACGATCCGGCCGATGGCCAGGAGGTTGCAGCCCGCTGGTGGCTCGCCGGGCGGGATGCCGGCGTGCTCGGCGAACCGCCGACCGGGCGCGACCTGCTGCTGCTTGGCATCTCGCACTGGCGGGTTTGCGGCGGCGCCATCGCCGAGGAGGTGACGCTGTTCGACGAGGTGGCGCTGTGGCGGCAGCTGCTGGCCCCCTGAGCCTCGGGCTCATCGACGGTCACCATCACCTCTGGGACCTGTCGGCGGTCGACTATCCCTGGCTTGCCGAGCGGCGCCCCCGCTTCTTCGGCGATCCGGCGCCGATCGCCCGCCGGCACGACCTCGCCGATTTCCGCGAAAGCCATGGCGGCCAGCGCGTGCGCGCCTCGGTGCATGTGCAGGTGGGCGCGGCCGACCCGCTGGCCGAGACCCGCTGGCTGGCGGCGCAGGCCGAGGCGCACGGCTGGCCGCTTGCCATCGTCGCCGAGGCCGACCTGACCGCGCCCGACCTCGGCGACCGGCTGGACTGGCTGGCCGAGGCGGCGGGCGGGCGGCTGCGGGGGGTGCGGCAGATCGTGGCGCGCCACCCGGCCGAGGATGGCGCGGCGCCGGGCGGGCTGCTGCGGGATCCGGCCTTCGCGCGGGGGCTGGAGCGGCTGGGCGATCGGGGGTTCTCGTTCGACCTGCAGTTGACGGCCCCGCTTCTGCCCGAGGCAGCGCGGCTGTTCGGCACGATGCGGGGCCTTGCGGTTGCGCTGTGCCACGCCGGCAGCCCGTGGGACGCCGGGAGCGAGGCGATGGCCCGCTGGCGGGATGGGCTGGCGCGCTTCGCCGCCGAGGTGCCCGGCTCGGTCGTGAAACTCTCGGGGCTCGGCATGTTGCGCCGCACGGGCGACGGGGTTTCGGCGATTGCGGCCGGGGTTCGCGCCGCCTTCGGGCCGGAGCGGACGCTGTGGGGGAGCAACTGGCCGGTCGACGCGCTGCACCGGGCGGGGTGGGCGGCGATCCTGGCGGAGGCCTGGGCGCTGGTGCCGGACGCCGAGCGGGCGGCGGTGTTCGCCTCGACGGCGCGGGCCTTCTATCGCCCCTAGCCCCGGATCGCGCTCGAGAGCGCGGCCGCCCCGGCGCGCAGGAACTGGTGATCGGATTCGAGGAGGAAGAGCGTCGCGCCGGCCGCGCGCCAGCGGGGAACATCGGCCGTTCGCGGCAGGAACATGCCGGTTGCGATCCCGGCGGCCCGACCCGCCGCGACGATCCGATCGACGGCGGCCTCGACCTCGGGCGCGTCGGGGCTGGCGGCGTCGAGCGAGAGGGTGAGGTCGGCGCGGCCGACGAAGAGCGCATCGAGGCCGGGGGTGCGGGCGATCGCGTCGAGATGGTCGAGCGCCTGTGCATCCTCGATCTGGGCGATGACGGCCAGCGCCTCGCCCGAGGCACGATGGGTCGCCATCGGAACCGTCCCGTAGCCGGCCGCCCGCGTGGAGCCGGCATAGCCGCGCCCGCCCGGGCCGTAGCGGCAGGCAGCGACGAGGCGCTCGGCCCCGGCCGCGTCGTGGATGTGCGGCGCGACGATTCCGGCGGCGCCACAATCGAGCGCGTTCAGGACGTGGTGCGGTTCGGCCGAGGGCGGGCGGACGAGGAGCGCCGCGGGCCGGCCGCGCCCGGCCAGAAGGCAGAGGTCGAGCGCGGCGCGATCGAAGGGGGCATGTTCGGCGTCGAGCACGAGACAGTCGAGCGGGCCGTCGGCCAGCACCTCGACGACATGGGGGTGCGGGGTCTTGATCCAGCTGCCGGCCAGCAGCTCGCCGCGGCGAAGCCGCGCCCGGAAGCTCATGCCGCGCGCGGCCAGGGCTTGCCGACGAGCGCGGCGCCCTCGGCGAGGCTTCGGAGCTTGGCCCAGACGATCTCGGGATCGACCGCGCCGAAGCCGGCGAAGGTGGAAAAGCCGCAGTCGGTGCCGGCGATCACCCGGTCGCGCCCGACGAGATCGACGAAGCGCTCGAGCCGCTGCGCGACAGCGCGCGGATGCTCGATGAAGTTGGTGGTCGAGTCGATCACGCCGGGGATCAGCACCCGGTCCTCGGGGACGAGATGGGCCAGTTCGCGGAACCATTCCCAGTCATGCGCGTGGCGGGGGTTCGCCGTCTCGAACAGCAGGCCCTGCGGCCTGGCGCGCATGAGCGTGGGGAGGATCACCCCCATCTCCACGTCGCAATGGTGCGGCCCCTCGTAATTGCCCCAGCACACATGCATGCGCACCCGATCGGCCGGGATGTGCCGGAGCGCGTGGTTCAGCACCTCGACGTGGCGGCCGATGCGGGCGAGATAGTCAGCATCCGACCGGTCCTTGAACAGCATGTGCCGGCCGAGCCCGAGGTCGGGGCTGTCGAGCTGGAGGACGAAGCCCGCCGCGACGATCGCTTCATATTCGGGGCGCATCGCCTCGGCGAGCGCTTCGAGATAGGAGTCCTCGTCGCGGTAGAAATCATCGGGCTGGAACAGCGCGATGACGCCCGGCGAGGCGGCGTTGAGGAACGCGCCGCCGGCCGGCGGGTGGCGGCCAAGCGCCGCCCGGAAGCGGCCGATGTCGGCCTCGAGGGGGGCGAGCGTCTTCGGCTCGACCGGGCCGACGCAGCGCGGCCGGCGGTAGCTGGGCGTGCCGCCGCCCTTCGCCTGCCGGGCGAGGAAGGCGGGATACGCCTCGAGATCGGCCGGCGGGTTGCGTGGGCTGTCCCCGTCGAAGCCGGTGATCCGGTCCTTGATGTAGGTGGCATAGCTGATCTTCGACATCTCGCCGTCGGAGACGAGGGTGATCCCGGCCTCGACCTGGCGGCGGACGGCCTCGGCGACGGACTCGGCGAGGGCCGAGCCGAAGGCGGCCTCGTCGATCGCCTCCCCCCGCTCGGCGGCGAACAGCGCGTCCGCGACGGCCGCGGGGCGGGGCAGGGAGCCGACATGGGTTGTCGGGATCGGATCGGGCATGGCGCCTTGTCGGCCGGGCTGGTTTCGAATGCAAGCGCTCAGGCGCGGATCGCGAAGATGCCCTCGATCTCGATCGTCTGCTGCTTCACCATCGCGGCGACGCCAAGGCTCGAGCGGCTGTGCACCCCGGCCTCGGCGAACACCTCGACCATCAGGTCGGACGCGCCGTTGAGGACGGTGTTCATGGCGTCGAACCCGGGCGCCGAGAGCACATAGCCGGTCAGCTTGGCGACCTCGGCGACCTGGTCGAGGCTTCCGAGCGCGTGCGCGACGGTGCCGAGCATCTTGAGCGCGACGGCGCGGGCCAGTTGCTGCGCGGCCTCGGGCGAGACCTCGTCGGGCACGCGGCCGTGGCGCGGCAGGCCGGGGGCCTCGACCAGATCCGACCCGTGGCCCGAGACGAAGAGCAGCTGGCCGATCCGCTTGGCCGCGACCCGGTTGGGCGAGGGCAGGACGAGCGGGGAGGGAAGCGCGAGGCCGAGCGAGCGAAGCCGCGCCGAGGCGCTCATGCCGTGCCCCACACCCGGTCCGCGACCGCGACCACCAGCGCCAGCTTGCGCGCCTGGTCGTCAGGGGTGATCACATTGCCCTCGACCACGCTTGCGAAGCCGCACTGCGGCGAGATGGCGAGATCCGCGTGCGGAACGAAGCGCGCGGCCGCGTCGATGCGGCGGACGAGATCGTCGGGGTCCTCCAGCCGGCCGTGCTTGGTGGTGACGAGGCCGAGCACGACCCGGCGGCCGGCAGGGATGCGCGCGAGCGGCTCGAACCCGCCCGAGCGCTCGTCATCATATTCGAGGAAGAAACTGTCGACGTCGAGGTGGGGGTAGACCGCATCCGCGATGCGGTCATAGCCGCCTTCCGAAATCCACGACGAACGCGAATTGCCCCGGCAGATGTGGACGGCAACCGTGGTTTCGGGCGAGCGGTCGCGCACGCAGTCGTTGAACAGCTGCACGTAGCGCGCGAGCAGCGCATCCGGATCGTCGCCCTGGCGCTCGAGGCTGGCGCGAAGCCGATCGGACAGGAAATAGGTGAGCAGCGGGTCATCGACCTGGATGTAGCGGGCGCCCGCGGCTTCGAGTGCTGCGATCTCGGCCCGCCAGTAGGCGGCGACATCGGCGAAGAAGCCCTCCATGTCGGGATAGGCCTGCTCGCTGACGTTGAGGCGGCCGCCGTGGAAGTGCATGCGCGTGGGGCTGGGCAGGGTGATCTTGGGCGTGGCGCCGGCGCCCGCGGCATCGCGCACGACCGCGAAATCATCGACGGTGACCGCGCCCTCGTGGCGGATGGGCCGCGTGGTGACGACATTCTTGGGCACATAGCTCCAGGGAACGGCGCCATCGTTCACGAAGGCGTCGTTGCCGTCGCCCTCGCGGATCTCGACGCCGGGCACGCGGGCGATGAAATCGACCCACCAGTTCTGGCGGCGGAACTCGCCATCGGTGACGGCCCTGAGGCCGAGCCCCTTCTGCATGGCGACGACGGCGCGGATGGCCTCGTCCTCGATCGCCCGGAGCGCCTCGGCGGAGAGGGCGCCGGCGGCGTGCGCCTCGCGCGCGGCCAGAAGCTCGGGCGGGCGCAGCAGGCTGCCGACCTGGTCGGCCCGGAAGAAGGGCTTCATTCGGGCATCTTCCCAAGATGTATTTACAACTTCTGTCTGGGCGGGAATGATACCGGCGTCAAGCGGGCGGGAGGGTGCGTGGAGGCGGCCTACGGGAAGTTCATCGACGGGCGGGCGGTGGACCCGGCGCCGGCGGAGGTGCGCCTGCCGCTGACCGATCCGGCACGCGGCGAGGTGGTGGCCGAGCTGGCCGAGGCGGCCGACCCCGGCGCGGCGGTTGCATCGGCGTTCGACGCGCACGCGCGGGGGCACTGGCGCCGCGCGCCGGCGGGCGAGCGCGCGGCCGTGCTGCGGCGGATTGCGGCCGGGCTGCGCGCCGAGGCGCCGGCCATCGCCGAGGCCGACACGCGGCTGACCGGCCTGCCGCGCCTGCGCTCCACGCTCCGCCATGTCGAGGCGGCGGCCGGCTGGTTCGACCATTTCGCGAGCGCGGCGGACGTGCCCGACGCGCCGCTCGCCGCGCCGGAGGGTCTCAGCGCCCGGGTGATCCGCGAGCCGCACGGCGTGGTGGCGCTGTTCACGCCGTGGAACATCCCGGCGATGTCGGCCGCGCTGAAGGCGGCGGCGGCGCTCGCCGCCGGCAATGCCGTGGTGCTGAAACCCTCGGAGCTGGCGCCGGCTTCGGCGCTGGCAATCGCGCGGATCGCGATCGAGGCCGGGCTGCCGCCGGGGCAGCTCAACGTGGTGCAGGGGCGGGGGCCGACGGTGGGCGCGGCGCTGGCGGCCGAGCCCCGTGTGCGCGCCATCTCGTTCACCGGCGGCCATGCGGGTGGAGTCGCGGTGGCGGCCGCGGCCGCGCAACGCCTGTGCCCCGTCACGCTGGAGCTGGGCGGCAAGTCCGCGTTCATCCTCGACGCGAGCGCCGATGTGCCCGCCGCAATGGACGTGCTGATGGCGGCCGCCTTCGCCAACAACGGCGAGGCCTGCCTCGCCGCCTCGCGGCTGCTGCTGCACGAAAGCCTGGCCGACCGCCTCCTTCCCGACCTCATCGCCCGGATCGAGGCGATCGACCTTGCCGACCCGATGGACCCGGCCTGCGCCATGGGGCCGCTGGTGACGGCGGCGCATCTCGAGGCCACGCTTGCCAGGATCGAGGCGGCCCGGCGCCACGGCGACCGGCTGCTGACGGGGGGCGTTCGTGCCGCCGAGCGCGGCCCGGGCAACTGGTTCCGCCCGGCGCTGATCGCGCCGGCCGACAACCGGAGCCCGGCGGTGCAGGAGGAGTTCTTCGCGCCGGTGCTGACGGTGCAGACCTTCGCGACGACCGAGGAGGCGCTGCGGCTGGCGGGCTCGACCCGCTATGGGCTTGCCCTCTATGCGTGGAGCCGCGACCCGGCGATGATCGCGGGCGTGGCGCAGCAGGCCGCGGGCAGCATCTCAGTGAACACGCCCTTTCACCGGATCGCCGATGCCCCGTTCGGGGGCTTCGGCGAATCGGGGCTCGGCCGCGAGGGGGGGCGGGCCTCGATCGCCTTCTTCACCGCCGAGAAGCTGGTGCTGGAGCAGGATCATGGCTGAACCGCGCGTGCTGCTGGTGACGGGGGCCGCCCAGGGCATGGGCCGGGCGTTCGCCGTGGGGGCGGCCCGGCGCGGCTGGCGCGTGGCGGCCGCCGACATCGACGATTGTGCGGAAACCCTTGCGGCGATCGCCGGGGCCGGGGGGGAGGGGCTGCCGCTTCGCTGCGACATCACCGAGGCGGCCCAGTGCCGGGCGATGGCCGACGCGGTGATCGGGCGGTTCGGCCGGCTGGACGCCCTGTTGTGCAATGCCGCGCTGTTCGGGCGGGAACCGAACCGGCCGTTCGAGGCGATCGACGGCGACGGGTTCGACCGGATGATGGCCGTGAACGCGCGCGGCACCTTCGAGACGGTTCGCGCCGCCGCGCCGCACATGGCGGACGGCGGGGCGATCCTGCTGGTCGCCTCCAACCGGGTGCTCGCCGGCGCCACCAACCTGCTGCACTATGATGCGTCCAAGGGCGCGGTGCTGGCGATGGGCCGCTCGCTGGCGCGCGAGCTGGGCCCGCGGGGCATAAGGGTGAACATTCTGGCGCCCGGCCTGACGCTCACCGAGACGGTCCGCGAGCGGCCGGGGATCGCCGAGCGGGCGCCGGCGATTGCAGCCGCGCGGGCGCTGGGCCGCGACCTCTCGGCCGAGGACATGGTGGGGCCGGCCCTGTTCCTGCTGGGGCCGGACAGTGGCGCCGTGACCGGCCAGTGCCTGGTGGTGGACGGCGGCGGCGTGTTGAACTGAGAGAGGCGGGCGAATGGCGATCGTGACCATCGTGATCCACGAAGGGCGGGACCAGACGGTGAAGGACCGGCTGATGCAGGCCCTGACCGATGCCGTGTGCGACAGCCTGGGGATCGAGCCCCGGCAGGTTCGGGTGGTGATCAGCGAGGTGCCGCGCGGCAATTACGCCGTGGCCGGCAAGACCGTCTGAAAGCGCGCGGTGGCCCCGGGCAATGCCTTCCGGCTGCTGCAGCTGCACGTGGTGCGGCCGGGCCGGATCGTGACCCCGGACCTGATGCTCACCCGGGCGGAGGCGGTGGCACTGGACGGCGGACGCGCCCCGGTCGCCGTGCAGCGGCTGCTGGTGCACCCGGCCATCCAGCTCGAGCCGGGGGACTGGGCGCTGGCGCCGGGGTGGGCTGCCGTTCGGGCGATGGAAACCTATCTCGTGCCGGCGCTGGGGCTGTGGCGGGACGGTTCGCTCGCCTGGCTGTTCCTGGCCCGGCAGGCGCTGGCCGAGGTGGATGACGCGGGCGAGCCGGTGCTGCTGCTCGACGGGGAGGCGGCGGCAGAGCTGGCCCCGGCGCCGGCCGCGGAACGAGCGGCGGCACCGGGCGGCGTCAGCTGCGCGATCCGCCTCGGGGCCGCGCGGCCCTTCTCGGGGCGGGCGGGCGTGACCCTCTCGGCGCGGCGCGGCGACATCCGGCTGGCGGACACGCGGGTCGACCTGGAGCGGATCGGATGACCGGCCTTCGGGCCTATGCGGCCTCGGTGGGCCATGGCGTCTGGTTCTCGGACGATCTCGGCGACAGCTGGCGCCGCGCGCACACGCATCGCGCCGGCCTCTACAACGAGAACCGCTGCTGGTCGCTCAACGTGCATCCCGGCCGGCCGGGCGAGCTGCTCGCCGGAACCGACCAGGGGCTCTACCGCTGGCGCGAGGCCGAGCAGGCGTTCCGGCACATCCCCTCCCCGATGGACGGGCTGCACATCCTGAAGATCGCCCGCGACCCCCATGACCCCGACTGGATCGTCTGCGGCACCCGGCCCTCGGCCCTGTTCGCCAGCCGCGACGACGGCGCGAGCTGGGCGCGCCTCGCCTTTTCGGGCGACCCCGAATGCGCCTTCATCAACACGCCGCGCGTCACCTCGCTGATGTTCGACCCGCGCGTCGCCGGCCGGCTGTGGGCCACGGTCGAGATCGACGGCGTCTTCCGATCGGACGATGGGGGGCTGAGCTGGCGGCGGCTGACCACGGGGCTGCTGACGCGCGACACGCACAACCTCCTCATCTTCGACGACTGCCCGGCGGCGGATGGCGGGCGGCTGCTGCTGTGCTCGACCGAGGAGGGGCTGCACCGATCTCTGGACGACGGCGAGAGCTGGACGCCCGTCGAGGTGCCGGTTGCGCCCTACCGCTATTTCCGGTGCATGGCGGCGCGGCCCGACGGCTCGGGCACGATCTTCCTGTCGGTCGGCGACCGGCCATCGGGCGACGACGGGCTGATGCTTCGCAGCCGCGATTTCGGCACCAGCTGGGAGCGGGTGGATCTGCCGGGGCGGACCAACACCACCATCTGGTGGATCGCGACGGCGCCCGGCCGGCCCGAGGTGCTGATGGCCAACTCGATGTTCGGGGAGATCTGGCGGTCCATCGACGGCGGCGACAGCTGGATCAAGCCCGCGAAATTCCTGGGCGAGGTGCGCGAGGTGGCGCTGGGGCCGGCCTGAGGGGGGCAAAGTTGTAAATACAACTTCTTGACAGGCGCGGGCGGGCAGGCGAAACTCGGCCATCGAGGAGGAGCCCCGATGGCGCGCGTGGACGCCTTGCAGAGGCCAGAAGCCGGGCCGGTTCTGCCGGCCGCGGCCCTTGCCGACCGGACGACCCCGCTGATCCGCAACTGCTGGTATGTGGCGGCGACTTCGGCCGAGCTTCTCGACGGGCCGCTGGGCGTGGACGTGGCCGGGGTTCCCGTCGCCCTGTTCCGGACGCGCGATGGCAAGGCCGCCGCGGTCCACGATCGCTGCGCGCACCGATCCTTTCCGCTGAGCCGCGGGCGGGTCGAGGGCGACCGGCTGGTCTGCGGCTATCACGGGATCGCCTACGGCGCGGACGGGCTGGCGGCCGCGATCCCGGCCGACGACCGGCCGGCGGCGCGCGCGGCGATGCGGGTGCGGCGCTTCCCCCTGATCGAGCGGCCGCCCTTCCTGTGGCTGTGGCCGGGTGACCCGGACGCCGCCGACCCGGCGCTGGTGCCGGCCCATCCCTGGCTCTCGGACCCCGGCTGGGCGTTTGCGACGGGGCGGACGGACATTGAAGCCAACTATCTCGGCCTGCATGAGAATCTCCTCGACACCACGCATTTCAGCTTCCTTCATGCCGGCAATGTCGGAACCCCTTCCTACGCGACCGCGCCCATCGACCTCGAGGTGGCCGGTGACCGGGTGCGGCAGGTGCGGGTGCTGGCCGGCGACGTGCTGCCCGGCCTCTACGACCGGGCGATGGAGCTGGTTGGCAAGCCGGTGACGCGCTCGACCGATTCGCGCTTCGTCTCGCCGGGCTGGCACGAGGCGCATGCCGAGGTGATCGACCCCGACCCCGCGCCGGGCCGGCCCGCCCGCTACGCGACGAAGATCCTGCACGCGATCACGCCCACGGCCCAGGATCGAACCCGCTACTGGTGGGCGATCGCGCGCGACTACCGGGTGGACGAGCCGGAGGTGACGAGCCTGATGCGCCACGCCATCGTGGAGGCCTTCGAGGAGGATCGGCTCGCGCTGGCGTGGATCCGCGAGGTGCAGGACAGGGACGGGCTGCGGCCGGTTCCGGCGGAGCGGAGCGTGAAGCCGGACATGGGGGGCCTTGCCATGCGGCGGATCGTGGCGCGGCTGGCAGCGCGCGAAGCGGAGGCCGGCTGATGCAGATGCCCGACTATGTGATCGAGCGCGTGATGAAGAAGCGCGGGCGGCTGCACGTGTTCGAGGCGCTCGCGCCGGCCGAGACGGCGTTCATCGTGACCGACATGCAGAATGCCTTCGTGAAGGGCGCGGTGAAGGCGGACGCCGCGATCGCCATCATGCCGGCCATCAACCGGCTGGCGACCGAGGTTCGCGCGCGCGGCGGCACGGTTGCCTGGGTGCAGCTGCAGGCCGGCACCGGGGACGGGCGGAGCCTCGCCGAGCTTTATCACCGCTACTTCTTCACCCCCGAAGGCGCCGAGGCGCACCGCCGCGGGCTGACACCCGGGGACTGGGGCTTCGAGCTGTGCGACGAGCTCGACGTGCAGCCGGGCGACATCCGGTCGGTCAAGACCCGGCACTCGGCCTTCGTGGCCGGCGCGTCGGACCTCCACGCGCAGTTGCAGGCGCGCGGGATCCGCAACCTGATGATCGGCGGCACGGTCACCAACTTCTGCTGCGAGACGACGGCGCGCGACGCGATGATGCTGGACTACCGCGTGGTCATGGTGTCGGACTGCAATGCCGCGCGCTATCCCGAGGACCATCTGGCCGGCCTGACGACGGTGTTCCAGAGCTTCGGCGACGTGCGCGACGTGGAGGGGGCGATCGGCCTGCTGGCACGCGGGGCCGTTGACGGGAACCGGCCCTGAACGGGCAAAAGCGTGACATTTTCGTATCAGGCTGCCGGAAAACGCGCAGCTTCATGACTTCGGATGCAATCGCCGTCTCGCCAAGCGCGGGCGGGCGGCTAAAGATGGCATCACAAATCTGTCAGATTGGCTGCCGGGACGCCCGGTTGCGCCGCACCGATGAGGAGGACCAAAGATGAGGGCGACCATTCTCCTGTCCGCCAGTCTCGCCGCCGTCGCGGCGCTGCCGGCCGCAGCCCAGGCGCCGGCCGCCGCCGGTGCGTCGGGCGACGACATCATCGTGACCGCGACGCGGCGCGAGCAGGGCCTGCAGGACGTGCCGCTGGCCATCACCGCGCTGAGCGGCGGCGAGCTGGCCAACCGCGGCATCACCGACGTGACGACGCTGGCCTCCTCGGTTCCGGGCCTGAGCTTCGGCAAGTCCGGGACGGACGCCCGCCCGGCCATCCGCGGCGTCCGGACCGAGGAGGTGGACGCCGCCAACGATCCCGTGATCGGCTTCTTCGTGGACGGCGTGTACAAGCCGCGCACCAGCCAGGCGCTGGCCGCCTTCATCGACCTCGACCGGGTGGAAGTGCTTCGCGGCCCGCAGGGCACGCTGTTCGGCCGCAACACCTATGGCGGCAGCATCAACCTCGTCTCGAAGCTGCCGCAGCCCGAGTTCGGGGCCGAAGGGTCGGTCCGCTACGCGAGCTTCAACGACCTGCGGCTGGAAGGCGTGCTGAACCTGCCGCTGACGCCGGCCATCGGCCTGAGGCTGGTGGGGATGTGGCAGCAGAGCGACGGCTGGGTGAAGGTGGAAGCGCCGCGCGTGCCCACTGGCGGCCGGGCCGAGGACTTCAACGACAACGACCAGTGGTATGTGCGCGGCACGCTGAAGTTCGACGTGTCGGACTCGAGCGAGATCATCATCCGCGCCAGCCACTGGGACCAGGGCGGCTTCGGCGCCGGCGGCTTCGGCTACACGACGGTCGGCACGCTGCGCGCCAACCCGGGCGCCGGCCCCGGCCAGGCGACCGGCACGCAGGACCTGGGCGGCTTCCTCGACCGCAACAATCCGCGCACCGGCGCGACGCCGCTGCCCTCCGACCGCAACCCCTACCGGGTGTTCCGCAACACCGACAAGACCCGGAACACCGAGGAGACGACGGCCAATTTCGAGTTCCGCTCGTCGCTGTCCGGGATCGGGATCAAGCTGCTGGCGAGTCATGCCGACTTCCGCTCCTACCGGGTTGGCGACGAGGACTTCTCGGAGAGCTTCGGCTCGCTGCTTGAGCTCGACACCCGCTCGAAGAGCAGCAGCGCCGAGTTCCAGCTGACCTCGGAGTATGAAAGCCCGCTGCAGTGGGTGCTGGGCGCCTATTATTTCAACGAGAGCGTGGTGGAGGACTTCTTCTTCCGCACGCCGACCAACCCGAACAGCTTCACCTTCCGGCAGGATGTCTCGACCGACAGCCTCGCCGCCTATGGCCAGCTCGACTTCAAGGTGGCCGACCAGCTGACCCTGGTGGCCGGCGGGCGCTACACCTGGGACAACAAGCGCTTCATCTACCAGAGCCCGGTCGGCGCAACCGACCTCGCGCCCGACAGCGCCGAATTCCGCAAGTTCACCTGGCGGCTTGGGGCCAATTTCGACGTGACCCCGAACAACCTCATCTACGCCTCGGTCTCGACCGGCTTCCGGTCGGGCGGGTTCAACAATGGCGGCAACCCGCCGGTGCCCTTCTATGGCCCGCAGACGGTGACGGCCTATGAGATCGGCTCCAAGAACCAGTTCCCGGCCGCCGGGCTGACGCTGAACCTCGCCGCCTTCTACAACGACTACAACGACATCCTGTCCAACACCTTCGTCCAGGTGGGCCCGACCAACGTGGTCGCCCGGTCAAACAGCGGGTCGGCGCGGGCCTATGGGGTGGAAGCCGAGCTTGTGTGGAAGCCGATCGAGGACCTGACGATCGACGCCAATGCCACCTGGCTCAACGCCCGCTTCGAGACCTTCCAGGCGACTCGGCCGCTGGCCCAGGCGACCGGCTTCCGGCTGGTGCCGGGCAGCACCAACCAGCTCGACCTGTCCGGCAACCGGATCCCGCTGTCGCCCGACTTCACCTTCCAGGTCGGCGCCAGCTACCGGATCGGGCTGGGCGGCGCCGGCAGCCTGACGCCTGAAGCGCGCTTCTTCTGGTCGGACGACTATTTCGTGAACGAGTTCAACTATGACGCCGGCATCCCCGGCCGCGCCGTGGGCCGGCAGGGCAGCTACACCCAGACGAGCCTCAGGCTGACCTGGATGTCGGGCGACGAACGCTTCATGCTGCAGGGCTTCGTGGACAACCTGGAGGACAAGGCGATCCTGAACCGCGCCGTCATCGGCGGGCAGGGCGCGATCTTCCAGAACTATGCGCCGCCCCGGATCTTCGGCGTGAAGGGCGGCTTCCGCTTCTAGGGCAGGGTCCGATCCGGCGGGCGCGCCGGCATCGGAAACCCATGCAGCAAGCGCGGGATCAGAGCGGCTTTCGATCCGGTCCCAGTGGATTGGAAGCCGCGCTGCTCCCACGCGCCTTCAGCTCGGCCTCGACGCGGGCGTGCACCGCGTTCGAGACCGGGAAGAAGGCGATGATGGCGGCCGAGAGAAGGAATCCCCCGGCTGGAACCAGGGTCATCCAGAGGGTGATGGCGCGAAGCGCCGCATCGGACTGGCCGCCGTCCGCCCCGCCGCTCACATAGCCGGCCGAATCGAGGCCGAGGCCGAGCGCCCAGGTGCCGAGCCCGAGCGAGACCTTGTTGGCAAAGGACACGCAGCCGAACAGCAGCGCCTCGACCCGGACGCCGGTTTTCCACTCGCCATGGTCGGCGGCGTCGGCGACGGCGGCGAAGAAGGTCATGAGCACGGCGTGGATCCCGACACCGCCTGCGAAGAAGAGCGCGGTGCGCGGCCAGAGCGGGAGCCCGGGCAGGAACCAGAGGAGGCCGAGCGCCGCGGCGCCCACGAGGCAGCCGGCCATCCAGACGGTGCGCTTGGAGGTCGCCTTGCTGACGGGCACCCACAGGAGGGGGGACAGGATTCCGGCCAGCGCGATCGCCGTCAGCGGATAGCGGGCAAGCGTGCGGTCACCGAGGTTCCACTGCGCGTCATAGACAATCGACTTGTTGATCATCGTGTAGCAGCCGGTGAACGCGATGACGCCGAAGAAGATCAGCCAGAAGGCGTGGTTGGCGACGAGCGCGGACAGGGTATCGGCGAGCGGCGGGTTGCCGCCGGCCTCGTGCGGCGCCTCGGGCGGCTCGCGCGTGGCGGCGAAGCACAGCCAGAGCGCTGCGACCGAGACGGCGGCGATCAGCATGGCGGTCATGCGGAACCCCCGCGTATCGTCCCCGCCGCCGAACCAGGCGATGGCGTCGAAGGCGAAGAAGGAGATGGTGAGCGCCGCGCCGGCCGTGAACATGTTCTTGACCCCGGCGAGCTGGGCGCGTTCGCGCGCGCTGGTGGACAGTCGCGCGATCATCGCCGTGTAGGGCATGTAGACGGCGGTGTAGGTGGTGCGGAACAGCAGGTGGAGCGCCAGCGCGAGCGCGAAGCGCGAGGCGGGGTCGGCAACGGGCGGCGGGGCGAACATCGCGAGGAAGGCGAGCGCGAAGGGCGGGGCGGCGAACAGCAGCCAGGGGCGATAGCGGCCCCAGCGGCTGCGGACCCGGTCGTTGAGCCAGCCCATCACGGGATCGGTGACGGCATCCCAGATGGAGGCGACAAGGAAAATTGTGCCGGCCTCGGCCGCCGTCAGCCCCAGCACCTCGGTGTAGAAGTTCATGAGGGTAACCGCGGTCATCATCCAGACGAGGAAGATGCCGTAGACCCCGACCCCATAGCCGGCCTGGCGGCCGGCCGGCAGGGCCGCTGTTGCCCCGGCGGCGGCCGGGTTCACGGACGTGCGCTCGTCCATCCTCACCTCCCGGCCCAACTTGTATTGACAAGTGGGGCGGCTGCCAAGCGCCGCCGGGGCGCTGTCAGTCGGCCGTCCAGCCGCCGTCGACGAGGAGGCTGGTGCCGGTGACGAGGCGCGAGGCATCGGCCGCGAGGTAGAGGATGGCCCCGGTCACATCCTCGGGCGCGCCGATCCGGCCGAGCTTGATTCGCGATTCGACCTCGGCGCGGAAGGCCGCATCTTCGAACATGGGCCGGGTGAGCGGGGTTTCGATGAAGGTGGGGGCGACCGTGTTCGAGCGGATGCCGAAGGGCGCGAGATCGAGGGCGAACGCCTTGCTCATGCCTTCCAGCGCCCATTTGGACGCGCAGTAGAGCGAGCGGTTCCGCCCGCCGACATGGCCCATCTGCGAGGAGAGGTGGATGAGGCTTCCGGCGACGCCCTCGTCGCGCATGCGCATCGCGACCGCCTGCGCCACGAAGAAGGCGGCGCGAAGGTTCAGATCGAGCACGGCGGCATAATCCGACTCGGTCACCTCCCACACCGGCTTGGGGCGGTTGGTGCCGGCATTGTTGACGAGGATGTGCGGCGCCGGCCGGGCGGCCAGGAAGGCGCGGACGGCGGCCGTGTCGGTCACGTCGAGCACATGCCCCTCGGCCTGGCCGCCGGCGGTGCGGATGGCGGCCGCCGCGGCCTCGACCTCGGCCCCGGTTCGCGCGACGAGCCAGACCTCCGCGCCGGCGTCGGCGAGCGCGGCGGCGGCCGCGAGGCCGATCCCGCGCCCCGCGCCGGTGACGAGCGCGCGCCGGCCGTCCAGCCGGAAGCCGGGTGGCGGCGGAAGCTTCACGCCACCCGGCGCGACAGCACCGGGTCGGCCGCCCCGGCATAGGGGATGTTGCGCCCGCCGTGGCGACGCACGCGGATGTTGGCCTGCTCGCCATGGCCGGCGAAGCCCTCGAGCGCGCACAGCCGCGAGCAATATTCGCCGACCAGCGTGCTCGCCTCGTCGGTCAGCACGCGCTGGTAGGTGCAGGTCTTGAGGAACTTGCCCACCCACAGGCCGCCGGTGTAGCGCGCCGCGCGCCGGGTGGGCAGGGTGTGGTTGGTTCCGATCACCTTGTCCCCATAGGCGACGTTGGTTCGCGGCCCGAGGAACAGGGCACCATAGTTGGTGAGCCGTTCGAGGAACCAGTCGGGGTCGCGCGTCATGACCTGCACATGCTCGTTGGCATAGTCGTCGGCGACGGCGAGCATCTCCTCGTCGCTGTCGCACAGGATGACCTCGCCGTGGCGGTCCCACGCCTGCCGCGCGATCTCGCGGGTGGGGAGGATCTCGAGCAGCCGCTCGACCTCGCGCATCGTGTCGCGGGCGAGGCGCTCGGAAGTGGTGATCAGGATCGCCGGGCTGTCGGGGCCATGCTCGGCCTGGCCGAGAAGGTCGGTCGCGCAGATCTCGCCATCCACCGTCTCATCGGCGATGACCATGGTTTCGGTGGGGCCGGCGAAGAGATCGATCCCGACGCGCCCGAACAGCTGGCGCTTGGCCTCCGCCACGAAGGCGTTGCCGGGGCCGACAAGCATGTCCACGGCCTGCATCGTCTGGGTGCCGATCGCCATGGCGCCGATCGCCTGCACGCCGCCGAGGCACCAGATCTCGTCCGCCCCGGCGAGCGCCTGGGCCGCGACGATCGCGGGCGCCGGCCGGCCCGCGAAGGGCGGCGCGCAGGTGACGATGCGCGGCACGCCGGCGACCCGTGCGGTCACCACGCTCATGTGGGCGGAGGCCAGCAGCGGGTACTTCCCGCCGGGCACGTAGCAGCCGGCGGCGTTCACCGGGATGTTGCGGTGGCCCAGGATGACGCCAGGCAGGGTCTCGACCTCGATGTCGAGGAGCGCGGCGCGCTGCGCCTCGGCGAAGCGGCGGACCTGGGCCTGGGCGAACTCGATGTCATGCCGGTCCTGCGGATCGAGGCTGTCGACGGCGGCGGCGATCTCGGAGTCGGCCAGGCGGTAGCTCTCCCGGTCCCAGCCGTCGAAGCGGATCGACAGCTCGCGGACCGCCGCGTCGCCGCGCGTCGCGATATCGTCGAGGATGCGCTCGACCGTCTCGCGCACCGCGCGGTCGGCTTCGGCGCGGGTCTGGCCGGGTTGCGCGGACTTGAGCCAGCGGGGCATGGGTCTCTCCTCAGTCGGGGGGGATGGCGGCCGGTGCGAGCGCTGCCATGCGGGCGAACAGGTCGACACCGAGCTGGCGGAGCAGGTCGATGATGTCGACGAACACCCAGTTCTCGCGAAGCAGCTCGCCCTCGCGGCGCCAGATGTCCATCACCCGCATGGTGACGGGCCGGCCGGTGGCCGGAAGGCCCAAGAAGCCGCCGCCCAGGTGCGTCGCGCGGATGCTGGGCCAGCCGGTGGAGGCGACATAGCTGCGCTCGGCGAAGCGGGCGCGGTGGTTGCCGCCCACCCGGTCGGGGAAGGCGTTTAGGAAGGGCCCCTGGTGGCCGCGTTCATAGTCGGCATGGCCGCAGAAGGTGCCGATGGGCGCCGGACCGAACCACCAGAAGAAGGGATGCCAGAAGCGGCGCATTCCCATGGAGGCGAGCGACCGGCCATCATAGGCCATGAGGCCGCCGATCATCGCCTCGACCAGCGCAAGGCTGGCGGCGGACTCGGCCGGGTCGCCGGCCTCGCGCACGACCCCGTCGCGCGTGGCGGGGCCGGGCGGCCGGATGAAGGGGCCGAGCGGCCGGCAGAGCGGCCAGACGCGCGCCTGCATCATGAGGTCGGGCAGGTCGAACAGCAGGATGAGCTCGACGAGGCGGCCATCGGCCCAGCGATCGAAGCGGCAGTAGCGCAGGAAGGCGGGCAGGCCTGTTGCGGGGATGCCCCAGAGCGGCGCCTCGAACAGGCCGGCGACATGGCCCGTGGATGCCGTCCACAGGCCCCCTTCGAAGCGGCCGCCGATCAGGATGTCGATCCGCTCCTCGCCGTGGCGGAAGGCGCGGCCGACGGGGTCGAGCAGGCGGGCGGCGACCGCGTCGGCGCCGTCGAGCCGGTCGACCGGGGCCGCGACGTCGGCGGCAAGCGAGGGCACGGCATGGGCTGCCCAGGCCGCGCCGGCACCGACGAGCGGCAGCGCCAGGCGCCGGGCCTTGGCGGCTTCGATGGCGGCGGCATCGATGGCAGCGGGATCGGTCATGGGCGGCCAGAAAGCAGGAAATGACTTCGAATGCAATGGCGCCCGAGGCGCAGGGCCTTCAGGTGAGCGGCGCAGTCCGGCCGGGCACCAGCGTTCCGGCGAAGCGGAGCTGCTCGGCGGGACGCGCCGGGTCGGCGACCTGGGCCAGCAGCAGCCGCACGGCCGCCTCGGTCATCGCCTCGACCGGCTGGCGAACGGTGGTGAGCTGGTAGGCCGGCCAGCCGGCCGGCGCGACTCCATCGAAGCCGACGACGGCGACATCCCCGGGGATGGCGAGCCCCGCCTCGTGCCGCAGCGTATCGAGCGCGCCCAGCGCCATCACGTCGTTGGCGGCAATCAGCGCATCGAGGCGATGCGCGGCAAGCAGGCGGCGGGTGGCCGCCATGCCGCTTGCGTGCGAGAAATCGCCCCGCTCGACCCCCAAGGGTTCGAGGCCGGCGGCCGCGAGGCAGGCGATGGCGCCCGCCACGCGCGCTTCGCCGACCGCCGAGTCGGCCGGGCCGGCGATCAGGCCGAAGCGACGGCGGCCGGCCGCGATGAGCCCGTCGACCAGCATTCGTTCACCCGCTGCGAATTCGCACACGACGCTGCTGGCGAAGGCGCCATGGCCGGGTCGGTTGTAGAGCACGAGGGGAACGCCCTCGCGCGCGAAGGCCGCCTCCTGGCCGGGCGACAGCCGGGCGGCGACGATCGCGCCATCGACGCGGTAGCGCCAGACCTGGTCGAGCACGGCGTCGATCTCGCTTTCGGTGCTGAGCGTGAAGAGGAGAACCCTGAGCCCCTCGGCCGAGAGCCGCGCGGTCAGCTCCGCCAGGACCTCGGGATAGTGGAGATTGGTGAGGTTGGAGATGACGACCGCAACGAGGTGCGACCGGCGGGTGATGAGCGAGGCCGCGATGGCATTCGGCCGGTAGCCGACCCGGGCGGCCGCGGCCATCACCCGGTCGCGGGTGGCGGGCGCGACCGAGGTGCCGGGCCGGAACACCCGCGACACGGTCGACTGCGAGACGCCAGCCTCGCGGGCGACATCATAGGAGGTGCCGCGCTGCACCGTGCCTCGATCTGCCCGGGACGACATGGCCGAAACTCATGACACGGCCCGGGCGCCCGCGCCAGAGCGGTCAGCAGCGCGCCCGCTTTCCCCGTCGCGCGGGATGGGCTAGCGCCCGGCCATGGCGAAGCTGTGGATCACGTCGCGGCGCTACTCCTCCTGGTCGCTTCGCGGCTGGCTGGCGGCAAGGCAGAGCGGGGTGCCGATCGAGATTGGCTTCGTGGACATCTATGCCGCCGACTGGCCCGAGCGGCGTGCGACCGAGCCTTTCGCCAGCGCGGCCGGCAAGGTGCCGGTGCTGGTGGACGGCGAGGCGGTGATCTGGAACGCGCTGGGCATCGTGGAATGGCTCGACCGCGCCTCGGGGGGCACGCGCTTCTGGCCGAGGGATGGGCTCGCGCGCGCCTTCGCCTGGAGCGCGGCGGCCGAGATGCAGGCGAGCTTCGCAGCGCTTCGCCGGCACTGCCCGATGAACGTGATGCGCCGCTATCCCGGCTGGGCCCTCGACCCCGAGGCGCGGCCCGACGTCGAGCGCGTCGCGTCGCTCTGGCAGCAGGGGCTCGACCGCTTCGGCGGCCCCTGGCTGGCCGGCGCCGACTGGGGCGCGGTTGACCTGATGTATGCGCCGGTCGCCAGCCGCTTCACCACCTATGACGTGGCGCTGCCGCCGGACGCGGAGGCCTATCGGGCGCGCAGCATGGGCCACCCCCTCGTCGCCGAGTGGGTGGCCGATGCCGCAACGGAGACGATCCGGAACCCGGCCTA
>JBKBUL010000089.1:0-4522 GCA_046290045.1 Sphingomonadaceae bacterium
GACACGGCTGCCGCCCTGCGCGCCGCCGAAATGGGTTGCGATGCGCTGTTCAAGGGCACGTCGGTCGATGGCGTGTACGACAGCGATCCCAAGACCAACAAGGCCGCCAGGCGCTACCAGCGGATCGGCTTCGACAAGGTTCTCAACGACAATCTGAAGGTGATGGACGCGGCCGCGGTTGCACTGTGTCGCGACAACGATATTCCGATCGTGGTGTTCAACATCCGGGAAGAAGGCAATCTCGCCCGGGTTCTGGCCGGCGAGGGCGTGGCGACCATCGTCGGCCCGGTTCAGGGGATGGAACATGGCTGAGTTCGACGCGACCGCCGTCAAGGCCGATCTCGAGCGCCGAATGAAGGGCGCGGTCGAGACGCTGAAGCATGACCTGGGGGGCCTGCGCACCGGGCGGGCTTCCACCTCGCTGCTCGATCCCGTCACCGTCGAGGTCTATGGCGCCGCCATGCCCCTGAACCAGGTGGCAACCGTCACGGCGCCCGAGCCGCGGATGCTTGCCGTCCAGGTGTGGGATCGCGCCAACGTCCAGCCGGTCGAGAAGGCGATCCGCGCCGCCGGCCTCGGCTTGAACCCGCTGGTCGAGGGCCAGACGCTCCGGCTTCCCATCCCCGATCTCACCGAGGAGCGCCGGCGCGAGCTGGCGAAGCTCGCGACCCAATATGCCGAGAAGGCGCGGATCGCGATCCGCAACGTCCGTCGCGACGGCAATGACATGCTGAAGGCCGCCGAGAAGAAGGGCCGGATCAGCCAGGACGAGCAGAAGCGGCTGGAAGGCGAGGTGCAGAAGCTGACCGACCGGGCGATCGCCGAGGTCGATGCAGCCGCCAGCGCCAAGGAGAAGGAAATCCTTGGCAAGTGAAATGGTTTTCCTCCGTGCGCCCGGCGGCGGCCGCTGAGGCGGAACGGCCCGACGGCTCGCTTCCGGGGCTGCCCGGCGGCCCGCGCCATGTCGCGATCATCATGGACGGCAATGGCCGCTGGGCAAAGGCCCGCCGCCTGCCGCGGCTGGCCGGCCACAAGGCGGGTGTCGAGGCGGTGCGTCGCATCGTCCGCGCGGCGCCGCGCCTCGGCATCGAGACGCTGACGCTCTACGCCTTCAGCTCCGAGAACTGGCGCCGCCCGGCCGAGGAGGTCTCCGACCTCATGAGCCTGCTTCGCCACCACCTGCTGGCCGAGCTGGAGGAGCTGGACGAGAATGGCGCGCGCCTGTCGCTCATCGGCGACTGGCGGGCGCTGAAGCCCGACGTCGTCGAGCGGCTGGAGAATGCGCTGGAGCGCACGCGCCGCAACGACCGCTTCCGCCTCGTGGTCGCGCTCAACTATGGCGGGCAGGACGAGCTGACCCGCGCCGTGCAGGCGATCGCCGAGCGGGTGCGCCAGGGCGCCATTTCGCCGGCTGCCATCACCAGCCAGCTCATCGAGGCCGGCCTCGACACGGCCGACCTGCCGCCGGTCGATCTCATCATCCGCACCTCGGGCGAGCAGCGCCTGTCCAACTTCCTGCTCTGGCAGGCGGCCTATGCCGAACTCTGGTTCACGCCCGTGCTCTGGCCGGATTTCGACGAGGCGACGCTCTCCCAGGCGATCGAGGCCTTTGCCGGCCGGCAGCGGCGCTATGGCGGCCTCTGAGCCGATCCGGCCGCCCGCCGCCCGAACCGCGCTCGGCTCGCGTGTCGTCGTGGGAGCCTTTCTGGCGATCGTCGCCGTCAGCGACATCTATGCGGGCGGGCCGGCCTTCTCGGTCATGATCGCGCTTGGCGTCGCGCTGGTGTTCCGGGAATGGGCGATCATGCACCGGACACGGCCAGCGCTGATGATTGCCGGAATCGGTGTCCTGCTCGGCGTCTCGCTTCTCGCGCATCTCGGTCGCGTGGCCGAGGCGCTTGCCCTGCTGGCGGTTGCCGCCCCGGCGCTGGCGCTGCTGTCGTTCGTGCTTCGCAGGCCGGGCAAGCGCTGGCTCTCCACCGGCCTCCTCTATGCCGGGCTACCGGCCGTCGCCCTCATCTGGCTCCGCGCCGAGCCTGACGGTTTTGCGCTGGTGATGTGGACGATGGGCCTCGTCTGGGCCACCGACATCTTCGCCTATGTCGCCGGGCGGAGCATTGGCGGCGCGAAGATCTGGCCCGCCGTCAGCCCGTCCAAGACCTGGGCAGGGCTAATCGGCGGCATGTCGGCCGCGGCGCTCTTCTCCGCCCTGTTCGCGTCTGCCGTCGGCTGGCCGGTGCCGCCGCTTCGCATGGTGCTGCTCGGGGCGGCGCTCGCGGTGCTGGCCCAGGCCGGGGACTTCTTCGAAAGCTGGCTGAAGCGCCGCGCCGGGGTCAAGGATTCGGGCCGGCTGCTCGGCGCCCATGGCGGCGTGATGGACCGCGTCGATGGGCTGGTGCCGGTCGCCTGCGCGGTTGCCGTCTGGGCCGCGCTCGAGCCGGGCCGGCTGGTTGCGGAGATGGCATGAGCGGGCGCAGGCGCATCACCCTTCTCGGCGCGACCGGCTCGGTCGGTGCCTCCACGCTCGATCTCGTCGCCCGCGCGCCCGATCGCTTCGAGGTCGAGGCGGTCGCTGCCGGGCGGGACTGGGCGCGGCTCGCCGAGGTGGCGCGAAGCTGCGGCGCGAAGCTCGCCGTCGTCGCCGATGACGCGGCGCTCGCCCCCCTGCGCGAGGCGCTGGCTGGCTCGGGGATCGAGGCGGCAGCCGGCGCTGCGGCCCTCGTCGAGGCGGCCCATCGCCCGGCCGACCTCGTGGTCGCCGCCATCGTGGGGGCTGCCGGCCTGCCGCCGACGCTTGCTGCGCTCGAGGCCGGCACCCCGGTCGCCCTCGCCAACAAGGAGGCGCTGGTCTGCGCCGGCCCGCTGATGACGGCGGCGGCCGCGCGCACCGGCGCCCGCCTGCTGCCGGTCGACAGCGAGCACAATGCCATCTTCCAGGTGCTCGAGGCGCGCGATCGGGTCCGCAAGATCACGCTGACGGCCTCAGGCGGCCCGTTCCGCACCTGGACGCTTGAGGCCATGGCCGCCGTCACCCCGGCCGAGGCGGTGAAGCATCCCACCTGGTCGATGGGCGCCAAGATCTCGGTCGATTCGGCGACCCTCATGAACAAGGGCCTCGAGCTGATCGAGGCCTTCCACCTGTTTGCCGTCCGGCCCGACCAACTCGACGTGCTGGTGCACCCGCAGAGCCTCGTCCACGGCCTCGTCGAATATGTCGATGGCTCGGTGCTGGCGCAGCTCGGCCCGGCCGACATGCGGGTGCCGATTGCCCACGCGCTCGCCTGGCCCGAGCGGATGGCAACCCCGGTCCAGCGCCTCGACCTCGCCGCCATCGGCCGGCTCGATTTCGAGGCGCCCGATCGCGTTCGCTTCCCGGCGCTGGCGCTGGCCGAGGCCGCGCTTGCCGCCGGCGGCTGCCGGCCTTGCATCCTGAACGCCGCCAACGAGGTCGCGGTCGCCGCCTTCCTCGAAGGCCGGATCGGCTTCCTCGACATCGCCTCGGTGGTCGAGTCCACGCTGGCCGCCATCGACCCCGTCTGCCCCGACAGCCTCGAGCAGGTCTTCGAGCTGGACCGTGCCGCGCGCACGCTCGCGCAACAGTTTGTTGCCAGCGGTCGTGCAACAAGGTTTGCGGCCCGGCAGGCCATCCGGTAGGCGTTTCGCCATGGAAAGCATCGCCGCGCCGGGCGTCGTCTTCACCGCCCTCATCTTCTTCATCGTCATCGGGATTCTCGTGTTCGTGCACGAGTTCGGCCATTACGGGATGGGCCGACTGCTCGGCATGAAGATCGAGGCGTTCGCCGTGGGTTTCGGAAAGGAAGTGCTCGGCTGGACGGACCGGCACGGCACCCGCTGGAAGCTGGGCTGGATCCCGCTCGGCGGCTACGCAAAGTTCGCCGGGGACATGAACGCCGCAAGCCAGCCCAACACCGAGCTGGCCGACCGGGTTTCGGCTGCCGATCGCGCCGTGATGTTCCAGCTCCGCCCGCTGTGGCAGCGCGCCGCCGTCGTCGCGGCCGGCCCGCTCATCAACTTCCTGTTCGCGATTCTCATCTTCTTCGTCTTCTTCATGACCTACGGCCACCAGATCACGCCGCCGGTCGTCGGCCAGGCCATTGCCGGCATGCCGGCGGCCGAGGCCGGGGTGAAGGCGGGTGACCGCATCGTCGAGATCGATGGCCGGCCGGTCGAGCGGTTCGAGGATGTGCTGCGGACGGTTTCCATCAACACCGGAACGCCCATCGAACTGGCGCTCGAGCGCGACGGCCAGAGGCTCGTGAAATCGGTGACGCCCAACCTCGTCGAAGAGGAGGACCGCTTCGGCAACCGCTACACCCGCGCCGTCCTCGGGCTGGCTTCGGGCGAGGTGGTGGTGGTGCAGCACGGCCCCCTCGACTCGCTGAGATGGGCGCTCATCGAGACCCGCGACACCATCGTCATGATGTGGGACACGCTCGCGCAGATCGTGACGGGTCGGCGGGCCGTCGATGAACTGGGCGGGCCGATCAAGATCGCGCAATTC
>JBKBUL010000090.1:0-4497 GCA_046290045.1 Sphingomonadaceae bacterium
AGGGCAGACAGCCGGGTGAGCGCGGCCAGATGGCGGCGCTTGGCTGCCTAGAGCCAGGCTGAAAGCCGGGCGAGAACGGCCGCGCGCGCGGCCGGGTCGAGCGTGTCGAGGCTGCGGTCGAACTCGATCCGGGGGCTGAGCGCGTCGCGTCCGCGCCGGAGTGCGGCCACCCGCGCGCCGCGCCAGGCAAGGCGCGGCGGCATGCCGCCTTCGAAGGCGAGCGCGAGATCGGAATCGGGCGCGGCGGCAAGCGCGGCCGCGCGGCGGGCCAGTTCGCTCGAGAGGCGGCGTTCGGCCGCTGCCAGCAGGCGGCGCTTCTCGCCGGCGCGGGCGGCAGGATCGGGCAGGAAGGCAAAGCCGGCCAGCGTTCCGATGATCGCCCCATCGACGACGACCGCGCCATCGGGATCGACCTCGACGCTGAGATCGGGGTCGCGCAGTTTCAGATCCTTGAGCAGCACGGCGGTGCGGCGATCGACGAAGCGCTGGGTCAACCGCTGGTGCAGCGCATCCGACAGGCGATCCTCGACATCGCGGGCGCGCTCGGCCCAGTGGGCGGCGTCCGCCAGCCAGTCGGGCCGGTGGGCGACATAGGTCCAGGTGCGGGCCGCCGCGATCCGGTCGGACAAGGTCGCGATGTCGCCGGCGACATTGTCGAGGACGGCAAGCTCCGAGCGGATCCACTCGGCCGGCAGGTGACCATTGCCCTCGGACAGGTGGCGGAACAGCCGGCCGACGAGGCGGGCATGCGCCTCGGCGCCGGTGCGGCGGTAATCGGGCAGGCCGCAGGCCGCCCAGAGCCGCATGAGCGCCGGGCGGCCCTGCGCGCGCTCCATCACCCAGGGCTCGCCTGACAGGCGTTTCAGCACCTGGAGGTCGATCGCATCGTCGCCGCGCCACAGCTCGGGCGCCGAAGGCTCGGCCTCGAGGCTCATGACGAGGCGGTGCAGCGAGGAGAAGTCGAGCCGGTGGTTGCGCCAGACGAGGCCCTTCAGGGGCGGGAAATCATGCCCCTCGATCGCGGCGATCTCGGCCTCGGTGAAGGCGGGGTTGGCGCCGGCCTCGTCGGCGCGGCCGAGCTGCACGGTGCCGAAGCTGCCGTCGCGCTGGTGGCGGCCGGCGCGGCCGGCAATCTGCGCCATTTCGGCGGCGCGAAGCCGGCGGTGGCGGCGGCCGTCGAACTTGGCGAGGCTGGCGAAGGCGACATGGGCGATGTCCATGTTGAGGCCCATGCCGATCGCGTCGGTGGCGACCAGGTAATCGACCTCGCCCGACTGGTAGAGGGCGACCTGGGCGTTGCGGGTGCGTGGGCTGAGGCCCCCCATCACGACCGCCGCCCCGCCCTTGTGGCGCCGGAGCGCCTCGGCGAGCGCATAGACATCCTCGGCCGAGAAGGCGACGACGGCCGAGCGGGCGGGCAGGCGCGAGAGCTTGCGCGGCTCCACCCAGTTCAGCTCGGAGAAGCGCGGGCGCGCGACGACCTGGGCGTCGGGCAGGAGCCGCCGGATCATCGGCCGAAGCGTCTCGGCGCCGAGGATCATCGTCTCGGCGGTGCCGCGCAGGTGCAGCATGGCGTTGGTGAAGACATGGCCGCGCTCAGGGTCGGCGCCCATCTGCCCCTCGTCGATGGCGACGAAGGGGAAGGCGCGGTCCGTCACCATGCTTTCGGCGGTGCACAGGAAGTAGCGCGCGCCGGGCGGCACGATCCGCTCCTCGCCCGTCACCAGCGCCACCTGCGGCGCGCCCTTGAGCGCCACGACGCGGTCATAGACCTCGCGCGCGAGAAGCCGCAGCGGGAAGCCCATCATGCCGCCGGCATGCGCGCACATGCGCTCGACGGCGAGATGGGTCTTCCCCGTGTTGGTGGGGCCGAGGACGGCCGTGAGCTGGGCGCGAAGGCCCGTCAACGCGAGCCTCGGCCGGGCGGCGGGGGAGCAGCCATGGGCGGGATATGGGGCGAGGGGACGGCGAAACCAGGGGCTTCGCGGGGGATCATCAGGCTTTCGACCAGCGTGCGGATCAAACCCACTCCCGTCGTCTAACGCCATATCTAGTGGCATGACGCGTTCTGGGACGCAAGAGATGGTTTGATGACAGATGCTTTCGAGGGGATGAACGGTTCATCGCCTGCCGCGGGCGTTTCGTCGCAGCCCTGCATCCCGTTCGGACCCTTGCTGTTGACCCGGCAGGCCCGATGATTCAGGGTTCCGTTCCAGCAACTTAACAAGGGCAGCCGGAGCGGTTCCGGCACCGGGCGGTTCGGCCCGGTCGTCGAAGCCGCACCAAAGCGCTCGAGCCAGGGGTCGTTCCTCGCGTGATGGCAGGCTGGAACCGACGGATCATCCGACAGGCTGATGGCAACGCTCGCTGAGAACGTGCTGGCGCCCGCTGGCCGGTTGCGCCCCGGGCTGGTGCCGGCGGGGCTGTGGCCGCGCCTGCCCGGCCTTGCGCTGCCAAGGGCCGGCGCGCTTCGCCTGCCGCCGGCGGCCGAGGTGGTTCGGCGCGCGGCGGCCGGGCTTGTCGACCGCGAGCTGGTGGTGGACCTCGGCGACAGCATCGGCTCGGGCCGCTGGTGGCGCGGCTTTGCGACGCTGGGCGCGCTGGCCGGGGCGGCCTCGTCGCTGGCGCTCATGCTGCCGCCGGTGGCCGGGCCGGTGCCGCATCCGCCTTCGCCGGCGAGCCTCGAGGAAGCGCGGTCGAACGGAATCGGGCCACTGGCGGCCGGCAGCCCGACCGGCCGCGTGGTGCCGCCGACCGCGCTGGCGAAGCGGCTGGCGGAGCCGCCGGAGCGGCCGCGCGTGGAACTGACGGCGACCGTGGGGGCCGGCGGCGGGGCTGCGGGCCTCGAGGCGGCGCTGCGCCGGGCCGGCGTTGGCCGGGGCGATCTCGAACTCCTGGGCCGGGCGCTGGCCGGCCGCGTGAACCTGCGCGACGTGAAGGCCGGAACGCCGGTGCGCGTGGTGCTGGGCCGGCGCGAGAGCAAGGCCGTGCCGCGGCCCTTGAACGAGCTGGACTTCCGGGCGGCCTTCGACCTGCGCGTCGAGGCGCGGCGTCAGGAGTCGGGCGAGCTTCGGGTGAGCCCGATCGCGATCGCGGTGGACGACACGCCGCTTCGGGTGACGGGCGAGGTGGGCCGGTCGCTGAGGCAGGCGGCGCGCGCCGCCGGCCTGCCCGAGGCGGTGATCGCCGACTATGTGCGGCAGATGAGCCATGTGATCGACTTCCAGCGCGAGGCGCGCGGGCGCGACCGGTTCGAGTTCGTGATCGCCCACCGCCGCGCCGAGACAGGCGAGACCGAGATGGGCCGGCTGCTCTATGCCGGCCTGCAGAATGGGCGGGAGACGATCTCGCTGATGCGCTGGGGTCCGCGCGGGGAATTCTTCAAGGCCAATGGCGAGAGCGTGCGCAAGGGGCTGATGCGGACCCCGGTGGCGAGCGCGCGGCTCTCATCCGGATTCGGCATGCGCTTCCACCCGATCCTCGGCTATTCGCGGATGCACCAGGGGGTGGATTTCGCCGCGCCCACCGGCACGCCGGTGCTGGCCTCGGCCTCGGGCCGGGTGACCCAGGCGGGCTGGGGCGGCGGCTATGGCAATGTGATCGTGATCGACCATGGCCGGGGCCTGATGACCCGCTATGCCCACCTGCACCGGATGAACGTGCGGCCGGGCCAGCAGGTGGGGCAGGGGCAGGCGATCGGGCAGGTGGGCTCGACCGGCCTGTCGACCGGGCCGCACCTCCATTACGAGGTGTGGCAGGACGGCCGCCCCGTCGATCCGCGGCAGGCGCGATTCCAGGGCGGCGAGCAGCTGGGGGGCAAGGACCTGGCTGCGTTCAAGGCCGAGATGGCGCGGCTGAAGCGGATCCCGGCGGCGGGTGCTGCCGACCGCAACGCCACCGTGGCCGAGGCCGAGACCGGCCCCGCCGACCTTGACGGCTAGGCGCGCCCGGCCCGCCACGTGAGCGGGATCCCGGCCGCCAGCAGCAGCACCCCCAGCACGCCCGCCAGCCGGCCGCCTTCGCTGGCGCCGAGCAGGAATCGGGCATAGTCGAGGCTGGACCAGAGCATCGCCACGCACACGCCGAGGAACAGGAGCGGCACCAGCGGGTAGAGCGGCACGGCGAAGCCCGGGGCCTGCCCGTGGGTTCGGCGCAGGCGGAAGAGGGCGAGCGTGGTGAGCGCCATGAACAGCCAGAAGACGGGCGCGCCGAAGGCGACCATGGCGGCGAAGCCATCGCGCGCGGTCGCGCCATAGGCGGTGAGCGCCAGCGCGACCACGCCCTGCAGCAGCAGCGCCGGGCGCGGCACCGAGGCGGCGCGATCCCAGCGGGCGAGCGGCCGGAGCAGGGGGACGTGCTCGCCGCTGGCGCACATCGCCCGCGCGCCGGTGAGGACGGTCGCGTTGATGGTGGAGAGGACCGAGGCGACGATGGCGAAGGCGAGGAGCGGGGGGGGGGGAGGGGAAGGAGGGGAAGAAACAAAAAACGGGGGGGGGG
>JBKBUL010000021.1:0-30039 GCA_046290045.1 Sphingomonadaceae bacterium
TCGGCTTCCGGGGCGAAGCGCTGCCCGCCATCGCCTCGGTCAGCAGCCTCATGATCGAATCGCGCACGGCAGGGCAGGACAGCGGCTGGCGGCTTGCGCTCGTCGGCTCCGACCCGGCGTTCGACGGGCCGGCCGCCTGCCCGCCGGGCACGCGTGTTCGCGCCGACGCGCTGTTCGCCCGGGTGCCGGCACGCGCCAAGTTCCTGAAGGCCGTCCGCACCGAGCAGGCGCAGATCGCCGATAGCGTGCGGCGGCTGGCGATGTCGAACCCCGATGTCGCCTTCCGGCTGCTGGTCGAGGGGCGGGTGCTTCTGTCGGTGGCGGCCGAGCGCGACCGTTCGGTCGAGGCTCATGCCCGGCGGCTGCTGGCGCTGCTGCCGGCCGGCATCGAGGCGGTGCCGGTCGATTTCGTGCGTCCGGATCTTGCGATCGGCGGGCTTGCGGGCCTGCCGGCGGCAAGCCGCGCCTCGGCCGAACAGCAATATCTGTTCGTGAACGGCCGGCCGGTGCGCGACCGGCTGCTGACCGGCGCGCTGCGCGGCGCCTATGCCGAGCGGCTGCCGGCCGGGCGGCACGCCATGGCCGCGCTGTTCCTGACGCTGCCGGGCGCCGAGGTGGACGTGAACGTCCACCCGGCCAAGACCGAGGTTCGATTCCGCGAGCCGGCGCGGATCCGCGCCAGCCTGATCGTCGCGGTGCGCGAGGCGCTGGCCGAAGCCGGGCTTCGGGCGGTGCCGGCGGCCGGCGACGCGCTGGCGCGGGCGTTCGCGCCGGCCGCACCGGCGGGCGCCGGCGTGACGGCGGCCGAGGCGGTCGCCCTGTTCGACAGCCCGCCGGCTGCGCGCGGCGCCGATCCGCTCGTCGAGCCTGTGCCGGCGCCGCCGCCCCCCGAGCCGGGTCGCTGGCCGCTGGGCGTGGCGCGCGGGCAGGTGGCCGGCACCTACATCGTCGCAGAGACCGAGGACGCGCTGATCCTCGTGGACCAGCACGCCGCCCATGAGCGGCTGGTGCTGGAAGCCATGCGCGGCCGCGCCGGCAACGGCCCGGCGAGCCAGCCGCTGCTGGTGCCCGAGGCCGTCACCCTCGATCCGGCCGCCTGCGACCGGCTGGAAGCAGCCGCGGCCGACCTGCTGCGCCTTGGACTCGAGCTGGAACGGTTCGGCGCCGACTCGATCCTGGTGCGCGCGCTGCCGGCGGCGCTGGGGCAGGCGGCGGCCGCGCCGCTGCTCGCCGACATCGCCGACGAGCTGGCGGCCGAGGGTGGCACCCTGGGGCTCGAACGGCGGCTGGACCAGGTGGCGGCGACGATGGCCTGCCACGGCAGCGTGCGGGCCGGCCGGGCGCTGTCGGTCGCCGAGATGAACGCGCTGCTGCGGCAGATGGAGGCCGTGCCGGCCAGCGGCACCTGCAACCATGGCCGGCCGACCTTCATCCGCCTGACCAAGACCGATCTCGCCCGCCTGTTCGGCCGTTGACGCAGGCTGGCGTGGCGTCCATGCTGGCCGCCGGGCTTCGGGGAGAGAGGCATGCGGATCGTCGGGATGGAGACCGGCCTTGTGCTGGCCGGAGCCGTCGGCGCCTGCGCGCCCTCCCCGCCGGCGGCGCTGCCCCCGCCGCCGCCATCGGCCGAAATGCGGGTCGACTATGCGTGCGATAATGGCGAGCAGGTGACGGTGCGCTACTTCCCGCAGGAAGGCGTGGCCGTGCTTGTTCGCGGCGGCCAGAACCAGGAACTTCAGCAGCAGGCGACACCGCCCGGCTTCACCTATTCCGGCGGGCAGACGGCCCTGCGCGTGAGCGAGAACCGGCTGACCATGCAGATGAACATCGGCATGATGGCGACCGCGTCATGCACCGCGCGCTGAGCCGGTTCGGAGTCGCGCCCCTGCTGCTGGCGCTGGCGGCCTGCGCGACTGCGCCCGACCGGCCGTCGAACAGCCTGGAGGCGCGGATGGAGGGCCGCTTCGACTATCGCTGCCAGAATGGCGAGCGGATCGAAGTGCGATTCGCGGCCAATGCCGGTGTTGCCGCCCTGATCCGGGCCGACGGCACGCGCCACGAGCTGCAGCGGCAGGAGACCAGCGCCGGCTTCGTTTACCAGCAGGGCGATGTGCAGATTTCGGGCAACGACCGCCTGCTCACCCTGGTTGCGCCCGACGTGGGCACGGTCAGCTGCCAGATGATCTGACGGACGAGGAGACGACCGATGACGATGCGCCTTCTTCTTCTGGCCGGCTGCGCGCTGGCGATCTCGGCCTGCGGCCGGCCGGCTGCCGAACAGCCGCCGCAGCAGACGGCCGAGACAGCGGCGCCCGCTGCCGAGACCGCGCCGACGGCGACAGGCGAAGCCGCGCCGGTCGCGGCCGACTGGCCGGCGGTGCCGAGCGAGGCCGACATCGCGGCCGCAGCCGCGGCTGCCGGCCTGCAGCCGACGCCCGAGGACCGGATGCGCCTCGAATGCGACAATGGCGAGAAGGTCATCGTCCGCTTCTTCCCCGAGCAGGGGGTGGTGAGCCTGGCGCGCGCCGGCGGCAACACCGAGATGCAGCGCGAGGAAGCCGCCTCGGGCCTTCGCTACGCCGGCGGCGGGCTGGTGCTGACGGGCAAGGGCGAAGCCTACACGCTCGACCTGGGCGGTGGTGTCACGACCGCCTGCAAGGCTGTCTGAGCCGCTAGTCGAGCGGCAGGGCCTGGGCGCGCGCGGCGCCCGCCAGCGCCGCGCGAATGTCGGTTCCGGGGGTGGCGATCCAGCCGGCCATCGCCTCGCGAAGCGCGCCGAGGTCGGCGGCGCGCACCATCGCCTTGATGGGCCCCACCGCGGCCGGGGTGATCGACAGGCGCTCGACTCCAAGCGCCAACAGCGCCAGCGATTCGAGCGGCCGGCCGCCCATCTCGCCGCAGACCGACAGCGGAACGCCGGCGCGCGCCGCCGCGTCGATCACCATCTTCAGGAAGCGGAGCAGGCCGGGCGACAGCCAGTCATAGCGGTCGGCCAGCCGCGGGTTGCCGCGGTCGGCGGCGAGCAGGAACTGCGTCAGGTCGTTGGTGCCGACCGACAGGAAGTCGAGCTCGGGCAGCAATTCGTCGAGCATGAAGCCGAGCGCCGGAACCTCGAGCATGACGCCGTAGCGCACGTCGCTGGCCTGCGGCCGGCCGGCGGCGGCAAGCCGCGCGCGCCCCTCCTCGACGATGGCGCGCGCCTGGCGATACTCCCAGGGCTCGGCGACCATGGGGAACATGAGGTGGAGCGTGCGGCCGGCGGCGGCCTCGAGCAGCGCGCGCGCCTGGGTGGCAAGCAGGCCGGGCCGGGCCAGCGCGAGCCGAAGCGCCCGCCAGCCCATGGCCGGATTCTCCTCCCGCTCGCCGCGGGCATCGACATAGGGGACGGCCTTGTCGCCGCCGATGTCGACGGTGCGGAAGATGACGGGGCGGTCGCCGGCGGCTTCCAGCACGTCGCGGTAGAGCCGCACCTGCCGCCCGCGGCGCGGCAGGGTGGCCGAGACGAGGAACTGGAACTCGGTGCGGAAGAGGCCGATCCCGTCGGCGTTGGTGAGATCGAGCGCGGGGAGATCGGTGCGAAGCCCGGCGTTGATCATGAGACGGATGGCGATCCCGTCCTGGCTGACGGCGGGCAGGTCGCGCAGGCGCGCGAACTCGGCCTGGCGCCTTGCCTTGAGCGCCATCTGCGCCTGGTAGCCGGCCAGCACGGTGGCCGACGGGCGGACGAACAGCGCGCCGGCGCCTGAATCGAGGAGCAGCGGATCGCCTTCGGCCACCCGGCTCCTGAGCTCGCGCACGCGGCCGAGCATCGGCACGCCCATGGCGCGCGCGAGGATGGTGACATGCGCCGTCAGCGAGCCTTCCTCGAGCGCAATCCCCTTGAGGTGCTGGCGGTCATATTCGAGCAGCTCGGCCGGGCCGAGGTTGCGGGCGATCAGGATCGAATCGCCCGCAAGCCCGCGCCGCGCCGCCGAGCCGGACGCGCCCGCGAGGATCCGGATGAGCCGGTTCGACAGGTCCTCGAGATCGTGCAGCCGCTCGCGCAGGTAGGGGTCGCTCGCATTGCCGAGGCGCAGCCGCTGCGCCTGGGTCACGGCGTCGATCGCGGCCTCGGCCGTCAGCCCGCCGTCGATGCCGTCGTGGATGCGCCGCGCCCAGCCCTCGTCGAGGGCGAACATCTTGTAGGTTTCGAGGATCTCCTCATGGTCGCCCGGCCCTGCGAATTCGGCGCGCGACACCATGAGGTCGATCTGCTCGCGCATTGCGGCAAGCGCGGCGCGAAGCCGGGCATGTTCGGCCTCGGGATCGTCGGTGACCGAGCGGGTGATCTCGATCCGCGGCTCGTGGAAGACGGCGACGCCGCGCGCCATGCCATCGACGAGCTTCAGCCCTTCGAGCCGGGCCGGCGCAGGCTCGCGCGGCCGCGGGGGCGCGGGCGGTGCGGTCTCGATGAGGCCGGCCGCCGCAATGAGTTCGGCCAGCACCATGGCGACCGTCTGCAGCGCCTCGATCTCGACCTCGTCATAGTCGCGCGGGCTGACATGCTGGACGGCAAGCACGCCCACGCAGGCTTCGCGGCGGATGATCGGCACGCCGGCGAAGCTGTGGAACCGCTCCTCGCCGGTCTCCGGCCGGTAGGCGAAGCGCGGATGCTGGCTCGCCTCGGCAAGGTTGAGGGGGCTGCGCGTCTCGGCGATGGTGCCCACCAGGCCCTGGCCGAAGGCGAGCCGGGTGACATGCACGGCTTCCTGCTTCAGGCCGCGCGTCGCCGACAGTTCGAGCAGGCCGTCGCGCAGCAGGTAAATGGAGGCGACCTCGCTTTCGAGCGCCTCGGCGATCAGCGCCGCCACCTGGTCGAGCTTGGCCTGGGTGGACAGGCGCGCGGCCATCACCTCGTGAAGGCGGCGAAGCAGCTCCCGGGCGGAGCCGGCGGGCATCAGGCGGCCGCGGCGCGGGCCAGCGCCGCCTCGGCCTCGCTGACGAGGCCCGCTATGATGTCGGCGACCGGCTCGATCGCCGTCACCATGCCGACCGACTGGCCGGCCATCAGCGATCCGCCCTCGACATCGCCCTCGACGACGGCGCGGCGAAGCGCCCCGGCCCAGAAATGCTCGATCTCGAGCTGGGCCGCGGCCAGCTCGACCGCGCCGGCCGCGAGCCTGGCCGACACTTCGCGCTGCTTCGCCATGAAGGCCTCGGTCCCGGCGTTGCGGAGTGCGCGCACCGGGATGACGGGGAGCTTCGGGTCAAGCTGCACCGAGGCGACGGCATCGCGCGCGGCAGCGCGGACGAAGGCCTGCTTGAACCGCTCGTGCGCGACCGATTCGGCGGATGCGGCGAAGCGCGTGCCGAGCTGCACGCCGGACGCCCCCATCTCGACGAGCGCCGCGATCGCCGCGCCCCGGCCGATTCCGCCGGCCGCAAAGATGGTGGCCTCGGGCAGGGCCGGCAGGATTTCCTGCGCGAGGACGGCGAGGCTGACCGGGCCGATATGGCCGCCGGCCTCCGAGCCCTCGATCACCAGCGCGTCGGCGCCCGAGCGCAGAAGCTTGCGCGCCACCGCGAGGTTTGGGGCAAAGGCAATCAGCTTCGCGAAGCCGGAAATGGCGCTGACCGCCGGGCCGGGGGGCAGGCCGCCGGCCAGCACGACATGGCCGACGCGGGCGTTGCGGCAGACCTCGATCAGCTCCATCAGCTGCGGGTGCAGCGTGATGAGGTTCACGCCGAAGGGCTTGTCGGTCCGCTCGGCGGTGGCGGCAATCTCGGCCTCGAGCATCGCCGGGGTCATGGCGCCACAGGCGATCACCCCGAAGCCGCCGGCGTTGGAGATGGCGGACACGAGGGTGCGCTCCGACACCCAGGTCATGGCGCCGCCGAGGATGGCGTGGCGCGTGCCGAGGAAGGCGCGCCCCCTGGCCGTCAGCCGGTCGAGATGGGGCGTGTCGCTCATGCCGGGGCGTCGAGCCCATAGGCCGTGTGCAGCACGCGCACGGCAAGCTCCAGATATTCCTCGGCGACGAGCACGGAAATCTTGATTTCCGACGTGGTGATCGCCTGGATGTTGATGCCGCGGTCGGCGAGCGCGCGGAACATGGTGACGGCAACGCCGGCGTGGCTCTTCATGCCGACGCCGACCACCGAGATCTTGGCGACGGCATCGTCGGCGAGGATCCGCTCATAGCCGATGTCGGCGGCGTGGCCCTCGAGGATGGCCTGGGCCCGCGCCAGCTCGGTGCGCGGCACGGTGAAGGTGACGTCGGTTGCCTTGCCGTCGTGCGCGATGTTCTGGACGATCATGTCCACATTGATGTTGGCGTCGGCCAGCGGGCCGAAGATGGCGGCAACCACGCCCGGCTTGTCGGGCACGCCAACCAGCGTCAGCTTGGCCTCGTTCCGGTCATAGGCGACGCCCGCGATCAGTTCCTGTTCCACGATCTCATCCTCGTCGACAACCAGCGTGCCCGGCGCATCCGAAAAGCTGGAGAGCACCTGCAGGCGCACGCGCTCCTTCATGGCAAGCTCGACGGAGCGGGTCTGCAGCACCTTGGCGCCCACGCTCGCCAGCTCCAGCATCTCCTCGTAGGTGATCCTGGCGAGCTTGCGGGCCCGCGGGACGATGCGCGGGTCGGTGGTGAACACGCCCTCCACGTCGGTATAGATGTCGCAGCGATCGGCCTTGAGCGCGGCAGCGACCGCAACCGCCGAGGTGTCGGAGCCGCCACGCCCGAGCGTCGAGACCCGGCCGTCGGTGGCGAGCCCCTGGAAGCCGGGGATGACGGGGATCACGCCCGCGTCCAGCGCGGCGCTGAGCTGGTCGGTTCCGACATCCTGGATCCGCGCCTTGCCATGCGCCGGGCTGGTCGTGATCGGAAGCTGCCAGCCGAGGAAGCTGCGGGCCTTCAGGCCCATCGACTGCAGGACGATGGCGAGCAGCCCGCTCGTCACCTGCTCGCCCGAGGCGACGACGACATCATATTCGGCCGGATCGGCAAGCGGCGCGGCCTCGCGGCAGAAGCCGACCAGCCGGTCGGTCTCGCCGGCCATGGCCGAGACGACGACGGTGACGCGGTTTCCCGCCTCGACCTCGCGCGCGACCCGCGCGGCAACGCCCCGGATCCGCTCGATCCCGGCCATCGACGTGCCGCCGAACTTCATCACGATATCGGCCATGGCGTTGCCGCCCCACCCCTTTCCGCCTGACGGATGACCATCGCCTGACGGCGACAGGGCGCTCCTAGGCGGGCCGGCCGACATGCGCAACTTTGCCGGTTCCGCACGCCGCCCGGCTCTGCTATGGGCCTGCCCATGCCCGGGCGAGCTGGCCTTCGACTGCTTCGACTTACGCGCCCTTAGGCGCGCGATCCGACCGGCCGTTCGCGGCCCCGCCGGTCCGGCGCGAGCGTCTGAGGGAAGCCGAGGAAAGACCGACAGGGCGCCGCCGCACGAACACCCCGGGAAGGCATGACATGGCGGATCAAATCCTGATCTTCGACACGACGCTGCGCGACGGCGAGCAGTCGCCCGGCTGCTCGATGAACCTCGAGGAGAAGCTGCGCGTCGCAGCCCAGCTGGAAGCACTGGGCGTGGACATCATCGAGGCGGGCTTCGCCATCGCCTCGGAAGGGGATTTCGAGGCGGTCCAGGCGGTCGCCCGCCAGTGCGAACGCGCCATCGTCGCGAGCCTCGCGCGCGCCAACCGGGCCGACATCGAGCGGGCAGCCGCCGCCCTGAAGCCCGCCCGGCGGCCGCGAATCCACACCTTCATCGCGACCTCGCCGCTGCACATGAAGGTGAAGCTCAACAAGTCCCCGGACGAGGTGCTGGAATCGATCCGCGAGTCGGTGACGCTGGCGCGCAACCTCGTCGAGGATGTCGAATGGTCGGCCGAGGACGCGACCCGCTCGGACCCGGAGTTCCTCGCCCGCGCCATCGAGACCGCGATCCGCGCCGGCGCCAGCACCATCAACCTGCCCGACACGGTGGGCTATGCGACGCCCGAGACCTATGGCGCGCTGTTCCGCGACATGATCGGGCGGGTGCCCGATTCCGACCGCGCCGTCTTCTCGACCCACTGCCACAACGACCTGGGGCTTGCGGTTGCCAACACGCTGGCGGCCGTGATGGCGGGCGCGCGGCAGGTGGAATCGACCGTGAACGGCATCGGCGAGCGGGCGGGCAATGCCGCCGTCGAGGAAATCGCCATGGCGCTTCGCGTGCGCCACGACGTGCTGCCCTACCGGACGGGAATAGTGACGACCGAGATCACCCGGGCCTCGCGCCTCGTCTCGGCGGTCACGGGCATGCATGTGCAACCCAACAAGGCGATCGTGGGCGCCAATGCCTTCGCGCATGAATCGGGCATCCACCAGGACGGGATGCTGAAGGACAGCTCGACCTACGAGATCATGACGCCGGAGTCGGTCGGCCAGTCGCACTCGAGCCTGGTGCTGGGCAAGCACAGCGGCCGGGCGGCCTTCCGCGACAAGCTGGAGACATTGGGCTACCAGCTCTCGGACAATGAGTTCCAGGACGCCTTCCGCCGCTTCAAGGACCTGGCGGACGCCAAGAAGCAGGTGTTCGACGAGGATATCGTGGCGCTGGTGGACGACGAGGTGCTGCGCGGCCACGACCGAATCCAGGTGGTGGAAGTGGAGATCTACTGCGGCTCGAACGGGCAGCGGGCGATCCTGACCTTGAGCATCGACGGCGAGGAGGCGACCGCTGCCACCAAGGGCAATGGCCCGGTCGATGCGCTGTTCCGCGCCATCCGCCAGCTGGTGCCGCACGACCATGCGACGCTTCAGCTCTACGAGGTGTCAGCCGTGACGGCCGGCACCGACGCGCAGGCCGAGGTATCAGTCGTGCTGGCCGAGGAGGGGCGGACGACGCGCGGGGTGGGGGCGCACCACGACACGCTGGTCGCCAGCGCGCGGGCCTATGTGAACGCGCTCAACAAGCTGATGGTGAAGCGGGGACGATCGGCGCTGGCGGCCTGAGGCCGCCCACGGGGAATCCCGGCCTGAGGCCGCCCACGGGGAATCCCGGCCTGAGGCCGCCCGTCAGCAGCGGGGAGGCCGGGCGAGCGCGGCGTGGATCAGAAGGCGACCGCGCCGCCCAGCATCACCGCGCGGTCATCCCGGTTGGGATCGAGCGGCGTGGGCTGCGGCGGGGCGAGGCGGTAGCGGAAGCTGCCGCCCAGCGAGATCTGCGGCGACAGCAGCACCGAGCCGCGCGCTTCGAGCGCGTAGCGCGGATCGGGCGTGCCGCCGGCGCGCGGCAGAAGGTCGATGTCCTCCCGCTCGGCGCTTGCGATGACGCCAGCCCGCCAATTGGCCTCGGAATAGCCGATCCCGAGATCGACGCCTTCGCGGCTGCGGCCGCCGACGCCGGTATCGACCCGGCTGATCCCGCCCGACACGGCAAAGCCGCGGTAGCCGACCGAGAGATCGAAATTGTAGCCGGCCGGCACCAGGCCCGGCGTGGGCGCGACGGCGGCGACCGTGGTGGCGCGATCCGGCGCCGCGGGGACCAGCGTGCGGGTCGTCATGCCGACCGAGACGCCGCGCCGAGCCGCCTGGCCCGAGGGCGTGAAGCTGAAGCCGCGCTCCACGGTCTGCACGCGGCTGTTGGCGACCTGGCCGGGCGCGGTGAAGGCGAAGCGGCTGACATCGAGGGTGATCGGCTGGATGGCGAGCGCCTCGGACCGGACGCGGAAGGCCGAACTGTCCTGCTCGGCGACGAGGCGCGGATGCAGGCGGCTCTTGGCCGTGGACGCCGATTGCGCGAGGGTCGGCACGCCGGCGCACAGCAGGGCTGCCCCCGCGAGCGGGGCCAGCCAGGCCAGGCGAGACTCGGCAATTCGTGCCATAACCTCCCTCTGCTACGCGATTCGGCGGCGGAATCCCACGGTTCAACGCGCCCGAGACCCGTGGGTGAAGGCCTGTTCCGCCGAATCCCGGTGGCTGTTGCATTTGGCGCACAGACGATTGCCGATTCATGAACGCCGAAATCGACGCCCGGCCGGCCCCGTTCAGCCCCGGTTCGGGCAGCCGGGGCGAGCGGCAGTTGCGCGACGGCGCAGTCGCCCTGTATGGCCCGCCGTCTGGACCAGGGCCCGACGCACGGGGCCAGCGGAAGGTGGAACGGGCTTGACGACAGCATGTTCGAAGACGGTGAGGTCGAGGGCGGCCGGGCGGGCGCGGGCCCCGCTGGCGATCGGCCTTCTTCTCGTGGCGGCGCTGGCGCTGCCGGCCTGTGCCGGGCGCAACAAGGCGCCCGCGACCCCGCCGGCGACCGTCACCAGCATCGCCGTCAACAGCTATCTGTGGCGCGCTGCGCTGGAGACGATGCAGTTCATGCCGCTGGCGCAGGTCGATTCGGCGGGCGGCGTGATCGTGGGCGACTGGTTCCAGACCCCGTCGGTGCCCAACGAGCGGGTGCGGGTGACGGTGGCCATTCTCGACGGCGCCCTGCGGGCGGATGCCGTGCAGGTGTCGGCCGCGCGCGAAGTGTTCGAGGGCGGGCGCTGGACGGGCGCGCCGCTCAGGGCCGGCACGGTGCAGCGGCTGGAGGAGATCATCCTGGAGCGGGCCCGCGCCATGCGCCAGGCCGAACTCGCCCGCAACTGAGCCGGGCCAGGTCATGACGGCCGAGAGCCACGCCGAGCCGGCCCGCTTCGAGCCCGCCACGGCCGACGCGCGCTGGCAGGCCCGCTGGGCCGAGGCCGGCTGCTTCCGCGCCGACGCAAGGCCCGATTCGCCGGCCACCTACATCCTCGAGATGTTCCCCTATCCGTCGGGGCGCATCCACATGGGCCATGTGCGCAACTACACCATGGGCGACGTGCTGGCCCGCGCCCGGCGGATGCAGGGCCATGCCGTGCTGCACCCCATGGGCTGGGACGCCTTCGGGCTGCCGGCCGAGAATGCGGCGATCGAACGCGGAATCCATCCGGGCAGCTGGACGCGGCAGAACATCGCGACCATGCGCGACCAGCTGAAGCGGCTGGGGCTTGCCATCGACTGGAGCCGCGAGCTCGCCACCTGCGAGCCGGACTATTACGGCCAGCAGCAGGCGTTGTTCCTCGACCTGATGGAGGCCGGCCTCGTCGACCGGCGCGACAGCTGGGTGAACTGGGACCCGGTCGACAACACGGTGCTGGCGAACGAGCAGGTGGTGGACGGGTGCGGCTGGCGATCGGGCGCGCCGGTCGAGCGGCGCAAGCTGACGCAATGGTTCCTGAAGATCACCGCCTTTGCCGACGAGCTCGCCGCCGATCTCGAGACGCTCGACGGCTGGCCCGAGAAGGTGCGGCTGATGCAGGCCAACTGGATCGGCAAGTCGCAGGGCCTGCGCTTCCGGTTCGCGCTGGAGGCGCCGCCGGCCGGCGGCCCCGACGGCTTCGACGTGTTCACGACCCGGCCCGACACCCTTTTCGGCGCCAGCTTCGCGGCGGTTGCCATCGACCATCCGCTGGCCGAAGCCGTGGCGGCGGGGAGCGCCGAGGCCAGCGCCTTCATCGCCGAGTGCCGCACGACCGGCACCTCGGCGGCCGAGCTGGAGACGGCCGAGAAGAAGGGGTTCGACACCGGCCTTTCGGTGATCCACCCGCTCGACCCCGAGCGGCGGCTCCCCGTCTTCATCGCGAACTTCGTGCTGATGGACTATGGCACGGGGGCCATCTTCGGCTGCCCCGCGCACGACCAGCGCGACCTCGACTTCGCGCGCAAGTACATGCTGCCCGTGCCGCGCGTGGTGGCCGCCCCCGGGGACGAGGCCGTGCCCATCGAGGACGAGGCCTATGTGGGGCCGGGCCGGCTCATCAATTCGGGCTTCCTCGACGGCCTGGAGGTGGAGGCCGCCAAGGCCGCCGTGATCGCGCGCGCCGAGCAGGAAGGCTGGGGCACCGGCACGACGGTGTTCCGCCTGCGCGACTGGGGCGTCTCGCGCCAGCGCTACTGGGGAGCGCCCATCCCGGTGATCCACTGCGGGGCCTGCGGCGTGGTGCCGGTGCCGCGCGCCGACCTGCCGGTTCTGCTGCCCGAGGACGTCAGCTTCGACCGGCCGGGAAACCCGCTCGACCATCATCCGACCTGGAAGCATGTCGCCTGCCCACTCTGCGGCGCGGACGCCCGGCGGGAGACCGACACGCTCGACACCTTCGTCGATTCCGCCTGGTACTTCCTGCGCTTCGCAGGCCCCGCGGCCGACCGGCCGTTCGACCGCGCCGCAGTCGAGCGGTGGATGCCCGTTGCCCATTACATCGGCGGCATCGAGCATGCGATCCTGCACCTGCTCTATGCGCGCTTCTTCACCCGGGCGCTGGCCTCGATCGGAAAGCTGTCGGTGAAGGAGCCGTTCCGCGGCCTGTTCACCCAGGGCATGGTGACCCACGAGACCTATCGAAACGAGGCCGGCCAATGGCTGGAGCCGGGCGCGGTCGAGAAGCGCGACGGCCGGCTGGTGGAGAAGGCGACCGGCCGGCCGGCCGTGGCGGGCCGGGTCGAGAAGATGTCGAAGTCGAAGAAGAATGTCGTCGATCCCGACGCCATTCTCGATCGCTATGGCGCGGACGCCGTGCGCTGGTTCATGCTGTCGGACAGCCCGCCCGAGCGCGATCTCGCCTGGTCACTGGCGGGAATCGAGGGGGCGGCGCGCTTCATCCAGCGGCTGTGGCGGATCGCGCTTGCGGCCCGCGCGCCGGCGGACGGCGCGGACGAGGGGCTGGCCCGGCAGCTCCACAAGGCGATCGACGGGATCACCCACGACATCGACCGCCTCCAGTTCAACAAGGCGGTCGCGCGTGCGCACGAGCTGGCGAATGCGCTGGAGAAAGCGCCGCCTTCTGCGACGCGCAACGAGGCGGCGCGCACCCTGCTTCGGCTGGTGGCGCCGATGGCGCCGCACGTGGCGGAAGAAGCCTGGGCCCTGCTCGGCGAGACGGGCCTGATTGCCGATGCGCCCTGGCCGGCGGCCGACCCGGCCCTGCTGGTCGATGACAGCGTGACCTATGCCGTGCAGGTGAACGGCAAGTTGCGCGAAACCGTGGCGCTGGCCCGCGGCCTGCCGCGCGAGCAGGTGGAAGCCGAGGTGATGGCGCTGCCGCGCGTGCGCGCGCTGGTGGGCGAGGCCGCGCCGAAGCGGGTGGTCGTGGTGCCCGACCGGCTGGTCAACATCGTGCCGTGAGGGCGGCGCTCGCCCTCCTCCTGCTTGTGCCGCTGGCCGGCTGCCAGCTGGCACCGGTCTATTCGGGCGGGCAGGCAGGGCCGGCGCAGGCGCTGCTGCAGTCGATCGAGGTGGGGCCGATCGCGGACTGCAACGGCTTCCTCGTTCGCGACCGGCTGGTGCAGCGGCTGCAGCCGGGCGGCGCGCCGCGCTACCGCCTCGATGTGGTGCTCGACGACCGGATCATCGGCTTCGGGGTCAGGGGCGACAATTCGATCATCCGCGAGCGGCGGACGATGCGGGCGCGCTATCGGCTGGTCGAGCTGGCAACCGGCGAGGTGAAGCTGGACACGACGGCGAGCGCGGATGCGGGGATCGATGTCGTCAGTTCGGAATATGCGGTCGTCGCCGCCGAGGCGACGGCGGCCGAGCGGCTGGCCGCCGATCTCGCCGAGCAGATCGTGGCGAGACTCGCGCTCTTCGCGCGCACCCCGCCGCCCGCTGCGCCATGACGGTGCTGAAGCGCGGCGAGCTGGAGGCCGCGCTGGCGCGCTGGACGCCCGCCACCCGCCTGCTGCTGCTGGCCGGCCCGGACGAATCCGGCGTGCGCGCCTCGGCCGAGGCGGCGCGCCGGGCGCTTGCCGACCCCGCCGATCCCATGGCCCTCATCGACCTGCCGGCCGAGCAGCTGGCCTCGGCCCCGGGCCGGCTGGCCGACGAGGCGGCCGCGGTCCCGATGTTCGGCGGCCGCACCCTGATCCGCGTCAGCGGGGCCGGCGATTCCTGCGTCGAGGCGGTCGAGCTGCTGCTGGCGGCGCCGGCAGCCGGCAACCCGGTGGTGATGCAGGCCGGCGACCTTCCGAAGGCGAGCGCGCTCCGCAGGCTCGCCGAGGGATCGCCCGCAGCGCTCGCCCTCATCCACTACCAGCCCGAGGGGCGCGACGCCCAGCGCTGGCTCATGGACGAGGCCCGCGCGCTGGGGCTGAGGCTGGAGCCGGGCGTCGGCGACGTGCTGCTGCAGTCGGCCGGGGGTGACACGGGCGTTGCGGCCAGCGAGCTGGCGAAGTTCGCCCTCTATCTCGATTGCGATCCCGACCGCCCGGCCCGGCTGGAAGTGCGGCATCTCGCCGAGCTGGGCGTGGACAGCCTCGAGGAGGATGTCGGCGCGCTCGTGGGGGCGCTGGTGGCCGGCGACGCCCGTGCGTTCGCGCGGCAGATCGGGCAGCTGAAGTCGGCCGGGTCAAGCGCCATTCCGGCGCTTCGCGCGGTGGCGCGCAAGCTGATGCAGCTGATGGAGCTTCGCGCCGCGGTGGATGGCGGCGCCGACGCCGAGACGGCGATGCGCGCGCTTAGGCCGCCGGTGTTCTGGAAGGAGCAGAAGCCGCTGCTTGCCGCCGTCCGCCGCTGGCCGCAGCCGCGAATCCGGGCCGGGCTCGATGCCATGCTGGCGGGCGAGCGGGCGATCATGCGGCAGGGCGGGCCCGGCGACATCGCCGGCTGGCAGGCGCTGCTGGGGCTGGCGGTGCCAGGGCCGGATCGCGCACCGCTTGGCGAGCGGCCGCGGAGCGCCTAGATTCGCGCGTGATGGCTTCCCGCGAGACCGTCCTGCCCCCGGGCTCCGCGCCCTCGCAGCCGGGCTTCTTTGCCGACAAGAACCGCGCCTTCTGGACGCTGCAGATCGGCGGCTGGACGGGCTATTTCCTGCTCCGCGCGCTCGGCGGGATCGCCAATGGCATGGGCATCCTCTACCTGCTGCCGGCGATCCTGGTGACGGTGACGGGATTCTCCATCACCCTGCTGATGGGCTGGGCCTTCCGCGGCATCATCCGCATGCGTGCCGCCTGGGTGTGGAGCCTCACCTTCGTCATCCTGGTCGCCGCCTCGATGCTCTTCTCGGCGATCGAGGTCTGGGCCTTTGCCACCTTCTACGATTCCGGCTGGCGGCCGCAGGGCTTCCAGTTCCTCGGCGCGATCCTGCTGACGCTCGCCGTGCTGGGCGCCTGGACGGGCCTCTATTACGGGATCAACTATTATCTGCTGCTCGACGCCCAGGCCGAGCGGCTGGAGCGCATGGCAGCCCAGGCCAGCGCGGCGCAGCTCGAGATGCTGCGCTACCAGATCAACCCGCATTTCCTGTTCAACACGCTCAACTCCATCTCGACCCTAGTGCTGCTGGGCGAGACGGAGCGCGCCAACACCATGCTCTCGCGCCTGTCCTCCTTCCTGCGCTACAGCCTGGTGGGCGAGCGGGAGGGGTTCGCGACGCTGGCGCAGGAGGTGGAGGCGCTGAAGCTCTATCTCGACATCGAGCGCACCCGGTTCGAGGACCGCCTGCGGGTCCGCTTCGACATCGCGCCCGACCTCGGGGCTGCGCGCGTGCCGGCGCTGCTGCTGCAGCCGCTGGTCGAGAATGCGGTCAAATATGCCGTGACTCCGCTGGAGGAGGGCGCCGACATCTGGGTGACGGCGCGCAGGCTCGGCGACCGGCTGGAGCTGAGCGTCGCCGACACGGGGCCGGGGCTGGTCGAGGGGCGCCCGGGGCCCGGCCATGCCGGAACCGGCGTCGGCCTCAGGAACATCCGCGACCGGCTGCGCCAGGCCTATGGCGACGACCATCGCTTCGAACTGCTGGGCAATACGGGTTCACCGCTGGTTCAAGCCGGGCGGGCGAAGGGGCCTGGCCTGCTCGTGCTGATCGAGATTCCCTACCAGCTATTCTCGCCCGCCGAGGCCGACCGGAGCGCCGCGTCGGGGCGACCCGTTCAAGAGGTGCTGACATGACCATCCGGACCTTGCTTGTCGATGACGAGCCGCTTGCCATCCAGGGGCTGGAGCATCGGCTTCGCGCCTTCCCCGATGTCGAGATCGTCGGGCGGGCGGCCAATGGCCGCGAAGCCATCCGGGCCATCCGCACGGAAAAGCCCGACCTCGTCTTTCTCGACGTGCAGATGCCCGGATTCGACGGCTTCTCGGTCGTCTCGGCGCTCGCCGACATCGCCCCGCCGCTGTTCGTCTTCGTGACCGCCTATTCCGACCATGCGATCCGCGCCTTCGAGGCGCAGGCGGTCGATTACCTCATGAAGCCGGTCGAGCAGGATCGGCTTGCCCAGACGATCGAGCGGGTGCGCGCGCGGCTCGCCGAGAAGCGCCTGTCCGAGGAAGCCGAGCGGCTGGCGGCAAAGCTTGCCGAAGTCGATCCGCAGGCGGTCGCCGAGCTCGCCGTGCCGGCAGACCCGGCCGCCGACCGCTACGAGCGGGTGATCAACGTGAAGGACCAGGGGCAGATCTTCCGGGTCGATGTGGGTTCGATCGAGAAGATCGACGCGGCGGGCGACTACATGTGCCTGACGACCGCCGACAAGACGCTTATCCTGAGGGAGACGATGAAGGACCTGGAGCGTCGGCTCGACCCGCGCAAGTTCCAGCGCGTCCACCGCTCGACCATCGTCAACCTCGACAATGTCCGCCAGGTGAAGCCGCACACCAATGGCGAATGTTTCCTGACGCTCGCCTCGGGCGCGACCGTCAAGGTCTCGCGCTCCTACCGGGACGTGGTCGCCCGCTTCCTCTGAGCGGGTCCGACGAAGGCCGTCTGTCGAAAGCGGGTTGCCGGCCAAGACCGGCCCTGCTTTTGACTTCACCATTCCACGTTGTTCTTTCCTTTTCCTTCGCCTCCCCCCCCAGGCTGGTTCGTTTGCGCCCATCGGGGCCCGGCTGCTGCCGGGGCTTGCCGGGCTGCTGCTCGGCACGCCGGCTGCCGCGCAGGCCGTCATCGACGGGCGGACGGTCTATGCGGCCGACTTCTTCGCCGCCTTCCAGCCGGCGAGCGCGCGCGACATCGTCGATCGCGTGCCGGGCTTCCGTTTCGAGGACAGCGACAGCGACGTTCGCGGCTTTGCCGGTGCCGCCGGCAATGTGGTGATCGACGGCCGCCGCCCGAGTGCCAAGAGCGCGACGCTCGACACGGTGCTCCGCCGGATCCCGGCCGCACGGATCGCCCGGGCGGAAGTGGCGCCCGGCGACCTCTTCGGCGCCGAGTTCGCCGGCCGCGCGCAGGTGCTGAACCTGGTGACCGACGGGTCGCTCGGCCTGTCGGGCACGATGGAGGCGAGCGTGCTTCGCGCCTTCGGCGGGGACATCGTGCCCCAGGGGAGCGTTTCGACCCTGCTCCGGCGTGGGCCGTCGAGCTTCAGCCTCGCGATCGCCCTCGCCAATGAAAATACGCTGGAGGTCGGAACCGACGAGCTGTTCGCCCTGCCGGGCGGCGCGCTTCAGGAGATCCGGACGCGGCGCAACAGCATCCGCGATCCGCAAGTCTCGGTCGCTGGCGGCTGGAGCCTCGACCCCGGCACGGGCACGAAGGCGAACCTGACGTTCCTCGTGGCGCATGCGCCCTTCCGCTTCGCGCAGGACAGCGGGATCTTGCCCGCCGGCGCGCCGCCCCGGCGGGATCGCCTGACGCAGCGGGAGGATGAGTGGGCGTGGGAAGTCGGCGGGGACGTGACGCTGCCGCTCGCCGGCGGCGGGCTGAAGCTGATCGCGCTGGTCCGCCGCGAGACGGAAGCCCGGCGCGAGCTGGCCCTGCGCGGCGTGGACAGGCCGGCGCCGGCCGGTTTCGCCCAGGATCGGGACGACCGGGAGTCCGAGAGCGTCGCGCGGCTGGTCTGGTCGGGCACGCCGGGGCCGGGCTGGTCGCTGGAGACGGGCGCGGAGGCCGTGCTGAACCGGCTGGACAGCGACGTGCGCCTGTTCGAGGTGGCCGGCGACACGCGCGCGCCCCTTCCCCTGCCGCTCGGCCGGGCGACGGTTCGCGAGGTGAGGGGGGAGGCGTTCCTGAGCCTCGGCCGTCAGCTCTCACCCAGCTGGCGGGTCGATGGGGGCCTGACCGTGGAGACCTCGCGGCTGAGCGTGAGCGGCGACGCCGACGCGGCCCGCCTGCTCACCTTTGCGAAGCCGCGACTGTCGCTGGACGGCCGGCTGGACGGGTGGCGCCTGCGGCTGGCGGCCGAGCGGACGGTCGCGCAGCTCGACTTCGGCGATTTCATCAGCGCGGCGGAACTGGGGAACGATAGGCTGAACGGCGGCAATGCCGATCTGGAGCCGCAGCGGTTCTGGGAACTGCTGGCGAGCGCCGAGCGGACCATCCTGGGCGACGGCCTGGTGCGGATCGAAGCCGGCTACCGGCGCTATTCCCGGCTGCAGGACCGGGTTCCGGTGGGCGACGGGCTCGACGCGCCGGGCAATCTCGGCCGGGGCGAAGCGACGATCCTGAGGCTCAATCTCGATGCGCCGCTGGCGCGGCTCGGCATCCGGGGTGGCCGGCTGACGGCACGGCTCAACTGGTTCGGCTCGTCCGTGGTCGATCCCTACACCGGCCGCAGCCGGCGCTTTTCCGGCAGCGACAGCCTGTTCACCGAGCTTGGCTTCCGGCAGGACCTGGCGCGCTTCGCCTGGGGGGTGACGGCAACCACGCGCGATCATGAGATCGTCTTCCGGCGCAGGGAGGAGGACCGCCTGTTCCGCGACAACCCGCGCGTGAGCGCCTTTGCGGAATGGCGGCCGGATGCACGCACGACCCTGCGGGCCGATGTCCACAACCTGACCGACGCGGCCTATCATCGCGAGCGCCGCTTCTTCACGCCGGACCGGACCGCGCCCGATCCCGTCCTGTTGGAGCGGCGGCTTCGCACCCGGCACATCGTGCCGGGACTGGGCTTCAGGCGGACGTTCGGCTGACGCCTGCGGCTTCAGGCCGCGAAGCCGAGATAGCCGAGCTGGGCGGCCTTGAAGATCGTCTGCGAGCGGTTGACCGCGTCGAGCTTCTCGCCGGCGTTCTGGATGTGGAAGCGCACGGTCGCGTGGCTGCGCCCCAGGATCATCGAGATTTCCTTGTCGGTCTTGCCGATCGAGGCCCAGCGCAGGCATTCGACCTCGCGCTTGGTGAGCTGGCAATCGGCCGGGAGCCATTGGCGGGTGCGAAGCGCCTTCACGCAGCCGGCGACGAAGCGGTGCGACAGCAGCGCCAGCTCGTCGGCATGTTCCTCATACTCGGCCGAAAGATCCGTGCGCTCGGGGTCGGCGGCGCCGAAGCTGACGGCGCCGATCTGGCCGAAGGGCAGATGGACGGGGACCACGATGGCGGCCTTGGTGAGGGCGCGCTTCTCGAAGTTCGACAGATCGATTGCCTCAAGGTAGCGGTTGGGCTGGCGGGTGCGGAAGCCTTCGGCGTTCACCCAGAAGGGCTCGCTCTCGTAGCGGCAGGCGCGCGGCAGGGGCGAGGAGAGGGCCAGCCGCGTGTCGGCCCACCAGCGTTCGTGCGGGGCGTTCCAGCCGAACACTTCCGACGCGAGGATGGCGCCTTCCTCGTCCACGAGCGGGTTCTTGCTCGCGATGTTGTCGGCGACCGCGACGCGCAGGTTGGCGCGCGCCCGCGCGATGTCGCGCAGCGCCTCGGCCGCGCTTCGGATGTCGTGCACGCTCGTGACCGTCACGCGTGCGATCTGCTGCTTCAGGTCGCCCTGATGCTCGCTCATCTTCCTCTCCCGCGGCGCTCACCTAGCGGCATTGATCGGTGCGCTGCCGGTGCGCGTCGCCATAGACTCCCCCTCGAAGGCGGTGATTGATACTGCCGCCGCGCAAATGCAAGAGCCGCGAGCGCTGCCTTGGGAGGGCGCCGATCGCCCGGGAGGATGGCATGGCCGATCAATTGTGCGTCACCTGCCGCTACTGGACGCAGGTTCGGGTCGAGGGGCCGGGCGTGCCCGGGATTCCCGGCACGCCGGCGATGGGGAGCTGCAAGCGCTATGCGCCGCACCCGACGGTCGGTACCGGCCATGCGCATGTCATCTGGCCACTGACCGCGGCCGGGGAATATTGCGGCGAATGGACGGCGCGCAGCGCCGCAGCCGCCGCGGCCTGAGGAGGCGAGCATGGCGACCCGTGACGAGACCGAGCATTGGAAGTCGATCCCGCTCGAGCGGGTGAACCCCGGGCGGACCAGCCGGGCCGCCGAGAAGCAGCCCGACCCCAACCTCGGCTTCGAGAAGATCCCGGCCAGCCGCTACACCTCGCCCGCCTTCCTGAAGGCCGAGTGGAACGCCATGTGGACGAAGGTGTGGCTGCTGGGCGGCCGCGAGGAGCTGATCCCGGATGCCGGCGACTGGCTGACCCATTCGGTCGGGCCCGAGAACTTCATCTTCGCGCGCCAGGCCGACGGCTCGATCCGGGGGTTCTACAATGTCTGCCCGCATCGCGGGAACCGCATCCTCCCGGTGGACGGGGTGGGCGCGGCGCACAGCTTCCGCTGCGGCTATCACCATTGGGAATGGGATGTCTCGGGCACGCAGATCCGCATCCCCGACCTCGAGACCTTCCCCCAGCTCGGCGGGCGCTGCGACCAGCATCTGAAGCAGGTGCGCGTGGACACATGGGGCGGCTTCTTCTGGTTCACCATGGACCCAGGGGCCGAACCCCTTCGCGACTATCTGGGCGTCATCCCCGAGCATCTCGATCCCTATCGGTTCCAGGACATGAAGCTCATCGACTGGAAGACGATCGAGTGGGCCTGCAACTGGAAGGCGAGCGTGGACGCCTTCAACGAGACCTACCATGTGCAGGGCATCCACCCCGAGCTTCTCTCTTGGCTCGATGACTGGAACGTCCAGATCGACTGCCTGGGCCGGCACAACCGCTATCTGGTGCCCTTCACCACGCCCTCGCCCCGCTATGGCGACCAGACTCACTTGTCGGACGTGATGAAGGCCATGGCCGAGCTGAACGGCCTCGATCCGGCCCGGTTCGAAGGCAATCCCCGGGCGCTTCGGCTCGCCATCCAGCAGGCCAAGCGGGCCAAGCAGGACGACAGCATCTATCCCTATCGCGACCTGTCGGACGACCAGCTGTCGGACGACTATCACTACATGATCTTCCCCAATGTGACGATGAACATCTACGGGGAGACGATGCTGCTGTTCGTCAGCCGGCCGCACCCGACCGACCCGAACCGCATGTACTATGACCTCATGAACTTCGCGCACCTCGAGCCGGGCACGCCGCACATGCTGCCCGAGCACCAGACCTACGCCCATGGGCAGATCTCGCTCGGCCTCGTGCTCGACCAGGACGCGCACAACCTGCCGCGCGTGCAGGAGGGCATGAACTCGGCTGCGTTCGACGGCCTGATCGTCGGCACGCAGGAGCTGCGGATCCGGCACTTCCACAAGGTGCTCATGGACTATGTCGGCGCCGACGTTGACGGCTGAGCGCGCCGACCCAGAGGCCGGGTTCCGGCCGGCCGGCGCGGCCAACCTGGCGCCCGGGCAGACGGCGCTGCGCGTGGTGGACGGGCGGGAGCTGCTGATCGCGCGCGGGGCGGACGGGCACTATGCCGCCGTCGATCCGCTGTGCAGCCACGCGGCGCTCTCGCTCGAGTTCGGGCGCGTGCGCGGCACCTCCATCGTCTGCCCGCATCATGGCGCGCGCTTCTGCCTGAAGACAGGCCGCGTGCTGGGGCCGCCGGCGCATGAGGCGATCCGGGCCCATCCCACGAGGGTCGAGGATGGCGAGGTGTTCGTGTGGCTCGTCTGAGCGGCAAGGTCGCGCCCGCCGGCCGGCTGGCCGGCAAGGTTGCCCTCGTCACGGGGGCGGCCTCGGGGATCGGGGCGGCGATCAGGGCCCGGTTCGAGGCCGAGGGCGCGGCCGTGCTGGGCACCGACCTCCGGGCAACGGGCGATCTCGTCGCGCACGACGTGACCGACGAGGCGCAGTGGGACGAAGCCGTCGCGCAGTGCGTGGCGCGCCACGGCCGGCTCGACATCCTCGTCTCCAACGCCGGCACGGCGCAGGCGGGGCCGATCGTGGAACTCTCCCTCGACGACTTCCGCCGGCAGGCCCGCGTGCATGTGGAAGGCGCCTTCCTCGGCATGAAGGCCGCGGTCGCGCAGATGCGCGCGCAAGGGTCGCCGGCGCGGGGAAGCATCATCCTGATGGCCTCCGTCGCGGGGCTGAAGCCCATCATGCAGACGACCGCCTATGGCACGGCCAAGGCAGCAATGATCAACCTGGCGCGCGCCGTCGGCGTGGAAGTGGGGCGCAAGGGCGACCGCATCCGGGTGAACGCCATCTGCCCCGGCGGCACCAGGACGGCGATGACCGAAGCGCTGTTCGACGAGGCCTATTGGGCGGACCCGGCGAACTTCGCCGACCTGCCGCTGAAGGATTATTGCCGGCCCGAGGACATCGCCGAAGCCGCGCTCTATCTCGCGAGCGACGAAAGCGAATTCATGACCGCCACCCATCTGACCGTCGACGGCGGCTGGCTCCTGAGCAACAAGGTATGAAGCCCATCGCCCTGGTGACCGGCGCGACCAGCGGAATCGGCCGCGAGGGCGCGCTGTGGCTCGCGCGCGACGGCTTCCACCTGGTGGCGGCCGGCCGCAACGCCGGGCGCGGGGCCGAGGCGGTGGCGGCCATCGAGGCGCAAGGCGGATCGGCCGAGTTCGTCGCCTTCGACATCACCGACGAGGCCGCCTGGGAGCGGGTGACGGGTGATGTCGTGGCGCGGCACGGCCGGCTCGACGCGCTGGTGAACAGCGCCGGCGCCTTCTTCACGAAACCGCTTCCCGACACCTCGCTCGCGGATTTCCGGGCGCTGTGGGAAACCGATGTCGAGTCGGTGTTCCTCGGCACCAAATGGGGCTTGCGCCGCATGGGCGAGGCCGGGTCGGCAGGCTCCATCATCAATGTCTCCTCGCTCGCCGGGCTGATCGGGCTGGAGGATTGCGCTGCCTATTGCGCGGCCAAGGCCGCCGTCGTCCACTTCTCGCGGATCGCAGCCGTCGAGGGCGGCAGCTTCTCGCCGCCCATCCGGGTGAATGCCTTGTGCCCCGGCGTCATCTACACCGAGATGATCACGGGCGCCTATGGCGACAATGAGGGCGTGAAGGCCTTCGTGAAGGACGGAAACGCGCTCGACATGCTGGGCGAGGCCCGGCACATCGCGGCCGCCATCGCCTTCCTCGCCGGGCCGGCGAGCCGGATGGTGACGGGGACCGTGCATCTGGTCGATGGTGGCAGGGGGGCGGACTGATGGCGACGCGACGGCGCTTCACCCTGGCAAGGCGGCCGAGCGGAAGGCCCGTGGAGGCGGACTTTGCGCTGGTGGACGAGCCGCTGCCGTCGCTCGCCGAGGGCGAGTTCCTGATCGAGAACCGCTATGCGAGCCTCGATCCCGCCATCCGCGGCTGGCTCGACGACGCGCCCTCCTACATGCCCCCCGTGCCGCTGGGCGAGGCGGTGCGGGCGACGACCGTGGGGGTCGTCGCCGAAAGCCGCAACCCGGACTTCGCGCCCGGCCAGTGGGTGCTGGGCCTCAACGCCATCGAGACGCATTCGGTGGGCACTGCCGGCGGCTTCACCGGCCCCATCGACGTCTCGATCGTGCCGAGCCCCACCAATTTCCTCTCGGTGCTCGGTGCTGTCGGCATGACAGCCTGGTTCGGCCTCACCGAGGTGGGCCAGCCGAAGCCCGGCGAGACGCTTCTGGTCTCGGGCGCGGCAGGTGCGGTGGGCAGCCTCGTCGGGCAGATCGGCAAGGCGCTCGGCACGCGCAGCATCGGCATTGCCGGCGGGCCCGAGAAGTGCCGCCGTCTCGTCGAGCGCTACGGTTTCGACGCGGCGATCGACTATCGCGGCAAGTCGGTGGACGCGCTGGCGGCCGAGATTCGCGCCGCCGCGCCGGACGGGGTCGACATCGTCTTCGAGAATGTGGGCGGCGCCTGCCTCGATGCCGCCTTGCTCAACCTCCGGCACAAGGCGCGGGTCGCGCTGTGCGGGCTCATCTCGGAGTACAACGCGCCCGAGCCCGTCGGCGCGCGCAACCTGTGGCAGCTGATCGTCCATTCGGCCCGGATCGAGGGGCTGCTGGTTCGCGACTGGCTGCCGCGCTTTCCCGAGGGCGCCGCGCGCATGGCCGAGCTGGTCCAGAACGGTCGCCTGGTGTTCGACGAGCATGTGGATGAGGGGATCGACCGGGCCTTTCCCGCCTTCATGCGCCTGTTCGACGGCTCGAACGACGGCAAGATGATCCTGAAGCTGTGAGGCTGGCGGGGCGTCGCGCGCTGGTGACGGGGGCGGCCTCGGGGATCGGGGCCGCGGTCGCCGCACGGCTCGCGGCCGAGGGTGCCGAGGTGGTGACGGCGGACCGCGCGCAGGGGTGCACGCTGACCCTCGATGTCGCGGCACCTGAGGCCGCGGCGGCGATGGTGGCAGCCTGTGGCGGCCGGCTCGACATCCTCGTCGCGAACGCCGGCGTCTCGGCCTTCGAGCCGATCGAAGGCCATTCGGATTCCGTCTGGGCCGAGACGCTGTCGATCGACCTCGAGTCGGTGTTCCGCCTGGTCCGCGCCGCCGTGCCGCTGCTGAAACAGTCACCGGCGGGGCGGATCGTCACCATCGGATCCGTCATGTCGAGCTTCGGCGAGGCCGGCATGGCGGCCTATGCGGCGGCCAAGCATGGCGTGCTGGGGCTGACGCGCGCGGTCGCCATCGAGCTGGGGCCGCACGGGGTGACCGCCAATTGCGTGCAGCCCGGCGCGATCCTGACGGGCATCACCAGGCCCGCCTTCGACGCCAACCCGGCGTTTGGCGATTACTGGGTGCAGAAGTCGGCGCTGAAGCGGCTGGGCACGCCCGAGGACATCGCCGGGGTCGTCGCCTTCCTCGCCTCGGACGACGCCCGCTTCGTGACCGGTGCCGCGATCGTCGCCGATGGCGGCGCCACCGCTCACCCCTGAAGGGAGACGCCGATGACCCCTGCCGAGACCGTCGATTCCTTCATCGCCCGGCTGAACGCCATGGACCTCGACGGCGCCTTCGCGCTGCTGGCCGAGGATGTCGTCTATCACAACATCCCCATGGCCCCGGTGACGGGCCCGGCGGCCGTGCGCGCCGTCTTCGCCCAGATCCCCTGCGATGCCATGGACTGGATCGTCCATGCCAGCGCGGCGGCCGGGGGCAAGGTGCTGAACGAGCGGACCGACCGGTTCCGGCTGAAGGATGGGCGCTGGGTGGAATTGCGCGTCATGGGCATCTTCGAGGTGGCCGATGGCCGCATCGCCGCCTGGCGCGACTATTTCGACCTCGGGCAATGGATGGCGCAGATGGCGCCGGCTGCCGGGTGAAGCTGCCGCGCCTGGCGGCGGGCGACGTGCGGCTGGAGCCGCTCGACCGGCGGCACCGCGAGCCGCTGCGGGCGGCCTGCGCCGAGGACCAGACGATCTGGGACATCTACAGCTATTCGATGCTGGGGGATGGCTTCGACAGCTGGTGGGCGCGGGCCATGGATCCAGCGCCAGCCGGCCACTTCTGGGCGGTCGAGGCGGGCGGACGGCTGGCCGGCTGCACCGGCATCTTCCCGGACGAGCGAGCCCCCGGCGTGGTGGAAGCAGGTGGAACCTATCTCGCCCCCTGGGCGCGCGGCACGGCCATCAACCGCACCATGAAGTGGTTGTTGCTGAGCTGGCTGTTCGACTCCGGCTTCCATCGGGTGGAGTTTCGTGTCGATGGGCGCAACCTGCGCAGCCAGGCCGCCGTGCTGAAGCTGGGGGCCAGCCGCGACGGCGTGCTCAGGCGTCACAAGGTGACGCACACCGGATTCGTGCGGGACACCCATGTGTTTTCCATCACGGATCTCGACTGGCCGGGGCTGGAACCCGCCCTGCGACCTGACGGCGATCATGCCTAGCCATCGCGGCAGCCTGTCACTTTCACGAATCGGGCAGGGGGCGTCGCGGTCGTAGGTTGAGCCGAGTTCGACCCGCTGAGGAGGCCGCCATGGCGACCGCCGAGCCGCCCGGAAACCCGTTCGCGCCCGAGGTCCTGTCCGACCCCTGGGCCTTCTATGCCGCCGTCCACCGGACGGCGCCGGCCTTCGCGATTCCCGGCACGCCCATCACCTATGTGGCGGGCTATGACGCGGTCGCCGAAGCGCTCGGCCGGGTCGAGGACTTTTCCAACGATTTCGGGCAGGTGCTGGCCGGCGCGCGAAGCCAGGACCCGGAGGTGACCGCCATCCTCGACACCGGCTGGCCGGCCGTCGATACGCTGCTGACGGCCGACCCGCCCGTTCACACCCGCTTCCGCAAGCTGGTGAACCTCGCCTTCTCGATGAAGCGGGTGGACGCGATCGAGGGGCGAATTCGCGAGATCGTCCATCGCCTGATCGACGGCATGATCGCCAGGCAGCAGGCCGGCGGGACGGTCGACTTCGTGGCCGATTTCGCAATCCCGCTCCCCGTCGCCGTGATCGCCGCCGAGATCGGGATGGAAAGCTCGACCGATGTCGCGACCGTCAAGCGCTGGTCGGACGCCTTTGCCGACCGGCTGGGGCAGATGATCGGCAGGGAGCGGGAGCTGGAGTGCGCGCGCGAGGTGGTCGAGTTCCAGCGGCATGCCAAGACGCTGATCGACGCGCGACGCGCGCAGCCGACCGACGATCTGCTGAACGATCTCGTCCATGCCTCGGTCGATGGCGAGACGCCGCTCGACGATGCCGAGATCATGTCGGTGCTGCAGCAGCTGATGGTGGCCGGCAACGAGACGACGACCTCGACGCTGGCGGGCGGGCTGCTGATGCTGATCGAGAACCCGCAGGCGCTCGATCAGGTGCGGGCCGATCGCAGCCTCATTCCCAACATGGTCGAGGAGATGCTGCGCCTCGAGAGCCCGACCTCGGGGCTGTGGCGGGTGGTGAAGCGCGACACCGAGATCGCCGGCGTGCCCGTGAAGGCCGGCACCATGCTGATGGTGCGTTTCGCCGCGGCCAACCGCGACCCCGCCAAATATGAGGATCCGGATGCCTTCCGGCCCGACCGGAAGAATGCGCGAACCCATCTCGCCTTCGGGCGGGGGATCCACATGTGCGTGGGCAACATGCTCTCGCGCCGCGAACTGGCCGTCGCCTTCGAGGCGCTGCTGGACCGGCTCGAGGGCTTCGCGCTGGCGCCCGGCGCCACGCTCCACTGGAAGCCCAACATGCTGCTGCGCGGGCTGTCGGCCCTGCCCATCACCTTCCGCGTGGCAGCCCCCGTGACCGAGGCGGCATGAACTTCGACCCGACCGAGGACCAGGCGCTGCTGAAGGCGGCGGTCGAGCGGGCGGCGCGCGAGACGCACGGCCTCGACATGGAGCGCCGGCGCCGGCAGCGGGCCTGCCCCGGCGGCTTCGACCGCGCCGGCTGGGCGCGGCTTGCCGAGCTGGGCGTGACCGCGCTTCCCTTCGCCGAGGCCGATTGCGGGCTGGGCGGCGGCCCGGTGGAGACGATCCTGGTTGCCGAGGCGCTCGGCGCCGCGCTGGCCACCGAGCCCTTCACCGATTGCCTGGTGCCGGCCGCCCGGCTGTTCGCGCAGGCCTCCGACGCGGCTGAGCGGGCCGGTTTCATCGGCCCGGTGATCGGCGGGGACAGGCTGCCGGCCCTTGCCGTCCTCGAGGCCGCCGGCCGCTACAATCTCGCCCATGTGGAAACGCGCGCGCGACTGGCGGATGGCGGCTGGCGCCTGTCGGGCGGGAAGGCCGCCGTGTGGCAGGGGATGGCGGCCGACTGGCTGATCGTCTCGGCCCGCCTGTCGGGCGACGTGCGCGCGCCCGAGGGCATCGGCCTGTTCCTGGTGGAGGCCGGCGCAGCCGGTGTCGAGCGGCGCGGCTGGCGGGCCGCCGACGGGCAGCTGGCCGCCGAACTCACCCTTCGCGACGCCCCGGCCCGCGAGATCGCGGGCGCCGGGCTGGACGCGCTCGTCGAGGCGGTCCGCATCGCCTGGCTGTCGGCCTCGGCCGAGATGCTGGGCCTGGCCGGCCTGCTGTTCGAGACGACGCTTGCCTATGTGAAGGCGCGCGAACAGTTCGGCCAGCCGCTCGGCCGCTTCCAGGTGATCCAGCACCGGCTGACGGATTCCTATGTCGCGCTGGAGCAGGCGCGCTCGATGGTCTATCGCGCGGCACTCGCTGACCCGGCCGAGCGGCCGCGCGCCATCGACGCCGCCTTCGCCTATGTGGGGGAGGCGGCGCGCGCCATCGCGCACGAGGCCGTGCAGTTCCACGGCGGCATGGGCGTGACCGACGAGCTGCTCGTCGGCCATGGGCTGAAGCGGATCCAGCTGCTCTCGCGCCTGTGGGGCGAGCCGCGCATGGCCGCGCGGCGCTACGCGGCGGCGGCCTGATGGAGGCGATCGCGCCCGACCTGCTGGCGCCCGGCCCGGCGCTGATCGGCGGGTGCGAGCGTGCAACCGGCCGGATTGTCTTCCCCCTGCCGGCCGATCGCGAGCGATATGAGGCCGTCGAGCTGCCGCGCGAGGGCCGGATCTGGAGCTGGACGGTGCAGCGCTTCCGCCCCAAGTCCCCCCCCTATGCCGGGCCGGACGACTTCGAGCCCTTCGCGATTGCCTATGTCGAGCTGCCGGGCGCCTGCATCGTGGAGGCGCGCCTCAGCGGGTTCGATTTCAACTCGCTGAGGGTCGGCCTGCCGTGCCGGCTGGTCGTCGAGGATTTCGGCGGGCGGGCGAGCTTTGCCTTTGCGCCGCTGGAGGATCGGCCATGAGCGACGTCTTTCTCATCGGCGGCGGAATCCACCGCTTCGGCCGGACGGAGGGCCGGACCGGGCTTCAGCAGGGCGTGGTGGCCGCGCGCGCCGCGCTGGCCGACGCCGGGGTCGAATGGGGCGACATCCAGATGGCCTTCGGCGGCTCCTCGGCGGCCGGCAATGCCGACACGATGGTGGCCGAGCTTGGCCTGACCGGCCTTCCCTTCATCAACGTCGCCAACGGGTGCGCGACCGGTGGCTCGGCGCTGTGGGCGGCGGCGGCGGCCATCCGCTCGGGCGAGGCCGATCTCGCGCTCGCCGTCGGCTTCGACAAGCATCCGCGCGGCGCCTTCGATCCGAAGCCGGCCGACTGGGGCCTGCCCGACTGGTATGGGGAGCTGGGCCTGATGCTGACCACCCAGTTCTTCGCGCTGAAGATCCGCCGCTACATGGAGCAGTTCGGGGTCAGCCAGCGGACGCTGGGGCTGGTGGCCGAAAAGGCCTATGCCAATGGCGCGCTGGCCGAGCATGCGTGGCGGCGCGAGCCGATCGCACTCGAGGCGATCCTCGAGGCGCCGATGGTGAACGATCCCTTGACCAAGTTCATGTTCTGCGCGCCGGCCGAGGGCGCCGTCGCCCTGGTGCTCGCCTCGGCCAGGAAGGCGCGCGAGCTGGGGGCCGACGCGGTGGCCCTGAAGGCGGTTGCGGTGAAGACGCGGCCGCCGGGCAGCTTCGAGGTCTTCTCGCCGAGCCTCGACCTGACACGCGGGCCGTCGCCGACGGCGCTTGCCTCGAGGGCTGCCTTCGAGGCCGCCGGGATCGGCCCCGGGGACATCGACGTCGCGCAGCTCCAGGACACGGAGTCGGGCGCGGAAATCATGCACATGGCCGAGAATGGCTTCTGTGCCGACGGCGAGCAGGAGGCCTGGCTGGCCGAGGGCGTGACCCGGATCGGCGGCCGGCTGCCGGTCAACACCGATGGCGGCTGCCTTGCGTGCGGCGAGCCGATCGGCGCCTCGGGTCTGAGACAGGTCTATGAGAATCTCGCGCAGCTGCGCGGCCGCGCCGGCGCGCGGCAGGTCGAAGGCGCGCGAACGGCCTATTCCCATGTCTATGGCGCGCCGGGCGTGTCGGCGGTCGCGATCCTCGCGCGCTGAGGGAGGGACGGGATGCTCGAAGGCCATGTGGCGCTGGTGACCGGGGCGGCCGGCGGGATCGGGCTGGCGGCGGCACGCGCGCTGAGGCGCGACGGCGCGCAGGTGATGCTGGCCGACATCGACAATGAGCGGCTGGCGGCGGCCGCC
>JBKBUL010000091.1:0-4481 GCA_046290045.1 Sphingomonadaceae bacterium
CGGGGCGGCCCCGGCGGACCGCCCCGCCGCCCCCGACGCGTCAGTTGCTGATGCGGATGCCGGCGCGCTCGATCACCGGCTTCCAGCGGTCGCGCTCGCGGGCGACCATGGCGCGGACCTCCTCGAGGCTGGAGCCGACCTCTTCGAAGCCGGCGCCGCGCAGGCGCTCGAGGGCCGCCGGATCGCGCATGGCGACGACTGCCGCGCGGTTCAGCGCCTCGACCAGCGGGGCGGGGGTTGCCGCCGGCACCATCAGCACGAACCAGGAGGCCATGGCGAGATCCGGCACGCCGGCCTCGGCCACGGTCGGCACGTCGGGCAGCATGGGCGAACGGCTGGCGCCGGTCTGGACCAGCGCGCGGATGCCGCCGGAGCGCGCCTGTGCCGCCGCCAGCGGGATCGACAGGAAGGCGCCGGCCGTGCGCGCGCCGGCGATGTCGCCGATGCCGTCGGCGACCGCCCGGTAATGGACCGGCTGCATGCGGAAGCCGGCGCTCTGGCCGAACAGTTCGGCGGCGATGTGGCCGGGGCTGGTGACGCCGAAGGTGCCGAGCAGCGTGCGCTCGGCCTGTTTCGCCTGGGCGATGAAGGCCCCGAGCGTGGCCGGTCCGCTGGCCGGCACCACGAAGGCGAAATGGGTGCGCGCGACCTCCGAGACATAGGTGAAGTCGCGGGCGGGATCATAGGGGAGCGAGGTGAAGGCGAAGGGCGCGATGGCCACCGAGCCGACCTCGCCAAGCAGCAGCGTGGTGCCGTCGGCGGGCGCGCGCGCGGCCCGGCCGGAGGCGACCTGGCCGCCGGCGCCCGGCACGTTCTCCACCACGACCGAGACATTGGCCGTGCGCTGCATGGCGTCAGCCAGAATGCGCGCCAGCGTGTCCGGCGCGGTGCCGCCGGCAAAGCCGACCAAGAGCGTGATGGGGCGCTGCGGCAGGCCCTGGGCGGCGAGCGGCCCCGCGGCCACGCCAAGGCCCGCGCCGGCGGCCAGGGCCGCCAGGATCATCCGTTTCGACAGGGTCATGGTTCTCGTTTCCTCCCGGCGGCATGGTTGTCACCCGGGCTGCCGCAAGGCCCGCTCCCGTCGGTTCACCCCACCTCGAAGATGTCGAGCAGCACCCGGTCCGGCAGCCGCGTTCCGGCGCAAACGAAGATCGAGCGCATCAGCCAGGACAGCTCCGGCGCGCCGGTCTCGAAGCGCGGCACGGTGCGGAAATAGATGAGGCTTGGGTCGACCGGCTCGCCGCGCTTCAGGCGGGCGATCAGTTCGGGGGGACCGCGCCGGATGCCGGTGTTCTCGACATAGACGCGCTGGCCCGCCTCCGTCTCGATCACATAGCGGGCGTGGATGTCGGCGAGGCCCTCGTCGCGGATCGACTGGTAGTCGATGCCGCCGGGCAGGATGGTGCCGGAAAGGCGCGGGCCGGTGACCCGCCCGCCGAGGATCGGGATAAGCCGCCGTTCGCCGGCCGGCGTCGGGCCGACCTCGATGGCAGGCGCCACCTCGGCGGCGATGGAGAAGACAGGAGCGAGGCTGGGCGCGGCCATGGGGGACCCCTCGAAGGCCCGAATGGTGACCTTCGCTAATCGTTATTGTCAATAATCATCTTGCGCTCAGGGACGCGAGGCCCCTGCTGCCAGCCGCCTGTCGGCAGCCTGTGCTCCGGTGCGGCGACCCGCTGGCCCGACGCCCGGGCTGGCGCTAGTCTTGGTTCATGAGCCGTCACCTCGACGACCCTGCGGATGCCATCACGCCGGAGGTGCTGCTGCGCGCCTATGCCTGCGGCATATTTCCGATGTCCGAGAGCGCGGACGATCCCGGCCTCTACTGGGTGGAGCCGCAGCGGCGCGGCATCATCCCGCTGGACGGGCTCAAGGTCGCCTCGCGCCTGGCGCGCACCGTCAGGTCCGGCCGGTTCGAGATCCGCTTCGACCATGATTTCGAGGCCGTGATTGCCGCCTGTGCCGCGCCGGGCGAGGGCCGCGGCACCACCTGGATCAATGGCCGCATCCGCCGCCTCTACGGCGCCCTGTTCAGGATCGGCCATTGCCACACGGTGGAGGCCTGGGAGGGCGGGCAGCTTGCCGGAGGTCTCTATGGGGTCAGCCTCGGCGGGGCCTTCTTCGGCGAGAGCATGTTCCACCGGGCCCGGGACGCCTCGAAGGTGGCCCTGGTCCATCTGGTCGCCGCCCTGATCCAGGGCGGCTACCGGCTGCTCGACACCCAGTTCGTCACCGATCACCTGCGCTCGCTTGGTGCGGTCGAGGTGTCACGCGCCGAATACCGCCGCCTCCTGGACCGGGCCATCGGCGAGCCGGCCCGCTGGCCGGCCGCGCCGCTGCCGCCGCGCGAGGCGCTCGCCATCATCGACAGTGCCGCGAAGGGTCCCGCATGACCGCCCCGGAGGCCCAGGCCGCAGCGATGATCCGCCCGGCCCGCGACGACGACGGCCCGGCCCTCGCGGCGCTGATCGCCCGCTCCTTCGCCGACTATCCCGGCTGCCTGTTCATCGACGCGGAGTTTCCCGAACTGGCCGCGCCGGCCAGCCACTATGCCGCGCGGGGCGGGCGGCTGTTTGTTGCCGAGCGAAATGGAGCCATCATCGGCTCGCTGGCCGCCACGCCGACGCTGGTCCCCGGTCTTGCCGAGCTGTTCAAGGTCTATGTCGATCGCGCCGCGCGCGGCTCGGGCCTTGCCCAAAGGCTCTACGCGCAAGGCGAGACGCTGGCGCGCGGCTTCGGCGCAAGCGGCATCGTGCTGTGGACCGATACCCGCTTCGTGCGCGGCCACCGGTTCTACGAGAAGCTCGGCTTCGTCCGCCAGCCGGTGACGCGCTACCTGGCCGATGCCAGCGCCAGCTGGGAGTTCTGCTACCGCAAGACGCTCGAGGCCTGAACGGCCCGCGCCCGGCGCGCGCCGCCCCTGCGGCGGAGGCACTGGACGGAGGGCTCTTCCCGGGGCAAGCCTCGACCATGCAACCTGGAACGGCCCCTTCGGGCGTTGTCTTCACCCTTACCGGCACGATCGAAGGCGCGCGGATGAGCGTAGCCATGCTGCCCGGTGTCCTGGTCTTTGCCGCGGCCGTGGGCGCAGCCTCCGCCGAGAAGGGACTGACACTCGGCCAGGCCGTGCTGATGAGCGCGAGTGTCTATGCCGGGGCTTCGCAGCTGCTCGCGCTCCAGCTCTGGCCGCAACACTTCACGCCAGCCGCCATCGCCGCCATGGTGGTGGTGACCATGGCGGTGAACCTGCGCTTCGTGCTGATGGGTGCCGCGCTCCAGCCCTGGCTGGCGCGGGCGCCGCGGGGGCCGGCCTGGCTCGGCCTCGCCACGCTGACCGATTCCAACTTCATCATCGCCTCACGCCATCAGGCGGGCGGCGGCAATGATGTTGGCGTGTTCGTCGGCGCCGGGGTGTTCCTCTGGATCGTCTGGACGCTGGCCACCGTGCCCGGGCACCTCGTCGGCCACATGCTCACCGATCCGCGCCGCTTCGCCATCGACATGGTGATGCCCATCGTGTTCACGGCCATGGCGGTGGGGGTGTTCCGCCTGAAGCGCGACCGGCTGGCCTGGCCGGTGGCGGCGGCGGTGGCGCTCGCCACGGCCCAGCTGGTCGAGGGTTACTGGTTCATTGTCTCCGGCGCCCTCGCCGGCTCCATCGCCGCGGGGTTGATGCGTGAGCGCGGCTGAGACGGCACTGCCCTGGCTGGCGATCCTCGGCATGGCGGCAGCCACCTGGCTGGTGCGCATGGCCGGCTACTGGATCATGGAGCGGGTGCCGCTGACCCCCTTCGTGCGGGCCTGCCTCGACGCCCTGCCCGGCACCATCATCGTGGCCACCGTCGTGCCGCTGGCGGCACGCGGGGGCCTCAGCGCCTGGGTGGGTCTTGCCGTGGCGGCTGCGGGCATGGTCCTGCTGAAGCGGGACATCGCGGCCCTGGCGGCCGGGCTTGTGGCTGTGATGGCCGTGCGCGCCGCGGGACTGCCTTGACGCCGATCAACGAACCGCCCACCTCATTTCTCTAGGCATCAAGGGTCAGAACAAGCCCCCCATGCGAAGGAAACGCCGGACATGACGACGCTCCCCCGTGGCTTTCACCGCATCCGCCTCAATCTCGCGCGCTCGAAGGAGCATCCGGAAGGTTCCAATCGGCACGGCTACGAGTTCGTGGCGCCCCTGACGGCTGAGGGCTTCATCGACCAGGAGGCCTGGAAGGCGCATCGCGACCTGTGCAAGGTGCGCCGCTTCTGGGCCGGGGAACCGGACATGCACGGCCTGCTGGTGCGCAAGGCCGGCGGGCCGAAGGGGGCGACCTGGACCTTCGACTACGACCCCGAGGCCGAGGACGACGACGAGGCCGGCTTCCGCTTCGGCGAGCATGCCTTCCAGATCGGTGAATATGTCTCGATCCGCGACGATGATGGGGTCATGCAGACCTTCGTGGTCACCTCCACCGACGCGGTGTGAGGATCAGGCGAGC
>JBKBUL010000022.1:0-29955 GCA_046290045.1 Sphingomonadaceae bacterium
CGCCAAGGCCGGCGGCTATGCCATCCAGGGACGGTTCGAGGCGCATGTGCAATGGCTGTCGGGCAGTTTCTCGGGCGTGATGGGCCTGCCGCTGTTCGAGACGCGGGCGCTGCTGAGCGCCGCCGGCCTCCTTGGCTGACGTCTTCCTCGAACGGCGGCTTGGCGAGACACGCGCGGCCGCCTTCGGCGCCGGGCGCCTCGGGGCGATGTGGATCGAGCGCGATGGCGATGGCCTGCCGGCCGGCGCGCGAGTCGAGGCGCGGCTGCTGAGGCGGCTGGGCGGGCGGGGGATTGCCGAGACGGGTGCCGGCGAGCAGCTGCTGGTGGAACCCTGGCCGCCGGGCGCGACCGAGGGGATGACGCGGCTGGTCGAGATCCGGCGGGCGGCGTGGCGCGAGCCGGGGCGCGACCGGCTGGCGAAGGCGCGCGCCGTGGCGGGCGACGCACGGCCGGCGGGCGACCTGGCGGCTCGGCTCGGCGCGGCGGGGCATCGCGTGACGGAAGGCTGGCCCGAGGCGCTTGCGGCGGCCTGGGCAGAGGCCTTCGAGGCGGCCGAGCTGGGGCGCTGGGCGCTGCCTTCGGGCGCGCTGACCTTCACGCCGACCCCGGCCTTCACCGCAGTGGATGTGGACGGCGACGGCCCGACGCTGGCGGCCGAGGCGCTGGAAGGCCTTGCCGGGGCCGTTCGGCTGTGGGGGCTGGGCGGATCGGTGGTGATCGATCTCGCGCATGTGCCCGACCGGGCCGGGCGGGCGGCGCTGGGCGAAGCCTTCGACCGGGCGATGGGCGATCTGCCCTTCGAGCGGACGGCGATCAACGGCTTCGGGCTGATGCAGCTGGTGCGGCCGCGGACCGGCCCCTCGATCCTTGAGCGAGCGCGGCTGGAGCGCGACGCGAGCGCCGCGATCGAGCTTCTGGCCGAAGCCCGACGGGCGAGCCGGCCCGGCGACCTCAGACTGGTGGCGCGGCCGGAGGTGGCGCGCTGGATCGCGGCGCGGCCGCACCTGGTGGCGGCGCTGGCGCGGCAGACGGGGCGCCGGGTGGACATGGTGGCAGACGCCGGGGCAGGAGAAGGCCATGTCGAGACCGTCGCGCCCTGACGCCCGCCCCTGCCCCGTGTGCGGCAGGCCGGCGACCAACGCGCATGCGCCCTTCTGCTCGGCCGTCTGCCGCGACCGCGACCTGATCGCCTGGCTGGACGAGCGCTATGTGGTGCCGGGGCCACCGGCCGGCGAGGGCGACGGCGACGGTTGACCGGGCCGGCGGAATCGCGCTAGGCGCCGCCTCCCGTGCCTGGGTAGCTCAGTTGGTAGAGCATACGACTGAAAATCGTAGTGTCGGCAGTTCGATCCTGCCCCCGGGCACCATTTTCTCCACTCGTCGATGCGGATGACCGGCCCGTCGCGCGGGCGTTGACGAGGCTGCCCCGGCGATGGCCGGCTCGCGGCCAATGACGGGCCGCATCGGGAATGGATGGTCGCGCCGCGCCGTTCTGGGCGGCGCGCTTGCGGCGGTGGCGGCGCCGGCGCTGGCGCGCGGGCGGAGCCTCTCCGAGGTGGTGCGCGAGGGGCTCGGCCGGCATGGCGAGCGGATCGCGCACCGCGACGTGGTGGGGATTGCGGATTTCGCCCATCCCTCGCGCCAGCCCCGCTTCTGGCTGGTGGACGTGGGCAGCGGCCGGGCGAGCGCGCATCTTGTCTCGCACGGGCGGGGATCCGACCCGCGCCATTCCGGCTGGCTGGAGCGATTCTCGAACGAGCCGGGCTCCAACGCCTCGTCGGACGGTGGCTATCTGACGGGCGCCCCCTATGTGGGCAAGCATGGCCGGTCGCAGCGGCTCGTGGGGCTCGATCCCGCGAACAGCAATGCCGAGGCGCGCGCCATCGTGATCCACGGCGCCTGGTATGTGAGCGACGCGCTGGTGCGCCAGCATGGCAAGATCGGCCGGTCGGAGGGCTGCTTCGCCTTCGACGAGACCAATGGCAGCCTCGATGAGGTGCTGGCACGGCTGGGGCCGGGCCGGCTGCTCTATGCCGGACGGTTCGGCATTTCCGCGTAGCAGCCGGCTTCGGCCCCGGCTTCGGCCGTTCGTTCGGACGTGCGCAGCGCGGGGCCGGGGCCCAGCGCCGAGATGACGGCGGCATCCCGGCCGTAGAGATCGGGCAGGCGGCGGATGGTGCCGCCGGGGCCGGGGGTGGCCGTCAGATAGACGATGTGGACGGGGACCTGCCGCGACAGCGCCACGCGCTGCGTCTGGCCGGTCGCGACCATCGAATCGAGGGCGGGACGCGACAGGCCCGGCACATCGGCGAGCAGTCGGGCGGCAAGATCGAGCGCCTTGTCGGTGCGGATGCAGCCATGGCTGAAGGCCCGGCTCTGGCGATCGAACAGGGCCCTGGCCGGCGTGTCATGGATGAAGATGCTGTGCGGGTTGGGCATGTCGAGCTTCACCTGCCCGAGCGAATTGGTGGGCCCGGGCCCCTGCACGACCGAGAGCGTGGGGCCGCTGCCCGTCCAGCGGTAGCCGCGGGCGCGCGCCGCGGCCGGGCTGCGGGCGATGAGGGCGCCGACCGATTCGGCGATGATCGAGCGCGGCACGACCCATTTGGGGTTGAGGATGACGCCGGTGGCAACCGTCGAGAAGGAAAGCGTCGGCGTGGCGGGCTTGCCGACGATGACGCGATGGGTGGCAAGCGTCTGGCCGCCTTCGACCAGCTTCAGCTCGAAGGCGGGGATGTTGACGAGGAGGTAGCGCTCGCCCGGCTGGCGGGGGAACCAGCGCCAGCGATCGAGATTGGCGCGGATGAGCGGCCGGTCGGCGGCCGTCGCGGCGGCCAGCGCGGCCCTGAGGGCGGCATAATCGGGATGGGTGGGAAGCAGCCCCTCGAGATGGGCGCGGGGGCTGGCGGCAGCCAGCGCGGCAGACAGACGACCGGCGAGAAAGGCCTCATCGGCGCGCGGGCCGGGGCCGCGCCAGCCGCGGCGCGCGGCCTCGGGCGTGCGGCCGGCGGCGTAATCGCGCGCGAGCGCGAGCCAGCTTGCGCGGGCGGCCGCATCGATGGCGGCCGCGTCTGTGCCTGCCAGCGCGGCAGCAAGCCGGGCCTCGCCATAGTCGCTGGGGTCGAGACCCTCGGCCGAGGCCGCGCGGACGGCTTCGAGCGTCTCGGCGGCGAGCGCGGGCGTGAAGCTGGGCGCGGGCGATGAGGCCGGTGCTGGCACCTGCTGCGCGGCAAGCGGGGCGGCGAGCAGGAGAAGAAGGAGTGCGAGAACCCGCATGGCTTCCTGATGCCGGGCGAGGGGCCGGGCCGCAAGCCGGTCAGCCGCGGTCGTCGGCGAGATCCTTGAGCTCGTAGAGGAGGTCGAGCGCGGCGCGCGGCGTGAGGCCGTCGGGCTGGATCCCGGCGAGGCGGGCGCGAAGGCGGTCGGCCGCGGGTGGCGGCGCGGCGGGGGCAGGTGCGGCGGCGAACAATGGCAGGTCGGCAAGGGCTGCGCGGGCGCGGCCGCCGGCGTCGCCCGTTTCGAGGCGGGCGAGGATCTCGGCGGCGCGGGCGAGCACGTCGGCAGGGACCCCGGCGAGGCGCGCGACATCGAGGCCGAAGCTGCCGGGCGCGGCGCCCGCTTCCACCTGGTGGAGGAAGACGAGATCGCCCTTCCACTGCCGCGCGCCCAGCGAACGGAGCGCAAGCCCCCGGAGGCGGCCGGCGAGGCCGGCCAGTTCATGATAGTGGGTGGCGAACAGGCAGCGCGCGCCGATGCGATCGTGGATGGCCTCGAGAATGGCCCAGGCGAGCGCGAGGCCATCCCAGGTCGCCGTGCCGCGGCCGACCTCGTCGAGCAGCAGCAGCGAGCGGGCCGTCGCGCCATTGAGGATGGCAGCCGTCTCGACCATCTCGACCATGAAGGTGGATCGGCCCTCGGCGAGGCTGTCGGACGCACCGACCCGGCTGTAGAGCCGATCGACGAGGCCGAGGCGCGCGGCGGCCGCCGGCACGAAGCTGCCGGCCTGGGCGAGGATGGCGATCAGCGCATTCTGCCTGAGGAAGGTGGACTTGCCGCCCATGTTGGGCCCGGACACGAGCCAGACGCGGGCCTCGCCCTCGAGCACACAGTCGTTGGGGACGAAGGCCGCGCCCTCGCGCGCGCGGGCAGCCTCGACGACCGGGTGGCGGCCGGCCGTCACGTGGAAATCCATGCCGTCGGTGAGTTCGGGGCGGACCCAGCCCGAGTCGGCGGCCAGTTCGGCAAATGCGGCCGAACGGTCGAGCGCCGACAGCGCGTCGGCCAGTTCGCCCAGTGGGCGAGCCTCGGCGAGTGCGGCGGCCGTCAGCCGCTCGACATGGGCGGCCTCGAGCGCGAGCGCATCGGCCTCGGCCGTGAGGATCCGGGCGGCGAGATCGCGCAAGGGGGCGGTGTCGAAGCGCATCGCCGAGCCGAGCGTCTGGCGGTGGACGAAGGCGGGATTGGCGAGGAGCGCCTCGCCGTGACGGCTGGGCACCTCGACATGGTAGCCGATCACATTGTTGTGGCGCACCCGGAGCTGGGGGAGGCCGGTGTCGGCGCGCAGCGTCGCTTCCAGCGCGGCGAGCGCCGATCGGCTGTCGGCCGTGAGCGCGCGAAGCCCATCGAGCGCGGGATCGTGGCCGGGGGCGATGACGCCGCCGTCGCGCCTGTCGGCCGGGGGGCTTTCGACCAGCGCCTCGGTGAGATCGGCGGCAAGGCGGCCGGGGGGGGCGAGCGCGGCCCGGATCGGCTGGAGCGCGGCCGGCGCACCGGCGCGCGCGGCTTCATCAAGCCGGGCGGCGAGCGTGGCGGCGGCGGCGAGGCCATCGCGCAGGGCGGCAAGATCGCGCGGGGTGCCGCGGCCGGCCGCCAGGCGCCCGAGCGCGCGCGCGATGTCGGGCGCGCGGCGAAGCGTCTCGCGCGTGTCGTGGCGCAGGCCCGGATCCGCGACGAACCACTGGACGAGATCGAGCCGGGATTCGATCGCGGCGCGGTCGAGAAGGGGGCTTGCAAGCTCGGCGGCGAGGCGACGGCCGCCAGCCGCGGTGACGGTGCGGTCGATGGTGGCGAGCAGGCTGGCCGGGCCCTCGGTCAGCTCGAGGCTGCGACGGGTGGCGGCGTCGATCGCAAGCGTGCCGCCGGCGGGTTCGGCACGCGGCGGGCGAAGCAGGACGGGCGCGCCGCGGGCGGTTCGGTTTAGATGGTGGAGGAGGCCGCCGAGCGCGGCGAGCGCGGCGCGGGGGAAGGCGCCGAAGCCGTCGAGGGTGGCGACTCCGAGGCGGCGGGCGAGGTCGGCTGCGGCCGAGCGGCTGTCGAAGGCGCGTTCGGGCAAGGCGGTGGCGCCGGCCGGGGCGGCGCCTTCGGGCCAGAGCGTCTCGGACGGCTGCAGGCGGGCGAGCATGTCGGGGAGCGCCGCGGGCGGGATGGCGGCGAGATGGAGATCGCCCGTCGAGATGTCGGCCCAGGCCAGCCCGAGTGCGTCGGGGGCGGGGAAGGTGGCGAGCAGCCAGTTGGCGCGGCGCCCCTCGAGCAGGCGTTCCTCGGTGAGGGTGCCCGGCGTGATGACGCGCACGATCGCCCGCGCAACGATCGCCTTGGAGCCGCGCCTGCGGGCGGCGGCGGGATCCTCGGTCTGCTCGGCGATCGCGACCGCGTGGCCGGCCCGGACGAGGCGGGCGACATAGGCCTCGTGCGAGTGGACGGGGACGCCGCACATGGGAAGCGGCTGGCCGAGATGCTCGCCGCGGTGGGTGAGCGCGATGTCGAGCGCGGCGGCCGCAACGGCGGCGTCCTCCAGGAACAGCTCGTAGAAGTCGCCCATCCGGAACAGCAGCAGGGCGTCTGGCACCTCGGCCTTGAGGCCGAGATACTGCGCCATCATCGGCGTGACACCTGCCGCCATCGTTGCCCCGGCCATCGGACACGCCTATCACCGCCCCGGGCGGGACAAGACAAGAGCGAGGGTGCATGAGCGACGACGCGGGCGGCCGCCCGATCTTCTCCGACCGGGAGGCGCTGCTGTTCCATTCGGCGAAGCGGCCGGGGAAGCTGGAGATCGTCGCCACCAAGCCGATGGCGACCCAGCGCGACCTGAGCCTCGCCTACTCGCCGGGCGTGGCCGTGCCGGTTCGCGCCATCGCCGAGGATCCGGCGACCGCCTATGACTATACCGCCAAGGGCAATCTGGTGGCGGTGATCTCCAACGGGACGGCGATCCTGGGTCTGGGCAATCTGGGGGCGCTCGCCTCCAAGCCGGTGATGGAAGGCAAGGCCGTCCTGTTCAAGCGCTTCGCCGACGTGGATTCGATCGACATCGAGCTGAAGACCGAGGATGTGACCCGGTTCATCGAGGCCGTCGAGCTGATGGAGCCGAGCTTCGGGGGCATCAACCTCGAGGACATCAAGGCGCCGGAATGCTTCATCATCGAGGATGAGCTTCGCGCCCGGATGAACATCCCGGTGTTCCACGACGACCAGCATGGCACTGCGATCATCGCGGCCGCCGGCGTGCTGAACGCGCTGCACCTGACCGGGCGGGACATCCGCGAGGTGAAGGTGGTGGTGAACGGGGCGGGCGCGGCCTCGATCGCCTGCACCGAGCTGCTGAAGGCGATGGGGGTGCCGGCCGACCATGTGATCCTGTGCGACAGCAAGGGGGTGATCTGGACGGGCCGGACCGAGGGCATGAACCAGTGGAAGGCGGCGCACGCCGTCGCGACCGAGGCGCGGACGCTCGCCGAGGCGATGGTGGGCGCCGACGTGTTCCTGGGGCTGTCGGTGGAGGGCGCGGTCTCGCAGGCGATGGTGGAATCGATGGCGCCCCGGCCGATCATCTTCGCCATGGCGAACCCCGACCCCGAGATCACGCCCGAGGCGGCGAAGGCGGTTCGGCCGGATGCGATCGTGGCGACGGGGCGGTCGGACTATCCCAACCAGGTCAACAATGTGCTGGGGTTCCCCTATATCTTCCGGGGCGCGCTGGACGTGCGGGCGACCAAGATCAACGAGGCGATGAAGATCGCCGCCGCCCGCGCTTTGGCCGAGCTGGCTCGCGAGGCGGTGCCCGACGAGGTGGCGGCCGCCTATGGCGGGGCGCAGGTGTTCGGGCCGGACTACATCATTCCCGCCCCCTTCGATCCGCGCCTCATCGAGCGGGTGCCCATGGCGGTGGCGCAAGCAGCGATGGACTCAGGGGTGGCGACGCGGCCCATCCTCGACATGGAGGCCTATCGGCTGGAGCTCAGGGCGCGGCTGAACCCGACCGCCTCGACGCTCGCCGCAAGCTTCGAGAAGGCCCGCGCCCGGCCGGCGCGGGTGGTGTTCGCCGAGGGCGAGCAGGAGGTGGTGCTGCGCGCCGCCGTCTCCTTCCGGGCGTCGGGCTATGGCGAGCCGGTACTGGTGGGCCGCGAGGAGCCGATCCGCGAGGCCTTCCAGCGGATCGGGGTGAGCGACATCGAGAGCTACCCGATCCACAACAGCGCCAACTCGCCGCTGGTGCCCGAGATGGTGGAGCGGCTCTACGCCCGGCTGCAGCGGCGCGGCTACCTGAGGCGCGACGTGCAGCGGATGGTCAACAACGAGCGCAACATCTTCGCCGCCCTCATGGTGGAGATGGGCGAGGCCGACGCCATGGTCTCGGGCGCGACGCGCCACTTCCACCAGGTGATGGGGCAGGTGCGCCTCGTGCTCGACCCCGTGGAGGGAACGACGCCCTTCGGTTTTCACATATTCGCCGGCCGGGCAGGCACCATCCTGATCGCCGACACGGCGGTGACCGAGCGGCCGACCGGCGCGCAGCTGGCCGACATTGCCGTGAAGACGGCGGGCGCGGCGCGGCGGATCGGGCTGGAGCCCAGGGTCGCCTTCCTCTCCTACTCCAACTTCGGAACCCCGCCGGGCGAGTATCTGGGGGCGCTGCACGAGGCGGTGCAGATCCTCGACGAGATGAACCCGGGGTTCGAATATGAGGGCGAGATCTCGGTCGATGTCGCACTCAACCGGGCGATGACCGCCGTCTATCCCTTCACCCGCCTGACGGGGCCGGCGAACGTGCTGGTGATGCCGGGGCTGCAATCGGCCAATATCGCCGCCAAGCTGCTGAAGGAGCTGGGCAGCGGCCGGGTGATCGGGCCGGTGCTGATGAACATGGCGCGCCCCGTGCAGGTGGTGCCGATGACTTCGGGCGCGTCCGACATCGTGACGCTGGCGGCGCTCGCGGCGGCCGGGGTGGTGCGTTGAGCCTGCCGCCGCTGTTCCTGATCCACGGCATGTGGAGCCGGCCTTCCACCTTCGCGACGCTTCGCGACGAGCTGGAGGCAGCCGGAATTCGCAGCGCGGCCGTGACGCTGCCGGGCCATGACGTGCCGCCGGGCGCCGCCGCGCCGGCGCTGCTCTCGGGGCTCGGGCTTGCCGACTATGTGGCGGCGCTGGAGCGCGACGCAGCCGTGCTGGACGAGCCGCCGGTGATCCTGGGCCATTCGATGGGCGGGCTGCTGGCGCAGCTGCTCGCCTGCCGGATCGCGCACCGGGGCCTCGTGCTGCTGTCGACGGCGCCGTCGGCCCAGGCCCAGGCGCTGAGCTGGGAGGCGGTGCGCACCATGTGGCCGATCACCAGGCGCTGGGGCTTCTGGCGGGGGCCGACGCTTCTGGATGCGCAATCGGCGCGCGCCGGGGTGTTCAATGGCGTGCCCGAGGAGGAGGCGCGGCCGGCGCTCGCCGAGCTGACCTGGGACTCGGGCCGGGTGCTGCGGCAGATCGCCATGCCCTGGAGCGATGGCACGCGGGGCTCGCGGGTGGACTATGGCCGGCTGACTCGGCCGGCGCTGGTGGTGACCGGGCTCGATGACCGGATCGTGCCGCCCGCCGTCTCGAGGAAGACGGCGCGGCTGCTGGCGGCGGCCGGCGCCCGGGTGGACTATGAGGAATGGCCCGGCGTGGGCCACTGGCTGTTTCATGATGCGGTGCGGCCGAAGCTGGCGGCGGCGATTGCGCGCTTCGTGGCGACGGTCTGACCTCAGGCGACGGTGGTTCCGAACAGCCGGCCGACGAGCGCGGTGACGGCCATGGCGGCCGCCCCCCAGAAGGCGACCCGGGCGACCGACGGGATCACCGGGGCCGCGCCGGCCCGCGCGCCGAGCCAGCCGAGCAGCATCAGGCTGGCGAGCGCGCTGGCGGCGACCACGGGGACGATTGCGGACGCCGGGGAGAGCAGCACGGCAAGGAGCGGCAGCGCGGCGCCTGCCGAGAAGGTGGCGGCCGAGGCGGCGGCGGCCTGGAGCGGCCGGGCGGCCGCGGTTTCGGTGAGGCCAAGCTCGTCACGCGCGTGGGCGCCGAGCGCATCATGGGCCATCAGCTGGCGGGCGACGAGGCGGGCTGTCTCTGGATCGAGGCCGCGCGCCCGGTAGATGGCGGCCAGCTCGGCCTCCTCGGCTTCGGGCTGGGTGGCAAGCTCGCGCGATTCGCGGGCGAGGTCGGCCCGCTCGGTGTCGGACTGGGAGCTGACGGACACATATTCGCCGGCGGCCATCGACATGGCGCCTGCGGTGAGGCCGGCGAGGCCGGCGAGGAGGATCTCGGGACGGCCCGCGCCGGCCGCGGCGACCCCGATCACCAGGCTCGCCGTCGAGACGATCCCGTCATTGGCGCCCAGCACGGCCGCGCGCAGCCAGCCGATCCGGCCGACGGCGTGCCGCTCGGGCCCGTGTGCGATCGGCCTAGGCACGGGGCGCCTCGATTCGGATGAGGGTGGTGGCTGCAATCCCGATCCAGATGATGTTGAGGATGGCCGATGGCCAGGCGCCATGCCAGCCGGAATTGACGACGAAGCCGGCAGCCCCTGCGAGGTTCATCCACTGGAAGGTGCGCTGCCGGGGATCGAGCCGGCCGGACGAGACGAGGCCATAGGCGGCAAGAATCAGGAGCGCGCCGATCCAGCCGGCGGCTTCGATCGCAAGGAGCAGGGGGTCAGCGGGCACGGCCATCGGGCTTCAATCCATAGTCGATCCGGATTCGCACCCATTCGCCGATCTGGGGCTTCCCGCCAACCCGGGGCGGGTGGACGAGGAACTGCCAGGCGGCGGCCTGGACCGCACGCGCGATCCGCGAGCCGGGGGGCGATTCGTCGAGCATGACGCAATCCTCCACCCGGTTGCCCGGCGCGGTTCGGCAGGCGATCAGCCCCCAGCCCGGGCCGGTCGCGGTGGACAGGAAGCCGCGAAGCTCGCTGTCGAGCGGCTCGCGCACCCAGCGCGCGGCATAGAGGGGCTCGCCGCCGGGCGCGGTGCCGACGCGCTCGCTGTCGGCGAAGGGGTCGGCCGCGCCCCGGGGGCGGAGGTCGGGCGGGCCGAAGACGCGCGGCGGGCGCGCCGGCGGCGCGGCCGCTGGCAGCGCGGGCGTGGGTGAAGGCGCCGGCTCGGGCTGGACGGGCGGCGGCGGGGCCGGGACGGGCTCGGGTGGTGCGGTCTCGATCTCGGGCGCGGCGATGTCGGGTCGGACCGGGTCGAGCACCGGCTCGGGCGCTTCGGCGGGCGCGGGATCGTCAGCGGGCTTTCGCGCGTCAGGCACGGCAACCGCGATCAGGCTTTCGACTGGCCTGCCGGCGATCCGGGGCGCGAGGCTGAGGAGCAGCAGGCCGAGCCCCAGGTGGACGAGCGCCACGGCGGCCAGCGCGCCGAGGCGGCGACCGAGACCGGGCGGCGGGTCAGCGGCAAAGGGCAGGGGGCGGGCGCGCGCGCATGGTTCGGCCGCCCGCCTTGCCGGCCTCAGGCGGCGGCGAGCCGGCGCAGCACGTAGGGCAGGATTCCGCCGGCGTTGAAATAGTCGACCTCGTTCAGCGTGTCGATCCGGCTCAAGGCCTCGAAGCTGCCGCCGCTGCCGTCGGGCCGGGTGTAGCGAACCGTCATCACCTGGCGCGGCGCAAGCGCGCCGAGGCCCTCGATGGTGAAGTGCTCGGCACCCGTGAGGCCGAGGCTTTCGGCCGACTGGTCGTCAGCGAACTGGAGCGGCAGCACGCCCATGCCGACGAGGTTGGAGCGGTGGATCCGCTCGAAGCTCTGGGCGATGACGGCGCGCACGCCGAGTAGCCGGGTTCCCTTCGCGGCCCAGTCCCGGCTGGAGCCGGTTCCATATTCGCGCCCCGCCAGGATGACGAGCGGCGTGCCGTCGGCCTGGTAGCGCATGGCCGCGTCGTAGATGGGCATGACCTCGCCGGTGGGCAGGTAGGTGGTGACACCGCCCTCGGTGCCGGGAGCGAGGCGGTTCTTGATGCGGATGTTGGCGAAGGTGCCACGCATCATCACCTCGTGATTGCCCCGGCGCGCGCCATAGCTGTTGAACTGGTCACGCGGGACCTGGCGCTCGGTGAGATATCTGCCGGCCGGGCTGTCGAGCTTGATCGAGCCGGCGGGCGAGATGTGGTCGGTGGTGATGGAGTCGCCCAGAAGCGCGAGGGCACGGGCGTTCACGATGTCGGTGACGGGGCTCGGCACCATGGTGAGGCCCTCGAAGTAGGGCGGGTTCTGGACATAGGTGGAGCTGGGGTTCCAGCGGTAGGTGTCCCCGCCGGAGACGCGGATCGCCTGCCAGTGGCTGTCGCCCTTGAACACGTCCGCATAGCGGGCGCGGAACATGTCGGGGGTCACGGCCTTCTGCACCATGTCGGCGACTTCGGCGTTGCTGGGCCAGATGTCCTTCAGGTGGATGGGCGACCCGTCGGGACGGTGGCCGAGCGGGGTTTCGAGGATATCGGAGCGGATGGTGCCGGCCAGCGCATAGGCGACGACGAGCGGCGGCGAGGCGAGATAATTGGCCTTGACGTCAGGCGAGACGCGGCCCTCGAAGTTGCGGTTGCCCGACAGCACCGAGACGGCGACGAGATCGTTCGAGTTGATGGCGGCCGAGATCGGCTCGGGAAGCGGGCCGGAATTGCCGATGCAGGTGGTGCAGCCATAGCCGACGAGGTTGAAGCCCAGCGCGTCCATGTCGGCCGAGAGGCCCACCTTGTCGAAATAGTCGGTCACGACCTGCGAGCCGGGGGCGAAGCTCGTCTTGACCCAGGGCTTGGTCTTGAGGCCGAGCGCGTTTGCCTTGCGGGCGACGAGGCCGGCGGCGACCAGCACATTGGGGTTCGAGGTGTTGGTGCAGCTGGTAATCGCGGCGATCACGACATCGCCATGGCCGAGATCGTGCGGTCGGCCCTCGACGGGGACGCGCTGGTCGGGATTGTCGGCCTTGCCATAGCCGCCGAGGAGCTCGGCCTCGAACGCCTCGTCCACGTCCGGCAGCAGCACCCGGTCCTGCGGGCGGCGGGGGCCGGCGAGCGACGGCTGGACGGCCGCGAGGTCAAGCTCGAGCATGTCGGTGAAGACGGGGTCGGGCGAGGCCTGGTCGCGCCAGAGGCCCTGCGCCTTCGCATAGGCCTCGACGAGGGCGATGCGCTCCTCGTCCCGGCCGGTGAAGCGCAGGTAATCGAGCGTCTTCGTGTCGATGGGAAAGAAGCCGCAGGTGGCGCCATATTCGGGGGCCATGTTTGCGATCGTCGCGCGGTCGGCGAGGCTCAAGCCATCGAGGCCGGGGCCGCAGAATTCGACGAAGCGGCCGACGACCCCCTTCTTGCGCAGCATCTGGGTGACGGTCAGCACGAGGTCGGTCGCGGTCACGCCCTCGGCAAGCTCGCCGGTGAGGCGGAAGCCGACGACTTCGGGGATGAGCATCGAGACCGGCTGGCCGAGCATGGCGGCCTCGGCCTCGATTCCGCCGACGCCCCAGCCGAGGACGCCAAGTCCGTTGACCATGGTGGTGTGGCTGTCGGTGCCGACGAGCGTGTCGGGGTAGGCGACCGACTCGCCCGAGGCATCCTCGGAGACCCAGACCGTCTGGGCGAGATATTCGAGGTTCACCTGGTGGCAGATGCCGGTGCCAGGCGGCACGACGCGGAAGTTGCGGAAGGCGCCCGCGCCCCAGCGAAGGAACTCGTAGCGTTCGATGTTGCGCGCATATTCGAGCTCGACATTCTGCCCGAAGGCCTGGGGGGTGCCGAACTCGTCGACCATGACCGAGTGGTCGATCACCAGATCGACGGGGACGAGCGGGTTGATCTTCTGCGGGTCCCCGCCGAGCTTCAGCATGGCATCGCGCATGGCTGCGAGATCGACGACGCAGGGCACGCCGGTGAAATCCTGCATGAGGACGCGGGCCGGGCGATACTGGATCTCGTGATCGGAGGTGGGATTGCGGAGCCAGGCGGCCATCGCCTCGATGTCGGCGACGGTCACGGTGACGCCATCCTCGAAGCGAAGCAGATTCTCGAGCAGGACCTTCATCGAGAAGGGCAGGCGGGCGACGCTGCCGATGCGCGCCTCGGCGGCGGCGAGGCTGTAATAGGCGTAGCGGCGGCCCGCCACCTCGAGCGTGCGGCGGGTGGCGAGCGTGTCTTGGCCGGTCGCGGTCATGCGGATCCTGTCTTCAATCGGGTTGAGCGGGCGCGCCGGTTCCTAGAGCCGGCCCGCCGGGGCTTCAAGGGCGGCTTAAGGGCGCGCGCGCCTGCCGTAATGGCAGGCGGCGCACGGGATCAGGCGGTTGGCGGAGACGCGGAGCATGGAACATCAGGCGGGTCTTGCCGGGGAGCGGCTCCAGGGGCCGGCGGCCGGCGGGGTCGGCGGTCACCCGAAGCTGGTGCTCATGGACGAGGTGCGTGGCCTGATGGCCGAGACGGGGATCGCCCCCGAGCCGCCGGCCTATGAACTGCTGTGGCTGCATGTCTCGCACAGCGATCCGGCGCTGAGCCGCGACGTGGCGCGCCTGAGGGCCGAGGGACGGCTGGACGAGGCCGCGGTGCAGGCGCTTCGCAGGCAGCACCTGGGCGAGATCGCGGCTGCCGAGCTTCAGGCCCTGCTGGAAGCCGCCCAGGCTTCGGCCGACCGCCTGCGCGACGGCCTGAGCCGCGGCGAGGCGAGACTGAAGGCCTATGACGGCGAACTGTCCACCGGGGACCTCGCGCTTGCGGCGGCGACGAGCGCGCAGGAGATCGCCGGGCTGGTACAGAAGCTGAGGCGCGCCAACGCCGCCATGCTGGCGGCCAACCGGCGGCTGGAGGCCGAGCTCCAGGGGGCGCGGCTCGAGACGGGGCGGCTGCTCGACCGGCTGGAAGCGGCCGAGCGCAGCGCGCGGACCGATCCGCTGACCGGGCTTCCGAACCGCCGGGGGATTGCGCAGCTGTTGGCGCGCGCCATCGCATCGGCGCGGGCGGGGGCGGTGCCGCTGTCGGTCGGGCTGGTCGACATCGACCATTTCAAGCGCGTGAACGACCAGTGGGGCCATGCCATCGGCGACGAGGTGCTGCGCTGCGTGGCCGGGCACCTGGCGGCGCATGCGCGCAAGGCAGCAGGCGAGGGCGGCGTGGCCGGGCGGCAGGGCGGCGAGGAATTCCTCGTCGTCTATCCCGGGCTGGCGCTCTCCGAGGCGCTGGCGGCGATGGACGGGGCGCGCGCGCAACTGGCGCGGCAGGTGCTGCGCCGAGCCGATGACGGCGCGAGCCTGGGGCGCGTCAGCTTTTCGGCCGGCGTGGCGATGCTGCGCGCCAGCGACAATGCCGAGGCCCTGGTCGATCGCGCGGACGCGGCGCTCTATGCCGCCAAGCGGGGCGGGCGCGACCGGGTGCTGCCCGAGGCCGGGAAGCGCTGAGCCATCGCTAGCGGGCGGGGATGACCCGGTCGGGGATGAGGCGGCCATCGGAGGCGAGACGGGCGACGACCGCCATCGGGCCTTCGGCCAGCTTCGCTTCGAGCCCGGGCGCGCGCGCCTCGGAGACGAACAGGCGGGCGGTGAAGGCGGGGCGCTGGTCGGGCGCGAAGCCGGGGCGGATCTCGATCCGGCTGAGGCGGGGATCGACGCGATCGGGGCAGCGGGTTTCGGGGCCGGCGACGGTGGCGACGACCTCGCCATCGCGGCGCGCGAGGCAGAGGACGCAGCCGGCGGGCGTGGCGCAGCGGCCGGCATCGCCCTGCGTCTGCCAGGCATAGCCGAACTGGAGATACTGGCCGCGAAGCGGGTCGCGGGGGTCATAGCCCTCGATCGGGATCACCCAGCGCGTGGCGCCATCGAGCGCGGCTTCCTGCCGCGCGATCCCGGCGCCCAGCCCGACGAGGGGCAGCAGCAGGGCGAGGGCCGTGAGCCAGCGGCTCATGGGGCGTGCGCCTTCTGGCGGCGGACGAGGCGCTGCCAGCCGAACGCGAGGCCGACCATCAGCAGGCCGCCGGCGACGAGGCCGCCGCCTGTCGAGGCGAGCGAGCCGAACAGCTCGATGTAGACGATGAAGAGCCGGATCGCGGCGGCGGCGACCGCGATGGCGAACAGCGTCTGCCAGCCGGCGAGTGCCGCGCCGCGCGCCACCAGCCCCCACAGCGCCAGGAAGAGGAGGAAGCCGACGATCCGGCTGGCAGTCGCATCCGGGTGGGGGATGGCGAGCGCCAGCGCGCCCGCGACCAGCGGCGCGACCAGAAGCGGCAGGACGAGGAGGCGGGGGAGCAGGCCGTCGGCGCGGCGGACCGCGATGAGGGCCAGCGCCGCGGCGAGCGCCGGCACGAGGAACCGCACGCCATTGTCGAGCGCCTGGGCGGGCGTGATGCGCGAGGCCCAGGCGAAGTGGGCGATGCTGGCCGCCGCCAGCGCTGCGACGATCCCCGCATCGAGCAGCGCCTTGCGGAAGCCGGGGGCAAGCCGGGGCGCGCCGGCGCCCAGCGCGATCAGCAGGATCGGAACGGCCATGGCGGCGCCCTGCGCGAGCCGCCAGAGGCCGCCGCGATCAACCGTGTCGGCGGCCATGGCGGCCGGGCCGATCAGCGCCATGGCGGCGAACAGCGTGCCGGCAAGGCGCGTTCGCCCGGCGAGCAGCAGCATCGGGCCGGCAAGGGCGAGCCAGAGAAGCAGCGCCTCCCAGGCCGGGCCCGTCAGCTGATAGACCTGTGCCTGGAGCGCGATCCCGGCAAGCACGAGCGCGGCGGCCAGGAACAGCGCGCCCTCGGCGACGAACGGGCGATTGCGCGCGCGCGCCCACCAGGCGGTGGCGAGCGCGGCGGCGAGCAGGGCGAGATGGGCGCCGAGCTTCACGGGGGCCGCGATCCGGTCCCAGTTGGCGGCGACGATGAGCATGAGGCCGAGCGCCAGCGCGAACAGGCCGAGACCGGCGACCGCCAGGGCCAGCACCGGCCGGGCGTGGGCGCTTTCGTGGGTGCGGATCCGCTCGGCCGTTGCGGAATCGATGAGGCCCGCTTCGACCCATGTCGCAAGCCTGCGTTCGATGGCCATGGCCCATGCTGCGACGGGGCTGGCCGACTGGCAAGGCTGGAAGTCCGCCCGGGCGCGCCTACATGCAGCGGAGATGGCGCCATGGCGCCGACATCGAAGAAGGCGAGATTTCCCCGACATGACGAGCATGGAGAGCTGGCACGGCACGACCATCCTGGGCGTGCGCAAGGATGGCCGGACGGTGATTGCCGGCGACGGCCAGGTGAGCCTGGGGCAGACGGTGATCAAGCCCAATGCCCGCAAGGTGCGGCGGCTGGGAGCGGACGGGCAGGTGATCGGCGGATTCGCCGGCTCGACGGCAGACGCCTTCACCCTGTTCGAGCGGCTGGAAGCCAAGCTGGAGCGCTTTCCGGGGCAGCTGACCCGCGCCTGCGTGGAGCTGGCGAAGGACTGGCGGCAGGACCGCTACCTGAGACGCCTGGAAGCGATGATGATCGTGGCCGACCGCGAGGCGATGCTGATCCTGACCGGGACGGGCGACGTGCTGGAACCCAATGACGGGATCGCGGCCATCGGCTCGGGCGGCAATTATGCGCTGGCGGCTGCCCGGGCGCTGGCCGACAGCGGGCTCGACGCCGAGGCGATCGCGCGCCGCGCCATGGCGATTGCCGCCGACATCTGCGTGTACACCAACGCCAATCTGACCGTGGAAAGCCTGTGATGGACGCCCAGACCCGCCCCGAGTTCCCGGCCGCGGCCGGCATGCTGACCCCCAAGGCGATCGTCGCCGCGCTCGACCGGCACATCATCGGCCAGACGGAGGCGAAGAAGGCGGTGGCCGTGGCGCTGAGGAACCGCTGGCGGCGGCAGCAGCTGCCGGCCGAGCTTCGCGAGGAGGTGACGCCCAAGAACATCCTGATGATCGGGCCGACGGGCTGCGGCAAGACCGAGATCAGCCGCCGGCTGGCGAAGCTGGCCGAGGCGCCCTTCCTGAAGGTCGAGGCGACCAAGTTCACCGAGGTGGGATACGTCGGCCGCGACGTCGATTCCATCATCCGCGACCTGGTGGAGGAATCGATCCGCCTGACCCGCGAGCAGAAGCGCGGGGCGGTGCGCGAGGCGGCCGAGAAGGCGGCGCTGGACCGGCTGCTCGATGCGCTGGTGGGCAAGGACGCGAGCGAGGCGACGCGGCTTGCCTTCCGCGACCGGCTGTTCGACGGCCAGCTGAAGGGCCGCGAGGTGGACATCGAGGTGGAGGATTCCGGCCCGGCCATGCCGTTCGAACTGCCTGGCATGCCGCCGGGGTCGGTCGGCATGATCAACCTGGGCGACATGCTGAAGGGCGCCTTCGCGAAGCGCACCAAGCGGCGGCGCCTGCCCGTGGAGGAGGCCTGGACGCTGCTGGTGAACGAGGAATCCGACAGGCGGCTCGATGACGAGGATGTGGCGCGCGAGGCGGTGAAGAATGCCGAAGCCAATGGAATCGTGTTCATCGACGAGATCGACAAGATCGCGGTTTCCGACGTGCGTGGCGGATCGGTGAGCCGGGAGGGCGTGCAGCGCGACCTGCTGCCGCTGATCGAGGGGACGACGGTTGCGACCAAGTACGGGCCGGTCAAGACCGACCATATCCTGTTCATCGCATCGGGCGCCTTCCACGTGGCGAAGCCCGCCGACCTGCTGCCCGAGCTGCAGGGCAGGCTTCCGATCCGGGTGGAGCTGAAGGGGCTGACCAAGGCGGATTTCGTGGCCATCCTGTCGGACACGGACGCGTCATTGACCCGGCAATATGTCGCGCTGCTCGCGACCGAGGGGGTCGAGATCGAGTTCACGCCCGATGGCATCGAGGCGATTGCCGCCATCGCGGCGCAGGTGAACGAGCAGGTGGAGAATATCGGCGCGAGGCGCCTGCAGACGGTGATGGAGAAGCTGCTGGAGGAGGAGAGCTTCGAGGCGGCCGACGGCGGCCCGCGCCGGCTCATGGTGGATGCCGCCTATGTGGAAGGGCAGCTGGCCGGGATCGCCCGGGACAGCGACCTGTCGAAGTTCATCCTCTAGACGCGGCCTGGCAGACGCGCGGCCTGGCCCGTGGCGCTCAGCGCGTCGGGAAGCGGCGGGCGGCAGGGTGGGTGACGGCGATCTCGGGCAGCCGGAACTGGCGCATCGTCGCACTCGGCCGGTCGATGGCGACGATCTGCCGATTCCCGCCCGGCAGGAAGGCGAAGGCCTGGCCGGCCGCGTCGAGATCGATCGTCGCCAGGTGGATCAGTTCCGGCCCCATGGCCGGCCGGGCCAGCACATAGAGTTCGGGCAGGGTGTGGCCGAAGAGGTAGAGGAGGCCGTCCGGGCCGATCGCGCCGCCGGACGCGGCCTGGGGCGCCATGCGCGCGCGGATCGCAGGCGGGATGGTGAAGCCCCCGGTGCGCCTGAACTGGGGATCGAGGAGGATCACCGACGAGAAGTCCGACGGCTTGAAGGGATGGCCGGTTGCATCCGAATAATGGGCGAAGCCCGCCAGCCATCCTTCCCGCGCATCGGGGCCGAGCGGTTCCACGAAGGTGAGGGAGCCCTCGTCCATCAGGCCGAGCGGATGCGACCGGCGATGCTCGAGCGTGGTGGTGTCGAACCATTCGACCGACGAGGCCATCGGCGTCTCAGGGTGGTTGGAGTTGGCGCAGACGAGTTCGGCGCCGACGACGGTGCAGCTGTTCAGGTGACGGATGAGACCGTCGCGCGGGCCGGCCCAGCGCGTCAGCAGCCGGCCCGAGGCCCGGTCATATTTGCCGATGGCGGTGTTGACGATGGCATAGAGGTGGGCCGCGTCGGCGGCTGCGCCCTGCCGGGCCTCGGGGGCGGGCCAGATCCGCTCGAGCCGTGCCGCAAGCCGGGGGATCTCGCGCGGCTCCGATGGCGGCAGCAGGGCGCCGCGCGGCGGCGGGGTTCCGGCGAAGACGGCGACATGGTTGGCGACCGGCCGTTCGCGGCCGGGAACCCGGGTGTGGATCGGCCGCGACAGCAGCACCGGGCCGCCGACGCCGCGCGCTGCCATCGCCGCCGAGCCGCCGCCATCGAGGCTCATCGCCTCGTGGGCGCCGAGCTCGCGGAAGAGCGCGACGAGGTCGTCGTGGCTGGCGACCTCGCTCCAGCCCGGCTGGCGGCCATCGACGACGACGAGCCAGAGGCGGCGACCATCGGCCGAGACTCCGAGCGCCGTGCGCGGGCCGCCGCCCGAGGCGGCGGCGGGAGCCGGTTCCGCGAGTTCGACCGCGCCGTGGAACATGCCGTCATTGCCGACATTGGGCCTTGGCCGGGCGGTGCCGGCCGCGAGCAGCCGGGGGCCGGCGGCGACACCGTCGGTGAAGCCCTCGGGGCAGGCCTGGCCGGCAGCGATCCGGGCCTCGCCGGGGCGGAAGCAGGCGATGGAGTCGACCCGGGCATCGACCGTGTCGGGCGGCGAGACCTGCTCGCCGGCCGCGAGCACCGCGCCTGACGCATTGGCGGCGCCACCGGCCTCGGGCACGAAATCCCGGCCGCCCGGCGAGCCGCCGACGAAGGGCAGGAAGTAACTCGCGTTGACGGCAAGTGCCGCGCCGGTTGCGGCCAGATGCCGGCTGACGGTCATGGCGCGATATTCCATGCCGGCCGAGCGGTCGGCCGGGGTGACCCGGACCGACAGGCCGGGCGCGCCCATGTCGACCTCGGCGACGTGGATGACCATCCGGCGCGGCGCGGTGCGCACCAGCTGGCGGTAGCTGACGCCCGGCGCGATGGGGCAGGGGCTGGCAGCCCCCATGCAGGCCTCGGCGGCGGTGATCGGTTGCAGCCCGGACGCGGCGGCTGCTGCGCCGGGGAGGGCGGCGAGCGCGGCCGCGACGAGCAGGGCGGGCATCCGCACGCGACGCGGCTACAGCTTGAAGGCCATGCCGATCCAGAACTGGCGGCCGAAGCGGTTGATGTCGCGCGCGATGTCCTGGTTGGGGCCGGTCAGGTTCAGTCGCTGCTGGTTGGTGAGATTGCGAACCTCGCCGATGATCTCGATCCGGTCGTTGACGACGGCGCGGGCCTGGGCGTCGAACTGGTCGAACGGGGCCTCGGTGCGGTCGGCCGCCGGGCTGGCGGCGTTGACCGCCGTCTTGTGGCGGCCGATGTGCGCGTAGGAGACCCGGCCGCGGAACCAGCCGGATTCGTAGAACAGGGCGGCGTTGGCGAGGAAATCCGCCTGGCCTGGCAGCTGCTTCAGGTCGCGGCGGACGCCGGTTGCGACGATGGTCGTGCGCCCGGACAGGAAGGTCATGTTGCCCGACGCGCCGAAGTCGGCGAGGAAGCCGGGCAGGAAGCCGAACCGGTTGACGATGAGGTTCAGCTCGAGCCCGGTGACGCGGGCATCCTCGGCGTTGCGCGGCTGGTTCACGTCGACGAGGACACCGTTCACGCTCTCGCGCTCGATGAAGGTGAAGATCTCGTCCTTCACCCGCTTGTGGAAGACCGCGACCGAGGCGATCCCGAGCTGGTCCGGGAAATAATATTCGAGGCTGGCCTCGTAGCTGGTGCCGAAGCGGGCCTTGAGGTCGGGGTTGGAGCGGCTGAGGCTGCCATCGGCGTTGACGATCTCGGCGCCCGCGACCTGGTTCGGGTTGGGCCGGCCGACCGCCTGGAAGAAGGCGGCGCGCAGGCGGAGATCGTCGGTCAGGTCGAAGCGGCCGGTGACCGAGGGCAGCCAGTGATCGTAGCCGGAGCGCCGGCTGGTGCGGGTGAAGATGTCGGCAGCGCCCTGCGTGCGGCGCTGCACGCCGGTGGCGCGGGTACCGGTATCCTCGTAGCGGACGCCGAAGATGAGGCTGTGGCGCGGGCCGGCGTGGCGGCCGAGGATGTAGGCGGCGCTGACCGCCTCCTCGAAGACCCAGTCGCCGCCGATGCTCTGCCGGTCGCTGTCGCGCTGGTTGAAGGCGAACTGCGCCGGATTGCGCCGGAAATAGTCGAGGAAGGCCTGGAAATCGACGAACAGCTGGTTGAAGGGCGCGAAGATCGGCTGGTAGCTTTCCCGCTGCTCGAACTGCGCGAGGCGAAGATCGACGCCCGTCGCCGGGTTCCAGAAGGCCTGGGTCCGATCATTGTCGCGCCGCGTCTCGCGGTGCTTGAAGCCGGCGCCGAGGCCAAAGCCCTCGTCGCGCGGGGCACTGTTCCAGCCATAGTCGAGCTGGGCCTCGAGCACCCGGTCCTGGCTGTCATCCTCGTAGGGGCGATACTGGGCGAAGCGATATTCGCGCGCATCGGCGACCCGCGGGCTGACGTTGGCGAGGACGGGAAAGCCGTTCTGCAAGCCGATGTCGAAGGTGGCGGCCGGCGGGATCAGGCTGAACTGGAGCTCGTTCGAGGGTTCGAGGAACTGCGCCCAGCTGTAGCTCGCCCGGCCGGCCAGCCGGTGCGGCCCGTCACCGTCGATCCGGAAGGCGCCCTGGCCGATGTGGAGCGGCTTGCGGATCGGGAAATCGTTGAAGCGGACGAAGCTGCCCCCGGCCGTGTTCAGCAGCTGCTGGGAGTGGCGAAGCTCGTTGTCGTCCTGCGTGAAATAGCTGTAGCTGAGCTCCGCCTGGACGAGGGTTCCGGGGCGGGCCTCGAGCTTGACGGTGCCGCCATAGCGGTCGACCGAGTTGGGATAGTTGGACCAGAGGAGGTTGGTGGTTCCGACCGGCGGCGCCGGCGTGGCCGGGGTGGCGGGCGGCACCTGCTGCGGCAGCAGCCGTTCCTGGTCGCGCCGCTTGCGGCTGAAGCTGCCCGACAGCAGGATCCCGAAGCTGTCGTCGGGGCCGAAGGTGGCGGTGACGGTGGCATCGGCCCGGAAGTTCGCGCCATCGTCCGACGAGCGGTTGAAGCCGGTGCCGGGAACGGCCTTGGAATCCGACGTGCCGACGAAGATGTTGCCGATGAGGCTGAGCCCCGGCCGATCGAAGGCGGAGCGGGTCCGGAGGTTGATGGTGCCGCCGATCGCGTTGCCGTCGATGTCGGGGGTGCGCGACTTCAGCACCTCGAGGCTGGCGACCGCGGTGGACGGGATGGCCTCGAGGTTGAGCTGGCGGTTTCCGCGTTCGGCCGTGGCGATGGTCGCGCCGTCGAGCGAGCCGAGCGTGTAGCTGGGGTTCAGCCCGCGGATCGAGACGTAGCGGCCCTCGTCCTCGTCGAAGACCGTCTGCACGCCGGGCAGGCGGCGGAAGCTGTCGGCGATGTTGTAGTCGGGCTGCTGGCCGATGTCGTCCGACTTCAGGAACTCGGCGATCAGCTCGCTGTCGCGCTTGGCATCGACCGCCAGCCGGTTCTGGGCGCGAAAGCCGGTGACGATGATGTCCGAGCCTGCCGCCTCCCCGGCCAGCGCGGCGGCCGGCTGGGCGGCGGCCGGGAGCGACAGGGACAAGGCGGTGGTAACCAGCAGCAGCGTGCGCATCGACATCTCCGACCCGAGCGATGGCGCGCGCATAGGGGAGGCGCATGTCTGAGCCGTGTCGGCCTCGTTTCAGCTGGATGAAGCCGGGCGCGGCTGGGGCGGGCGGGCGGCCTGTCAGGCCTTCGCGATCGGCGGCGGGCCGAGGCCGGGCCACGCAAGCGGAGGACGGTCGGCGCCGGGGGTGCCCGCCGCAAGGGATGTGACGGCTGCGCCGGCGAACGCGCTTCGGCCGATGAGCTCGGTTGCAAGGCCCGAGAGGACAAGCGCGCCCAGCCCCCAGGCCCAGGCCGGATGCACGCGGCCGGTTCGCCGCCAGTCCGACAGCATGCCCGCCAGCGGAAAGAGCAGGATGGCCACCGCCGAGGCGAGGCTCATGACGGCGAACAGCACCGCGACCGGCATCAGTCGGTTGACTGGCGTGATGGCAAGCGCGGCCATGCCGCAGAAGATCAGCCTGCGGTGCCAGGCCGTTTCGCGGCGGAGCCGGATTGCGGCCGCGGTGAGGATGGCGAAGGCGACAAGCGCCATCATGTTCATGACGAGGAAGTAGGCCGGGGTCCACATGGGCGGGGTGGTGCCGAGGCGCATGACCCGGACGATGGTTGCCGTGCCGACGACGAGGAGAAGGGGGATCCAGGCGACGGCGATCCAGCCGAGCCGGCGATGGAGGGCGAGCGGCCCCCGCGTCGCCAGCCAGACCTGCAGGGCGAAGAGGCCGACCCAGCCCATGAAGACGACGGCATGGACATGGACGGGCCAGGGTGCGGCGAAGCTGGTGACGCCCTGGAGCCAGAGATTGAGGAAGCCCCCGATCACGACGGCGACCATGATCGCCGCCGCCGCGAGGAAGAAGCCTTCGTCGCCCGCGATTCCGGGCGGCCCGCCGGGCGCGGCTGACGGCAGTGCGTCCGCCTTCAGCGGCAAGGGGCGGCCGTTTCGACGCGGGCCGATCGCCCCGCGGGCATCAGGCGGGCCGCTGCAGCTGTTCCCACGTGTTCCATTCCTCGACGAGCCGGCCGCCGCGGATGATCGCGATGTTGATCCCGAGCAACGTCACCGGCTCGCCGGTCTCGCGCAGGCGGACATGGGCGGTCATCCGGGTGGCGACCTTGTCGCCTTCGACCAGCTGATCCTCGATGGTGAAACTGTCCCGATCATAGGTGTAGAGGGTGTGGAAGAAGCGGATGCTCTCCTTGAACCCTTCCAGATCGCGGTCCCCGGTCGAGGGATGGCCAACATAGCCGGGCGCCATCAACCCATCGAGGGAGTCGAGATCGCCGACGGCATAGAGGTCGACGAGGCGCCGGAACAGGGCCTTCTTCGCCTCGGGCGTCTCGGGCGCCATCGGGTCATCCATGCAGCGCCTCCCCCGGGGCCGCAGCCGACTCGCGGCACCTGCGCGACGCTGGCAGTCGGGCGGTCGCGATGCAGGGGCGGGCGGCCCGCCCTCAGTCGCCGAGGCCGACGCTTTCCCGGAGGCGATCCCAGAAGCCCTTGGCCTTCGGGCAGGTTTCGGTGCCGCCATCCTCGGCGCGGAAGGCTTCGAGCAGCTCCTTCTGGCGGGGGCTGAGCTTGGTGGGGGTCTCCAGCTCGACCTGGACGACGAGGTCGCCGGTGCCATGGCCGTTCAGGGCCGGCATGCCGCGGCCGCGGACCCGGAACTGCCGGCCGGTCTGCGTGCCGGCGGGGATCTTCACCGTGACCGGCTCGCCATCGAGGCCGGGAATCTCGATTTCGCCGCCGAGCGCCGCGTCCACGAAGCTCAGGGGCACCTGGGCGAAGACGGTGGTGCCGTCACGCTTCCACAGGGGATGCGGCTTCATGTGGATGAAGATGTAGAGGTCGCCGGCGGCGGCGCCGCGCGGGCCGGCCTCGCCTTCGCCGGCGAGCCGGATCCGCGTGCCGTCATCGACGCCGCGCGGGATCCGGACCTTCAGCGTCTTGCGGCGCTCGACCCGGCCCTCGCCATGGCAATGGTCGCACGGGTCGGAGAGGACCTCGCCCGAGCCGTGGCAGGCTGGGCAGGTGCGCTCGACCACGAACATGCCATTCTGCATGCGCACCGCGCCGCGGCCGCCGCAGGTGCCGCAGGCCTGGACGCGCGCGCCGGGCTTGCTGCCGGTGCCGACGCAATGGTCGCATGGGACGGCGACATCGAGCGAAATGTCGGTCTCGGCCCCATGGAAGGCCTCTTCCATGGAGACCTGGAGGTCGTAGCGAAGGTCGGCGCCGCGCTGCGGGCCCTGCCGGCGGCCGCGCGCCGCGCCGCCGCCCATGAACTGCTCGAAGATGTCGGTGAAGAGATCCTCGAAGGGCGATGCGCCGGCGCCGAAGGGGTTGGCGCTGCCACCGCCGGCGCCGTTGCGGAAGGCGGCGTGGCCGTAGCGATCGTAGGCCGCGCGCTTCTCGGGATCGGAGAGGCAGGCATAGGCCTCGCCAATCGCCTTGAAGCGGGCTTCGGCTGCCGCGTCGCCAGGATTGCGATCGGGGTGCCAGCGCATGGCGAGCCGGCGGTAGGCGGACTTGAGCGTCGCCTCGTCGCAGCCGCGTTCGACCTCGAGCAGCTGGTAGTAATCGACCTCGGCGTGCATGGGCTTGCGACCTCGGACGGGCCGGCCCGAAGGTCAAGCCTCCGGGCCGGCTCCGAATCACTTCTTGTTGTTGTCGTCCACCTCGGTGAAGTCCGCGTCGACCACATCCTCGGCCGGCTTGTCGGCTTCCGGCGCGGGTTGGGCGGCGGCGGCCTGCTCGGCGGCATAGACAGCCTCGCCCAGCTTCATGGCGGCCTGCGCCAGCGCCTGCGCCTTGGCGTTGATCGTGTCGGCATCGCCCGAATCGAGCGCGGCCTTGGTGTCGGCCAGGGCGGATTCGATCGCCGACTTCGTGGCCGAATCGACCTTGTCGCCATGCTCGGCGAGCTGGCGCTCGGTCGCGTGGACGAGGCTGTCGGCCTGGTTGCGGGCTTCGGCCGCCTCGCGGCGCTTCTTGTCCTCGGCCGAGAATTGCTCGGCCTCCTTCACCATCTTCTCGATGTCCTCCTTGGAGAGGCCGCCCGAGGGCTGGATGCGGATCTGCTGTTCCTTGCCGGTGCCCTTGTCCTTGGCGCTGACGCTGACGATGCCATTGGCGTCAATGTCGAAGGTGACCTCGATCTGCGGAACGCCGCGCGGCGCGGGCGGAATGCCGACGAGGTCGAACTGGCCGAGCAGCTTGTTGTCGGCCGCCATCTCGCGCTCGCCCTGGAAGACGCGGATGGTGACGGCCGACTGGTTGTCGTCGGCGGTCGAGAACGTCTGCGACTTCTTGGTGGGGATCGTCGTGTTGCGGTCGATCATGCGGGTGAAGACGCCGCCCAGCGTCTCGATGCCGAGTGACAGCGGGGTGACATCGAGGAGCAGCACGTCCTTGACGTCGCCTTGCAGCACGCCGGCCTGGATGGCCGCGCCCATGGCGACGACCTCGTCGGGGTTGACGCTGGTGTTCGGCTCCTTGCCGAACAGCTCCTTCACGAACTGGCGGACGCGGGGCATGCGGGTCATGCCGCCGACGAGGATGACCTCGTTGATGTCGGCCGCCTTGACGCCGGCCTCGTTCATGGCGTCCACGCAGGGCTTCCTCGTGCGCTCGATGAGGTCGATGACGAGGCGCTCGAGATCGGCGCGGCTGATGGTCTTGACCAGGTGCTTCGGCCCCGTCGCGTCGGCGGTGATGAAGGGCAGGTTCACCTCTGTGGTGGCCGAGGAGGACAGCTCGATCTTCGCCTTCTCGGCCGCCTCCTTGAGGCGCTGGAGCGCGAGGCGATCCTTGCGAAGGTCGATGCCTTCCGCCTTCCGAAACTCCTCGGCGAGATGCTCGACGAGCTTGGCGTCGAAATCCTCGCCGCCGAGGAAGGTGTCGCCCGAGGTGGACTTCACCTCGAACACGCCGTCGCCCAGTTCGAGGATGGAGACGTCGAACGTGCCGCCGCCGAGGTCGTAGACGGCGATCGTCTTGGCGTTGGCGTTCTTGTCGAGACCGTAGGCGAGCGCGGCCGCCGTCGGCTCGTTGATGATGCGGAGCACTTCGAGGCCGGCGATCTGGCCGGCATCCTTGGTGGCCTGGCGCTGTGCATCGTTGAAGTAGGCGGGGACCGTGATGACGGCCTGCGTCACCGTTTCGCCGAGATAGGCTTCCGCCGTTTCCTTCATCTTCTGGAGGATGAAGGCGGAGATCTGCGAAGGGCTGTAGTCCTTGCCGCCGGCATGCACCCAGGCATCGCCATTGGGACCCTTCACGATCTTGTAGGGGACGAGGCCCATGTCCTTCTGGGTGAGCGGATCGTCGAAGCGGCGGCCGATGAGGCGCTTCACGGCAAAGATGGTGTTCTCCGGGTTGGTGACCGCCTGGCGCTTGGCCGGCTGGCCGACGAGCCGCTCGCCATCCTTGGCGAAGGCGACCATCGACGGCGTGGTTCGCGCGCCTTCCGCATTCTCGATTACCTTCGGGGCGCTGCCCTCCATGACCGCCACGCAGCTGTTGGTGGTGCCAAGATCGATGCCGATCACCTTCGCCATCTTCGTTCGTCCTCTTGCCCTTGTCGCGGGGAAGCCATCTGCCCCGTGCTTCGCCATCTGGGGTCGTCGCCACGGCGGCCCCGGTTCATGGCGGCATATAGGTGGCCGATGAAGCGCATCAATGGCAGCGGCGAAATCGGCCCGAAGGTGCGAAATGCGACACCGGCTGCTGTTGCGCAGGCGACGCACCGCGCCTAGGCAGCCGGCCGTTCGATGCGACGATGTCTGGAGAGACCAAGATGATAACCGCCCGGCATGTCGGGGTCAGCGCCTGCGCCCTTGCCGTTCTGCTGCTGGCTGCCTCGCTGGTCGGCGGGCGCGACGCGATCGGCGTGGCCAATGCCGCAACGACCCGGGCGGCGGCTTCGAAGGCGCCGCATGTGCAGGATGCCTGGGTGCGCCTGCCGGCGGCGGCGGGCCGGCCGGCGGCGGGCTATCTCAAGGTGCATGGCAGCGGCCAGGCGGATGCGCTGGTCGCCGCAAGCTCGCCGCGGGCGGAGCGGATCGAGCTGCACGACATGGTGATGGAGGACGGCGTGATGCGGATGCGCCAGAAGAGCGAGTTCGCCGTGCCGGGCAGCGGCGAGCTCGCCTTCGCGCCGGGGGGCGCGCACCTCATGCTGTTCGGGCTGTCGCCCGAGGTGAAGCCGGGCGACCGGATCCCGCTGACGCTCAGCTTCCGGTCTGGCGCGAAGGTGGAGACGATGGCGGAGGCGCGCAGCCCGGCCGCGGGCGCGCCGGCTGCCCAGGGAGGTGGCGGCCATCGGCACTGAGGCTGCGTCCCGGCTGCTGACGCCGGGCGAGGCGGCGCTCGTGGCCCGCGTGTTCGGGCCGGCAATCGACCCGGCGCCCGTCAGGCTCCATCGCCTCAAATGGTGGATGTGGCAGCCGGCCTGGGTGACCATGGCGCCCGACGGGCACCTCTGGTTCCACCCGAACGGCGACCAGTGGTCGGCCGATTTCAGCGCCGAGGGCTTCCAGCTTCGCGGGCACTTCATCCACGAGATGGTGCATGTGTGGCAGCACCAGCAGGGGATCGACCTGAGGTTCCGGCGGCCGCCGTTCGCGCGCTATCGCTACCTGCCGCTCGAGCCGGGCAGGCCGTTCGAGGGCTACGGGCTGGAGCAGCAGGCCGAGATCGTGAAGGAGGCTTATTGGCTGAGCGAGGGGCTGAGGCTTGCGGGACGGCCGCCGCTCGAGGCCTATCGGGCGCTGCTGCCCTTCCCGCTCGGCTGAGGCTTGCTTGCCAACCGCGGGCTTCGGCTTCAGGGAAGCGGCATGGGGCGAACGCCGGACCACCGCATATCGGCCATCGAGCTCGACGAGCGGACCGTGCTGTGGCGCAACGCCGACGTGGAGCAGGAACGGCGGGTGGCGATCTTCGACCTGCTGGAGGGCAACAGCTTCCGGCCGCTGGAGATCGAGGGAGACGGGCCCTGGCGACTGCTGCTCAGGGTGGAGGAGGGGCGGCTCGCCATCGATGTGCGCGAGGATGGCGGGGACGCGGCGGGCACGATCCTGCTGGGGCTGGGCCCGTTCCGGCGCACGGTCCGCGAATATTTCGCCATCTGCGACAGCTATTACAAGGCGATCCGCCAGGCCTCGCCAAGCGCCATCGAGACGATCGACATGGCGCGCCGGGGCATTCACAACCAGGCAGCCGCACTGCTGATGGAGCGGCTGGCTGGGCGGGTGGATGTCGATTTCGATACGGCGCGGCGGCTGTTCACGCTGATCTGCGTGCTGCACATCCGGCAATAGGGAGTAAGACATGGGCGTGATGCCGGACAGCTGGATCCGCGAGCAGGCCCTGACGAGGGGCATGATCGAGCCGTTCGTGGAAGGACAGCGGCGCGACGGCTGCATTTCCTATGGCCTGTCAAGCTATGGCTATGACGCCCGCGTGGCCGACGAGTTCAAGATCTTCACCAATGTGGACAATGCGCTGGTCGATCCAAAGGCCTTCTCGGAAGCGAGCTTCGTGGACCGCAAGGCCGATGTGTGCGTGATCCCGCCCAACAGCTTCGCGCTGGCGCGAACAGTCGAATATTTCCGGGTGCCGCGCGACGTGCTGGTGATCTGCCTGGGGAAATCGACCTACGCGCGCTGCGGCATCATCGTGAACGTGACGCCGCTGGAGCCCGAGTGGGAGGGGCATGTGACGCTGGAATTCTCGAACACGACCCCGCTTCCGGCCAGAATCTACGCCCATGAGGGCGCCTGCCAGTTCCTGTTCCTGAAGGGCGAGGGGCTGTGCGAGACCAGTTATGCCGACCGGGCCGGGAAATATATGGGCCAGCGAGGCGTGACGCTGCCCCGGCTATAGCGGCTGGAGGGTGCGCACCAGCGTGTGGACCCGGGCGATCCAGGGCGGATCGGAAATCACCGTCTGCCGGCTGCCGGGGCGCGAGGGCAGGAGCTGGAGGCGGCGATCCTCGGTGGCGACGAGGCGGCCGAAGGCGAATCGCCCGACCGGACGGGGCACGAGGATGTCGGTGTTGATCGCCTCGTGGAAGCGCTCGGGCGGAAGCTGCTCGAGCCAGAGCTGGTCCCCGGCGCGATAATCCCCCTGCGACTCGCGGACCAGGAGACCGACCGCTGCCGCAGGCGGCGCCGGCGGGTGCAGCGAAAGCGGAGCGGCAAGCGCGTGCGCGCCATCGAGGGTGAGGAGGGCGGCGACGGGCACTTCGGCCTCGCCATCGACCGCGATGAGGGCGCGCG
>JBKBUL010000023.1:0-23387 GCA_046290045.1 Sphingomonadaceae bacterium
GCGCGCGCGGCTGTTCGCCCGGGCCCGGGCCGAGGGGCTGCTCCCCCCGCTTGCCGGCGTGGATCTGCACGTGATCGGGGCGGGCGGCCGGCTCTATGCCGCCGTCGAGGGCTTCTGGCGCGCCTACGCGGCCGAGACGGGGGCGACGCTTCGAAGCTATGGCCGGCTGCCGCTCGAGGTGATGCCATGAGCGTGCCCACCCTTCTCGTCTCCCGGCACCCGGGCGCCCAGGCCTGGCTTCGGGCGGAAGCCGAGCGGCGGGGCTGGCCCGTCGCCGGCATCGTCGAGCATCTGCCCGGCCCATCGCCTGCCGGGGGCATCGGCCGCGTGGCGGGCGTGCTGCCGATCGGGCTTGCCTTCGATCTCGCCGCGGCCGGCCTCGAGGTCTGGTGGCTTGACCTTCGGCCGACGGTCGCCGAACGAGGCCGCGAACTGTCGGCCGAGCGTCTCGTCAGGCTGGGCGCGCGGCTGCGGCGGTTCCATGTGCAAGAGGGGGAGGTGAACCAGTGGCCCGGTCGATGATCCTGCTCGTCTCGGACCAGCCGATGGCCAATCTGCAGGCGGCGCTGCATCCCGAGCTGGGCGTGGGCGAGGTGCACCTGGTCGTCAGCGGCGACATGCAGGCCAACGGCAGGGGTGACTGGCTGGCCGAGGTGCTGGAGGCGCGCGGGCTCGCCTGCCGCTGGCACAGCGTCGCGGAACCGTGGGATCCGGCGCCGACGCGGTCGCTCGTCTCCCGGCTGGTCGCCGACGATCCCGAGCGGTGGATCGTGAACCTGACGGGCGGCACCAAGCCAATGTCGATCGGGGCGGATCGCGCCGCGATCGAGGCCGGCGTGCGCGACCTCCTCTATCTCGAGGCCGACAGCGGCCGGCTGCGCTGGCTGTGGGGAAACAGACCGCCCCTGACGGACATCGTGCGGATCAAGGTGAGCGAGACGCTCCGGGCGCATGGCTATCGGGCGGACATCGGGCGCCCGGCCCCGGATGACTGGGCCGCGCTGGCCGAGGCCATGGACCAGGCGCTTGTCGGCAAGACCCAGCAGGCGTGGAACAGGCTGTTCTTCGAAGCCGGCAAGAGACTCAAGGCCCAGCAGGGCTGGAACACGGAACCCGTTGCAGTAGCACCGCAAGTTGCTGGTATTCCGGCCATTGCGGAGCTGCTGGAACGTGCCCAGTCGCTCAAGCTCTGCGCCTGGAGCGGGACGAGCCTCACCATCCTCACGGCCGAGGCGCACCAGTTCCTGGCCGGCGGCTGGCTCGAGCTTCTGGCCTATCGCGCGCTCGCGGCGAGGCGGGAGGCGCTCGGGCTTCAGGATCTGGCCCTGAACCTCCGTGCCAGGGAAGCCGGCGGCGCGTCCAACGAGGTGGATGTGGCGGCGATGCGGGGCCGGCGGCTCCTGCTGCTCGAATGCAAGACGGGGCGGGTGGACGGGGGTGAGGAAGGCCAGAAGGCGTCCGACATCGTCTACAAGCTGGAGCATCTCGGCCGATTGGGCGGCTCCCGCACGGCCCTGTTCCTCGTCAGCCGCGAACTGCCGGATGGCAAGATCGTCAAGCGCTTCGAGGCGGCCGGGGTGGCGCTCGTGAAGGCCGAGGGGAAGGGCTGGGCCGACAGCCTGGCCGAAGCCATTTCCCGGCTTCCCGCATGAGGGCCAACCCTTGCCCGCCCCGCGCCATCTGCTAACCTTGGCACGGGCCGCCTTGGAAACAGGGCGGCCCGAGGCAGGACATGGTTAACGCGGATATACCTTTGCGGATGCGGCCATCCTTGTCTAACGCTCTTTGCAACTGTCTGGAATCGAAGCATGAATCGACCCTGTGCGGTCGAAAGACCACCCCGTTCTTCAGGGGATTGAGACGCCTTCGCGCGCCAGCTGTGGGCTGGCTTGCACGTCGAAAGACCACCCCGTTCTTCAGGGGATTGAGACGGAGCGGGGCGGCATAAATCAACGCGGCCAGTGGGTCGAAAGACCACCCCGTTCTTCAGGGGATTGAGACCCGCGGCCGCGTTGGAACACGCCGCCGCGCACCTGGTCGAAAGACCACCCCGTTCTTCAGGGGATTGAGACGCCAAGACCGTGCCAGGGGTTTTCTTCAGCATAGTCGAAAGACCACCCCGTTCTTCAGGGGATTGAGACGACGGCCCGGCCGCTGCTGCCCCTTTCGGGGACTTCCGTCGAAAGACCACCCCGTTCTTCAGGGGATTGAGACTTCTTGACGCCAGCGCCCCAGCCGAACCAAGCGTCGAAAGACCACCCCGTTCTTCAGGGGATTGAGACACCAGCCATGCGGCAGCATGGCGTTGAGTCCTGCGTCGAAAGACCACCGCATTATCCAGGGGATGGCTGGTTCAGGCGGTCCGCCCGGTTCGTTCCACGCTGTAGGCGCCGAGGCCGAAGCTCGCCTCCTTGCCGACATGGATCAGCGCGCCCAGCGCGAGCAGCGCCTGCACCGGCTCGGGCACATGCGACCAGTCCCACCGGCCGACAAGGCCGCCCAGGTTCATCCGCTGCCGCTGGCGCGCGGAAAAGCGCCACCAGTCCCGCTCGGCAAGCTGCGGGCGATGCCGCACGCCATCGGCGGCCGCCAGCCATTCCGTGACCGGCCAGTTCCGAACCTCGGCCTGCGCGTCGCCGTCTGCATGGGCGGCGAGCAGCCGGGCGCGGCGCACGATGGCCGCCACCAGCGCCCGCGGCGCCAGCGCCTCGGGCGGCAGCGGCGCGCCCCGGCGGCGCAGGCGGATCGGCGTACGCGAGACCAGCGCGAGATGTCCCCCGACACGCGGCAGCGCCTGGCAGACGGGCGCCGGCCACAGCATCTCCTCGCCGGCCCAGATCGTCTCGCCCGTGCCGGCCACACGAACGGCAACCAGCGCGCCCCGCACCCGCTCGCGGCCCAGCCCCCTCGCGAAGACCCGCCGCCACGCCTCGATCACATAGGCAAGCCGCTCGATGGCGCCGCCCACCAGCCGCATGCCGAACACGAGCCGCCCGTCCGCCCCCGGATCCGCTGCCGGCACGCGCAGGATGAAGGGCGGCGGCAGGCCCTCCTGCGCGCGCGGCAGGCCGACCGAGGCGAGATCCCTCGGTGGCGGCTCGAACAGCGCCGGGTGCGGGCAGCTGGCCAGCAGCGGGCAGCCCACGCAGGTGCGAAAGCCCGTCATGCACGAAAGCTGCCTGAGCGAGGCGCCGAAGGCCCCGCGCAACAGCCCGCCGGGGAAAGGCGGCAAGGCGAGCGGACCCTCGAGCTCGGCCTCGAACTCGAGGTCGAGCAGGGGGAAGGGCGTGCGCTCGAGGATCATGCGGGCCTGGGCAGGCGCGGGTCGATCAGCCGCTGCTGGTCGGGCCGCAACCGGTGGCGCAGCTTCTCATGATAGAGTTGCGCGAACAGCTTCCTGTCTGCATCCGGCCACGCCTTCGCCTGGTTCGCGAGATTCTTCAGCATCTCGAAAACGGTCTGGCCGCCATCATGCTGATCCTCGAGCGAGCCGAGGCGCGACCGGTTCATGCCGCTGCGGTCGGTGACGATCCTGTCCGAGGGCGGTGGCGGGGGCGCCACAGGTGGGGACCGATCTTCCTGCTCCTCGTCTTCGGCGTTGGCCTCGCGGAATCGCGCGCAGAATTCGCGGACGGGAGCCGATGCCTCCTCCGCCACCTCGAGAAGCGCCCATCCGAGCGGCAGGCGGTGCGCCCCGAGATCGGCCAGCCAGAGGGTGTAGGGGTGGAGGACCCATTCCTGCCCGCCCTTGTTCGCTGCCTGCGGGATGCGCACGGCCCGCCATGCGACGGTCTTGCTCTCGGCCGAGCCGAACTTGCCGAGCCGCACCAGCGCCGCCCGGCCCTCGCCGATGGCCGTGGCGACCTCCTCGGCGGCGAGAAGCCCTCGGACGCCTTGCAGCCAGCCGGGCAGAAGGTTGCGGTTGGCCTTCTGAAGCTCGCCTTCGAAGAAGGCGAACAGCTGCGCGTGGAACCCATGCGTGGTCTTCAGAAGGTCGGTCAGCGGCAGGAACTGTCGGCCCGCATCCGGCGCGCCGCGGGCGAGATGCTCGCGGATGTCGCCGGCAAGCGCGCCGGGCAGGAAGGGGCGGATGAGCTCGACGCGAACCGGCACGCCCTTCGGGCCCATGTGTTCTTTCGGGAGTCGGCGCTCGTTCCTGACCTCGGCGATGAGGCCGCGCCAATCGCCACTCGGCAGCAGGTCAGAGACGAACAGCCGAGCGAAGGGACTTGCGGCGAACTTGCCCAGAAGCCGGTCGGAGGGGTCGCTTTTGTCCTCACGTGGCGCATGGTGTGAACCGCGATTCTCGACAGCGTCCCGCCTCGCCACCTCGGCCGTGCGCAGCGCGCCCTTCAGGGACGAGCCCGGCACATAGGGTCGCCCCGCGGGATCGAGCGCATGGCGGGCGATCGCGATCTGGTTGGCGACCTGGCCTGCACCCCGCTGTGCGGCCTGCGTGTTCCGGCCGAAGCTGGCCTTCAGCCGCTTGTGCTCTTGGTCGGTCAGCCCAATTCGACCGGATTCAGCGCGGCCAAGATGCGCGACGTTGGCAGAAAGAAGCTGCTGCAGCCGAATGATCGCTTCAGCCCCGTCCAGGGTCGACAGCTTGGCCAATTTCTCAGCTTCGTTCGCTGGCAACCGCACCGCAAGCGGGTCGAACAGCATCAGCTCGGGCCGCGAGGGATCCGGCACCGCCCGCGTCCAGTCCAAATCCTCGCCCGAGCCGATATGGATGGGCGACAGGGGCGTCAGCACCACGGGGTGGCGAACGAGCGGCTTCGTCATGCCGCCTGCTCCACCTCGGCCCAGCGCGCGACCAGCGGCACGACCGGCGCATAGGCCTGCTGCACGGTGGCCGGAATGGCACCCGACAGCCGCCCGTCGCCGCCGAGCCCGCGGCCCAGCACCAGCGGATCGGCCCCGGGATCACGCGGGGCGAGAACCGCGCCCGTGTCCATCATCAGAACCGGCGTCTTGAACGCCTGCCCCGAAAGCGCGGCATCCGCCCCGTGCCGGCCGAAGCGGGTGAAGGGCCGGAAGAAGCTGCGCGCGGGGTCGAGGCTTCCGGCCACATGCGCGGACGGGGCAAGGGCGAGGAAGGCATCGGGCCGCGCGGCACCCGACGGCCGGCCGTCCGCCCAGGCCAGGATCTCGAAGCGCCCCAGCCCGATCGAGGCGTCGCGCCCGAACCCCCAGCTGCCGACATCCGCAAGCGCCTGCTCGAGCTCGGCGCGCGCAAGGCGCGCGGGATCGTGGACGAGATGGACCTCGAGGCGCGGCACCTCCGGCGGCTTGCCATCGCTTCGCGGCCGGCTTGGCCAGCGTCGCTCCATCTGGAACGGGTCGAAGCCTGTGCCGGTTGTGCCGGTCGCCCGCGAGATGCTGTTGTGCGCCTGCGCGCCAGGCGTGAACGGGTCCCCGGCGATGTCGGCCTCGTCAGGCAGCGGCGGCAGGAGCCCCTCGAACAGCCGGGCGGCGAGATAGCGGCCCTTCCTGGCCTTTTTGCGCTGGAGCGGGTCGATCGGCGGCGGCGGCAGCTCGGGGCGCGGCAGGAAGCCGGCCGGAAACGCGTCCGAGGCGACGAGGAACGGGCGGCCGGCCGTGTAGCCCTCGAGCAGCGCCGCCAGCCGTGCCTCGCCACGGCGGTGGCGGATCGCCCAGCACAGCTGGCCGAAGAGCGTGTCCCCGCGCAGCGGCGTGCCGAAGGCCGCCTGCGGACGAAGCGTGGCGACGAGCCAGCGCAAGTTCGGCCTCAGGCAGCCAGCTTGAACGGGTCAGCCGGACGCCAGTCGGCGCGCACCTCGCCGTCGACCGTCACCTCGTTGAACCGCACCTTGCCATAGCCGCGAGAGCCCGAGCCTCCGAGCGCGTCGAGCTCGAGCAGCGCCATGCCCCGGAACAGGAGCGGAAGCAGATCGTCGTCATGCTCGAAGCGCCGGATTCGGGCGTCGAAGCGGAAGCGCACGCCGGGCACGACGCGCTCGGTCTGCCGTGGGTTGGTGGCGGTCCCCTTGATGCGCTCGATCTGGTTCTCGAACTTCGCCTCGGTCAGGGGCGCGTTGCGGCCGCGGTCGGGCCTGTCCCGCTCGACCAGAAACGCGTCGGCGACCGACAACCGGCTGGGGCCGAAGCCCGTGGCCGCCTCGCCACCACCGAGGCCGAAGAGGAGCAGGATGGGCCTGACGCCGGGCTTCTTCGCTTCCTCCAGGCCGAGGGGCTTGTCGCCGGGAAGGGCGCCCGTCGTCCATTCGAGAAGCGCGCGCATCCGGCCCTTGAGCGACGAGCCGGGCACATAGGGCAGTTCGGTCACGGGGTCGCGCACCACGGTGCGGTCGAGCCCGCCGATCCGCATCTCGAGGTCGCCGGCGCCGATGTGGAGGCCGGTTACCACCTCCAGCTCGGCCTCGATCCGGTGGATGGCAAGAAGGGCGCCAAGGGGGTTCTCTTCGGTCATGGTCTCATCCCTTGTCCGGAGGCAGGAAGCCGATCACGGCTTCGAACATGGTGCAGGCGTTGGCGAGCGTGCGACGATCGCTGACCTGATCGAGGAGCCGGCGCAGGAAGGCCGTGAACTCGGTCGTGACCAGCGTTCCGCCCTCGCCCTTCCGCTCGGCGGCATAGGCGGCGCGGGCGTTCAGCATCCTGAGGAACGGAAGCGCCCGGGCGAAGTCCTCGTCAGGGCCATCGGGCGCGCGCGCCTCGGGCAGGCGCATGCGGAACCGCAGCATCTCGTCGTAGAAGCGCCGAACCTGCGTGCGCTTGTTGGGCCCATGGCTTGCTGACGGCCGGAGCGTCCTTGCGATCTTCTCGGCCACCGCATCGAACAGATCTGCGGCCGGCTGGGCAAGGGAGATCCCCTCCAACAGGGCCTTGAACTCCGCGCTTGGCTCGCGCGAAGTGGCCTCGTCGCGCCGTGGCCCGCCACCCGGCGCGCCCCCGCCCACCCTGTGCCCTCCATAGCCACCATGCCGCGGTTGCTGGGCCATCAGTCCCTCCGTGCGTAGATCTGGTCGAAGAGCGCGATGCGGAAGGCATCGCCCGATCGGCCGATGCCTGACTCGCCGAAGGCGCTGATCATGTCCTGCGTCTCCCGCTCCTGCCGCGCGCGGGCCTCGTCATCGCGGGCGCGCCCATGCTTGCCTTCGACGAAGCGGCGTGTCTGGTAGAAGAGGTGGCTGCGCCACAGCGCATCCTTCGGGTTGAGCCGCTCGCCCTCGCGGCGGGTGGCATCGAGCCGCCGCTTCATCTCTGAGAAGCGCAGGAGGCCATAGAGATAGCCCGAGGACAGGCTCCCGCGCTCGGGCGGCTCGGTCTCGGGGCCCATGTGTTGGCCGAGCTTGCCGCTCATCTCGTCCACCCCGCGCCACTGGTCCCAGGGAATGACCGCGCCGAAGAGGCCGAAGCTGTCCTTCCCCGGTCGCGCCTTGGCTGCTTCCAGCGCTTCTTCCGCGGCCTGCGCCAGCTGACGCACCGGGAAGCCGGGCTTGGCCATGGCATAGCCGGCGGAGAAGTGGATGGCGGGATTGCCGGCCACATAGCGGGCGAAATCGTCCCTCAGCGCCACCGCGAACCGCCTGAGGGTGCGCCACGGCCCGATGAAGAAGAAATCGTCCCCGCCGGCAAAGACGGTGTAGACGGTCGGGAAATCCTTCGCCAGCCGGTGCGGCACCCACAGCGTGAAGAAGGCATTCACCCGCCGCGACAGTTCCGCGGTCTTCGCGAAGGTCGGCTTGCCGGGCATGCGCTGGAATAGCGCGCCGAGATCGTCGATGTCGCCCTTGAGCACGCCGAGCGCCTCCACCCCCACCACCCGGTCGTCCCTGCGCACCAGCCGGTCGGCGCGCGCCAGATGCTCGAAGGTGAGCATGTGGCGCTGCTCGACATGCTCCACCCCGTCGAACCGCGGGTCCTGGCCAAGGTCGTGCCCGGCGAGCGGCACGAAGGCCGCGACCGCCCGGCGGGAGTAGCCGCTCCAGGGCACCGCATCGGCCTTAAGCCCCGGCAGCGAGAGATCGAACGCCCGCCTGAGGCTCCCGTCGCGGGCGAATTCGCCGAAGTTCCCGGTCGCCTCCCCGTCGCCGGTCGGCAGCACGCGATAGCCGAAATAGTCGAGCGCGAGCATCCCCGAAGCCGCCGGCGCGCCGTCGGCGCGGAAGACGAGGAGGCGGCCGTCGCGCGGGTCGGCCAGCGCCTTGCCGAGCGCGATCGCATCGGCCGAGAGCGGGTGGGCAGCCTCGCCATCCATCTTGGTGCTGGCCGGCAGCCGCCCGTCGAAACGGCAGTCGCCCTGCGAAAAGTCCGCATCCCGCACCGGGTCTGGCGCCTGCGCCGCGGCCAGCCCGAACATCCCCCGCTTGGCGCGCTCGAGCTCGGCGAACAGCCGCTCCTGCACCTTGGCGAAGGCGCCATCCGCAGCGAGGTCGTTCGCGCTCGCCCCCGTTGCCGCCACCGCGATCCCGGACAGCCCGAACATCTGCGCGAGGAACCACTGGTCGAGCCGCGTTCGCACCCGCTCCACCCCGGCACGCGCGCCTTCGGTGTTGGGGGCGACGATCAGGAACTTGCCCGCCGCGTTCAGGATCTGGCTGGTGGGTGGCAGCGCCAGCTCATCGAGCAGCGCGAGCGCGGCGAGCTCGACCAGGAGCGACACCATCGCCGATCGCCCGCGCAGCAGCCGCGCCGCCTTCTTCTGCGTCTCGGCCGCGCCGCCGAACACGAATGCCTGGATGCCGCTGAAATCCCCCTGCACCAGCAGGAACTTCGCATCGTCCCAGTCGGCCCGGGCCTTGAGCCGCCTGGCGACTTCGGCCGGATCGTCGCCGCGCTCGTGGTGATAGCGCCACAGCGCCACCGCCAGCGCCGCCACCGCCTTCGAATGGTCGTAGAGGGACACATCCGGCCGGGTGTCGAAGGCGGTGGCCGAGGGAATGGCGTGCGCCACCGTCAGCCACAGCGTATCGAAATGGTCGAGCCACAGCGGCCACTGCCCGCGATGGCTCTTGGGGATGAGGCCCACGCCCGATTTCTCGGCCTCGCGGCCCGCCAGTTGCTCCCAGAGCGCGCGATATTCGGCAACCGCCTCGGCCTCGTCGCGTGGCCCATTCGCCACCGGCATCAGCGCATCTGCAGACAGCGGCTTCAGCGGGGAGCGGAAGCGGAAGGCCGCCTCCTTGTCGAACCGCGGCCCCTTGGCCTCCGGCCCGGCATAGTCCTCGAACCGCACCAGCAGCCGCGCGGTGCGGAAGTCGTCGCGTTCCTTCGCCTGGTTGTAGCCTTCCCAGCTGTCGCGCTCGAAGCCCGAGGCGATCCGGTCGGCGGTCGCCACCACCCACTGCAGGAAAGTTTCCGGCTTGTGGTGCGCCGCGGCCGCATTGATCAGGCTGTCGGTCACATCTGGTGCAGCCATCGCCGCGAAGGGGGAGGGATCCGCGCCCAGCAGCTCGGGCAGGTGCCGCTCGAGCGCGTCGAGCGCCAGCGCCGTGTCGGCCGCGTGCAGGTGCGAGAACCAGCCGGCGTCGCGCTCGTGCAGCTTGTGGTGCGGGCAATAGAGCTGCTGGTTTGCGTCGCGCCGGGGGTCGGCGTCGAACACGCGCCCGCGCTGGGCCAGCTTGCCGAGATCGTGCAGGAAGGCAGCAAAAGCCACGCGGCAGCAGGCATCGGCAAGCTTGTCCCGCTCCCTCGCCCCCTCGAAGACGTCCATGCCAACTCCCCGTGCAAGTCCAGCCTGCCGTCGCTTGCGCAGGCTTGCAAGCGCATTTGTGCCATTTCGCAAAAAGTCCGGGCCGCCTGCAAATTTGCAGCGCTCATTGCTGCAAGTTTGCAAGATCCGTTCTTGCGGCGCGCGGCGCTATCCTTCCCGCCATGAACCGGCAGCTTCACCTCGTCGCCTATGATGTCGCCTGCCCGGCGCGGCTTCGCCGGGCGCTCGACGCCGTGAAGCCCTGGCGGGCCTCGGGGCAGAAGTCGGTGGCCGAATGCTTCCTCTCGGCGGGCGAGCGGGAGGCGTTGTGCCGGACGCTCGAGGGCCTTCTCGAGCCGGCCGAGGATCGCCTGCATGTCCTGCGGCTCGACCCGCGGATGCCGACCGAACTGTTCGGGGTCGCGCGCCAGCACGCGGGCGGCGCCTTCATCGTGGGGTGATCGCCATGGCCAGTCTTTATGTCGATCGTCGCGGGGTCTCGCTCAGCCTCGATTCGGACGCCATCGTCTTCCACGAAGGCGACGCCCGGATCGCAACCGTTCCGCTCGGCCCGCTCGAGCGCGTCTACCTGCGCGGCGACGTGCGCCTGTCCGCCGGTCTGGTCGGCCGGCTGGGCGCCAGGGGGGTCGGCCTCGTTGTGCTGTCCGGACGCCGGGCCGTGCCCACCATGCTGCTGCCGCGCCCGCACAATGATGCCCGGCTTCGGGTCGCGCAGATCCGCGCCTCGGGCGATCCGGCCGTTGCGCTGGGGGTGGCCCGCCGCCTGATTGCCGGCAAGATCGCCGCCCAGCATGACCTGCTCGTCGAGATCCGCGCCGCCCGGCCCGATCTTGCCGGCGCGCTGCTTGCGCCGGTCGAGGCGCTCGGGCGGATGCGCGGCCATGCGAACCAGAAGCCCACGCTCGACGCGCTGCGCGGGCTCGAGGGGGCGGCGGCTGCCGCCTTCTTCCAGGGCTATGTCCAGGCCTTTCCAGAGTCCGTCGGCTTCACCGGGCGCAACCGGCGCCCGCCGCGCGATCCGGTGAACGCCGCCCTGTCGCTCGCCTACACCCTGCTGCATGCCGAGGCGGTGCTGGCCGCGCACGGCCATGGCTTCGATCCCTGGGTCGGCTATGTCCATGCGCTCGATTTCGGCCGCGAGAGCCTCGCCTGCGATCTCGTCGAGCCGCTCCGGCCCATCGTCGATCGTTTCGTCTGGCGGCTCTTCGCCGGGCAGACCCTGCGGGCCCGCGACTTCTCGACCGAGAAGGACGGCGCCTGCCTGCTGCAGAAGGCCGGGCGGGAGCGCTTCTACGCCGAGATCGAGACCATCATGCCCGACATCCGTCGCCGGCTGGACGCAATGCTGCAGGCCCTGCGCCGGATGCTCCTGGGCGATGACGAGGTCGAGCCGGATGCAGCGGCCCTTCCTGATCAGCTATGACATCGCGAACCCGCGGCGGCTCGCACGTCTCCACCGAGCGCTTCGCAAGCGCGCCGCGGCGATCCAGTATTCGGTGTTCCTGGGCCGCTTCACCGAGGCTGGCCTCGCCGAGGTTCGCGCCGTGATCTCATCGATCATCGATCCGGCCGAGGATGATGTGCGAATCTATCCGCTGCCTGAAGGTGGCTGGCAGCGCAGGCTGGGGCGGTCTTCGATGCCCGACGGCCTGTTGCTGACCCTGCTTCCCCCGGCCTTTCGCGGCGAGCCGCACCAAGCGCCCCTCGTGGCCGACAGGCCGGTCCAGCCGGGTGACCGTGCCGCGCCGGCAAGGCCGCAGCCTGCGTCCATCGTTCGCCGGGTCCGCACGGGCCAGCGGCGGGGCATCCAGCTGATCTCATGACAGGGCCGCCTGTCAGGTCAGGGGTTGCGCAGAATCGGCGGGCGGCTAGAGTGGCGACTGCCCATGCGGCTTCGATCCGGCCAACGCTGGGGCGGGAAGGTGTCTTTGGGCGGCAGGATATGGTTAATGCCGATATACCTCTTGGGCACGGGCCGATCTTGTCTAACGCTCTTTGCAACTGTCTGGAATCGAGAGGCGAATCGACCCGGTGCGGTCGGAAGACCACCCCGTTCTTCAGGGGATTGAGACGCGGGCACCTTGTCTTCCCAGCTGACCACCTCAGGTCGGAAGACCACCCCGTTCTTCAGGGGATTGAGACGAGACAATGCTCAACGGAGCTTTGTTGTCCGACCGTCGGAAGACCACCCCGTTCTTCAGGGGATTGAGACGTCAGACCCGGCTTTCGGCCGGACTCAAGGCGCGTCGGAAGACCACCCCGTTCTTCAGGGGATTGAGACTGTTCTTGACGAAACGCTCTTCAGCCATCTTCGCCAGTCGGAAGACCACCCCGTTCTTCAGGGGATTGAGACAGCGCGGTCCACGGCGCACCCTCGGCGCACGCGTCGGTCGGAAGACCACCCCGTTCTTCAGGGGATTGAGACCACCAGAGGCGTGCTGACGATCTCCCAGTCCATGCCGTCGGAAGACCACCCCGTTCTTCAGGGGATTGAGACTCGAGCGTCTCGGGCGACAGGTGCGCGGCTGCGTGTTCCAGTCGGAAGACCACCCCGTTCTTCAGGGGATTGAGACAACGCCGCGTTGATCCGTACGCCTTACCGGCAGCGTCGGAAGACCACCCCGTTCTTCAGGGGATTGAGACTTATTTTCTCGGGTAATTCCGAAACCGATCGCCAAGTCGGAAGACCACCCCGTTCTTCAGGGGATTGAGACAGATCGACTTCGACGCACGCGTCAAGTCGCTTGGGCGTCGGAAGACCACCCCGTTCTTCAGGGGATTGAGACAAGTCGGCCGCAAGTTTGCAGATCGCCGGCTTCCCTTGTCTCACATTTATTACGTATCCTTGCGTGATTGCGAGGATGCCGTCATGACCCAGCCTGTCCCTGCCCCGACTGATCTTGTGGCCGATGTGGCGCTGCCGCTCGCCTTCGATGGGCCTGAGCTGCGCACGCCCTTCTGGCGCTTCCTGCTGCTTGCCGGCCTGTGGCTCGCCCTCGCTGCCTTTGCGGCGGACGTCGTTTCGCGGGCCGGCATCGTCGAAGCCCTGCTGCTCGCCTTGGTTCTCAGCCTTCCCATCGCGCTGCGCTGGGCGCTCTCTGCCCAGACACGTCAGCATGACCGGCTTCGCCGGATCGCCCCGGCCTCGCGCCTGCGCCGATGGCTGTCGGGCCCCTTCTGGCGCGTGCTGATCTGGTTGGTCCTGGCCCAGGTTGCAGCCGCATGGCTCATCGTACAGCTCTGGCTTCAGCCCGCGCTCCTGGGCTGGGCGGCTGCAGCCGCACCCATGGTCTTGATCGCCCACCGCTGGGTCGGCCGAGCTGTCGCCCGGCGCATCGCCCAGCCCTGGACATCGGCCGCCGCCACCTGGACCGCGACCGTTCTCGCCAGCCTCATCCTCACGGTCGCTGCGCTGGCGCTGGCCTGGGCCATGCCGCAGGCCGATGCCCCCGCAACCCTTGCCGAGGCGCGCGCGGCCCTGCCGCAGATCGGCGCCACCGACACGCTGGTCGGAATCCTGCTGTCCGCCGGCCAGTTCATGGCCGCTCTCGGCACCTATGCCGTCGCGCTGGGAAGCAGGGCTGATGCCGATATCGGCCTCGGCCTCGTCCTGCTGGCCGAGCTGCACAAGTTCGGCCTCCTCTGGCTGATCGCGACCGCCTTTTCCGCCTTCCTTCTCGACCGCCGGGACCTGGAACGGGCGCTGCTTCCGCTGGGGGCCGGCGCGGCCCGCAAACGCCGCCTGCTGGGTGCCGCCATGCTGCCGGTTGCGCTCGTGCTGCCCACGATCCTGCTCGGTGCGCCCATGCTGGAGGGCCGGGTGCGGGAGAGCGGCGCCGATGCCGCGGTTCGAGAGCTCGTCACCAAGGCCGAGGTGCTCGACGGCCAGTTCTACAAGCCGGGTACGCTGGCCCAGCTGGCTGCGCTCCGGCGGCTGGGCGAAGGCCGGGTCGAGGCAGCGCGCGATGCCGTGCGGCAGGCCACGCGGGCCTCCTTCGACCGGGTGCGGGCCAATGTCGATCCCTATCTCGACTTCCACTACAGCCTGAAGGGCGAGGCCATGCGCATCATGACTGGCTGGGATGAGGAGAAGCTGTCCGCCAAGGTCGCCGAGCGGCTGAACGAGGGCGTCGATCACTCGGCCGTCGATCCCTCGCTCGCCCGGCTGAACGAGGCGGCAGCCTATGTGAGCGCGCTGGCCGATGCCCAGCAGCAACTGCTCGAGGCCAATCGAATCGAGCCCAAGCCCGGCGAGAAGGTCGAGATCACCTCCAGGGGTGCATGGGCCGACCTGCGCCTCGATCGGACGCTGCCGCTCGACCCGATATCGTTCAAGGGGCGGCTTCGCGCCTCGGCCGTCGTCGGGGGCCTTGCAGGCGGCGCCACTGCCGGCCTCGTCATCGGGCGCGCGGTCTCGGCGCGCGCGGCCGGCTCGGCCGCCGGTGCGGCGGCTGGTTCGGTCGCGCCCCTGGCCGGCACGCTGGCCGGGGTGGTGGTGGGCACCACGACCGGTGTCGTCGTGGACTATGCGCTGCTGAAGTGGAACGAGCGCGAGACCCGCCCGGAGATGCGCGCCGCCCTGATGGCTGCCATCGACGAGGTCGAGCGCAAGGCGCTGGCCAGCATCGGCTGAGAAGCAGCGCCGGAAGCGAGGTGACGAGCGACGGGCGGATCCCGAACGAATTGCAGATGATGCGCTCCGGCCCTGCCGCGGCCTTTGGGTGGCAGGGCCTGAGGTTGGCATCGTTGATGGTGACGTCCGGCAGAACGCCGCTCACCGGCATTGTGAAGCTGCGCCTGCTGCGGATTGCAGCCCTTTCTCGTTTTGCTAGAACTGCGTCACCTCGAACACGAGGAAGCGCGGCGCTGCGGATTGCAGCCCTTTCTCGTTCTGCTAGAACTGATGGCTGCGCCTATGTTCTCCGCCCTGAGCTGCGGATTGCAGCCCTTTCTCGTTCTGCTAGAACAAAGGAGCGGCCAGCCGGCCCCTTGTAGACGCTGCGGATTGCAGCCCTTTCTCGTTCTGCTAGAACCCCAGCGTCCGACCGACACGCCGCACAGGGCTGCGGATTGCAGCCCTTTCTCGTTCTGCTAGAACTCGACTGCGCTCGGAACCTCGCCTCGCGCTGCTGCGGATTGCAGCCCTTTCTCGTTCTGCTAGAACCCGCCGCATGAAACAGGCGCAGCTTGTCCCGCTGCGGATTGCAGCCCTTTCTCGTTCTGCTAGAACGATCTGCCCTGCGGCGTTCAGGATTCCGATGCTGCGGATTGCAGCCCTTTCTCGTTCTGCTAGAACGCTGCGGGCGCGGTTAAGTCGTTCTGCTGGGCTGCGGATTGCAGCCCTTTCTCGTTCTGCTAGAACGTCAGTCGCCCGGTCGGCGTAGCGCCGCGAGCTGCGGATTGCAGCCCTTTCTCGTTCTGCTAGAACTGATCGGACCGGTCTCCTCCACTCGCACAAGCTGCGGATTGCAGCCCTTTCTCGTTCTGCTAGAACCGGACGTGTGCAGGCTGATGTGGGTGTTGCGCTGCGGATTGCAGCCCTTTCTCGTTCTGCTAGAACCCGCCCGGCGGCTTTCGTTTTCGCCCGTCCGCTGCGGATTGCAGCCCTTTCTCGTTCTGCTAGAACCATCCCATCCGGCTGCTGCCTCTGGTGTGCGCTGCGGATTGCAGCCCTTTCTCGTTCTGCTAGAACCAATCTTGCTCGCAAGGTCGCACCCGATCCGCTGCGGATTGCAGCCCTTTCTCGTTCTGCTAGAACCGGATGCGCCTGCGCATCTCCACGAAGCCGGCTGCGGATTGCAGCCCTTTCTCGTTCTGCTAGAACCGCCCTTCTGTCCGCCGTCGATCGTGACGGGCTGCGGATTGCAGCCCTTTCTCGTTCTGCTAGAACCGCTGGCCTTCCGGACGGCTGAAGCATTATGCTGCGGATTGCAGCCCTTTCTCGTTCTGCTAGAACCCCTGCCTGTCCACACGCACCTTCATGGTGGCTGCGGATTGCAGCCCTTTCTCGTTCTGCTAGAACGGGCCGCAATCGCGGGTTGCGGTGAAGTCGGCTGCGGATTGCAGCCCTTTCTCGTTCTGCTAGAACCTGGTGTGCCTGCCAGTTCGTGAGACGGATGCTGCGGATTGCAGCCCTTTCTCGTTCTGCTAGAACTGACGGTCGCGCCGGCAAGGTCGTTCACGCGCTGCGGATTGCAGCCCTTTCTCGTTCTGCTAGAACACTTGTTGCCGCGCGCATCCTCCCGCGCGGGCTGCGGATTGCAGCCCTTTCTCGTTCTGCTAGAACAGTCGCGCTTGCCGGTGGCGGCGGAAAGGAGTTGCGGATTGCAGCCCTTTCTCGTTCTGCTAGAACCAACCCACCGCAGCGGCTGAGGAAGCGGCCGCTGCGGATTGCAGCCCTTTCTCGTTCTGCTAGAACGCACGTCTTGCAGGGCTGCGCCAAGCTGGCGCTGCGGATTGCAGCCCTTTCTCGTTCTGCTAGAACCACCGGAATGAGCGACAGGTCGATTAGCTGGCTGCGGATTGCAGCCCTTTCTCGTTCTGCTAGAACCGTGCTCATCCTGAATGACACCGAGGTTGAGCTGCGGATTGCAGCCCTTTCTCGTTCTGCTAGAACCCACGGCCACGGCCGCGCCCTGGGCGACGCGCTGCGGATTGCAGCCCTTTCTCGTTCTGCTAGAACCGATCTTGCTTGCTAGGTCACACCCGATCCGCTGCGGATTGCAGCCCTTTCTCGTTCTGCTAGAACCCCCAGCGTCGGCGACGTTGCTTCCTTGTCGCTGCGGATTGCAGCCCTTTCTCGTTCTGCTAGAACCGCCGAAGCCTTCGGGCACTTCATCGAGCGGCTGCGGATTGCAGCCCTTTCTCGTTCTGCTAGAACCTATCAGACGGTGACGGTTTCGACGACCGTGCTGCGGATTGCAGCCCTTTCTCGTTCTGCTAGAACCGCTTTCGGCAAGCAGTCCATCGATGAAGTGCTGCGGATTGCAGCCCTTTCTCGTTCTGCTAGAACAGCCCTCGCGTAGCCGCCTGGAAACGCGGGGGTTTTTCCTGTTCGGGGATCAGAAAAGCTGAAGCTGGGCGGGTGCAGGCGGCACCTTCTCGCGCCTTTTCCCAACATAGACCCGGATCCGGCCGAACTGGTTGTCGGTTATGATCAGGAATCGCACTTCTCCCTGTTCGGGAACTTTCGCGCCCATGCGGGTGGCGTGAAGCTCGGCGTTGTCGATCGAGGCACAGTGACGAATGTAAACCGAGAACTGCATCATCGTGAAGCCGTCCTCCAGCAGATCCTTGCGGAAGCGGGCATAGGCGCGGCGGGCGGCCCTGGAATCCACCGGGAGATCGAACATGGCGATCACCCACATGCTGCGCCACCCCCAGGGCTGGATCGGATAGCGCGGAGGCGCCTCAGCCCGCGCCATCGTCGAGCAGGTCCGGCGGCAGCGGCAGGCTTTCGGGCACGACAAGCGCGCCGCGGTCGTTCCGCGTCAGCGCCCTGGCGAGGCTTGCGGCGGACTGCTCGATGCCAAGCAGTAGCGGCCAGCGCCTGCCGCCGACGAGGATCGTTTCGTTGAAGATGGCAAGAAGCGCGGCGCGCGTCGGCCGGTCATCGAGGCTGGGCGGCTCCTCCCCGGGTTGCAGCAGGCCGCGCACCTTCCAGTCCACGATCGGCCGCCAGGGCTCGAGCAGATCATCGGCGAGACAGAAGGGATTGGAGCGGTTGCGGTGCCACACGCCCAGCGAGGGGATGAGGCCGGAGGCCACGAGGGAACGGGCACAGGCCGCGCGGACGATGGCATAGCCATAGTTCAGAAGTGCATTGGCGCCATCGGCCGCGCGGTCGCGCCGGAAGGCCCGGCCGAACAGCTTCGGCCAGTAGCGCTGGGCCGCCTGCGCCTCCAGATTGTCCGGATCCCCTGAGCGGACTCGGGCGGCAAGCGCGGTGAGGCCGGCATCGTCGCTGCCGGCCTCTTTCAGCACGCGGCCCTGCTGACGGATCTTCGCGGCGACCAGCGACTGCCACAGCCGCTTCCTGAGCGGCAGGCCGGCTTCGACCTGCGCCCAGTGCCGTTCGGTGAGCGCGTGATGCCCTTCCATTGGCAGCATCATGCCGGCGGGCAAATGGTCCCTGCCCGAGACGATGACGGTGGCGCCAGCCGCGAGGCACTCGATGAAGACGGCCTGCGTGTAGCTGGCGCGCCCATCATCCACCACGAGGACGCCCAGATCCTCGATCGGGACGGTGGCTCTTGCATGCTCGGGCCGCTCGATCACCAGCTGGCGGTGGGCGACCGACAGGCGCGTGCCGGGGGTGGCGATCTCGATCGTCTTGCGCAGCATCAGTCACGCGCCGGGTGGATCCGGCCGATGGGATCGACCGCCACCTTCCGCCCCCCGGATTTCAGGATGGATGCCGCGGTGGGGCGGAAAACGCTGCCGCCCCTTGCATCCTCGGCGCGCCAGAGCACGATCTGGCCAGAAGCCCAGACGCCCTGAACGATCCACAGGCCGGCCAGCTTGCCATCGGGAAACTGCAACGCATCGCCCTGCGCCAGCGACATGACGAGCGGCGCGCCGTCGAGTTCCTTCCGGACGACCGGCTGGCGCCGTCGCAGCCGGTCGGCAGCCTCGAACAGGCTGACAATCTCGGTTTCCACCCGGCCATCGGGGTGCCGGAAGACGGCGGCATGATGGTTGTTGCCGAGATCGGCATAGCCGTTCCTGAGCTTCGCCATCAGCTTCGCCTGCTGCTTCACGCGGATGCGCACCTTGCGGATGGGGGCGCCACCGTCGGAGACGGTCGGGTAGCCGTTCACGAAGGCCTTCTTCGGATCGCCGCCGTGCGCCTCCACCCAGGCGCGGACCCGCTCGCGGACATGGGCATCGGGCCATGCCTCGTCGTCGGCGAGCAGCGACCTGGTGAGCGCCTCCACCGGCTTTCGGGTCACGAACCAGCGATAGGCGATGCCGCCCGTTCCTTCCGCAGGACCAGCGTCGCCATAGGTCGTGTCCTTGTGCAGCGGGCCGGAGACCTTCCGGCGCACGCGGTGCGAGACGACAATGTCCGCCACCTTCTGCTCGGCCTGTGTGCGGATATCCGCGAAGGGCGGGTCGAGCGCGGGCGGCGCCGGGCGGAGGGGATCGTCCTTCTGCTGGAACCAGTTGGCCAAGCGCTGGGTATAGCCGGGATGCGCCAGCGCCGCGACCAGCGCGTCGATCGCGTGGTGGCGGTGATCGGCGCGGGTCTTTTCGCCATCGTCGGAGAGGATGTTGTTGAGGCCCCAGCGGCGGCGGAGTTCGGCAGTGACGCGGCCGGAGAGGGTGGCGACCCTGACTTCGCCTTCCTGCCCGAGATCGGGGAAGAGCATCTTCAGGAAGCCGACGGCCTGGCGGGCGGCATAGCCGGTGTCGGTGAGTTGGCGGGCAGCGAAATCAGCCGGAATCTCGGTGGCAGCGAAGCGACGGGCCTTGATGGCCACACGTCCGGGTGGCCCGGCAAAGGCACGAACCCGCGTCAGCGCGGCTTCCCATTCACCGGCATCATGCTCGAACACCTCGAACGGCGTGCGGTTGGATTTCCGCTGGTTGAAATCACGATGACAGAGCGTCTTGTTGGCAAAGCTGTCGTCCAGTGACCGCCAGCGTGGCCAGATATGCTCCACCTGAAACTCCCCGTGATCAAACAGGGCGGCGAAGTCGATCATCTGCCCCGTATAGGGACATTGGCGATTGCACTCCTGCCACAGCAGCCATTTCTCGATGTCGGCGCGTGCGGGTTCGGCGATGCCCTTGGACTGGAGGTCGGCGATGGCCTCTTTGCGGACCCTCTCGCGATCGCGGTTGCGCTTCAGTTCCTCGGCCCGTTCACGGGCGGACTTGCCGACCTCGCGCGCGACCTCCACCCGGATGCGGTCGGGCCGGCCGAAGACGTCGATCAGGTTGTTGACGACCTTGCGCAGCTCGTTCTGGACGCGAAGCACGGTCGGATTTCGGATCGCTTTCTGGCGCTCGATCTCTTCCCGGCTGTTGCCGGGCGTGGGCAGGCGATTGACCCATGAACCCGTGGGCTGGACGCGGTTGGGGAAGGTGGTGGCGCGCCATTCCTCTTCCTCGGGGCCATGCAGAAGTGTGCTGAACACGGCACCCTGCTGCAAACGTGGCAGGAAGGCTTCGAGCGCCTGCACTGAGAAGGGTTCCCACCCGGGGGCGAAGGTGAGCGACGCGAGCCGGTCGGCCTGCTCGTCGGTGAGCGCGAAGTCGGCCTTGAGCGCATCGCGGGCCTTTTGGCGCTCGACCCGGCGTTCGGCCTCGCGGCGGATCACGATGCGGCCGCCGATCTCGCCATAGTCGGCCTTGTAGAGGCGCGCGTGGATTTCGCGCCGCAGGCGATCGCGCAACGCGGGTTCGGCTTCCCACCGATCGCCCATGATTGCCGCAAGCCGGTTCTCGAGCCGGTTGCCGACGAGGCCTTTTTCGCCGCCGCGCTGCAGGTTGAAGCTGGGCTTCTCCGGCATGTCGTTCCTGCGCCAGTAGAGCTTCAGGTGGCGGTGGATGCCTGACCAACTGACGCTGTCCTGCTTGCGCAGGAGGGCGAGGATGGCGGCCCGCTCCTGATCGTCCAGCGGGCGGCCGTTCCCCTCCTCGATCCGCAGATTGTTGAGCTTCTCCAGCATGCGCCTTTCCTGGGCGATCCAGGAGGCGGACGCTGCGAGGTCGGCGTTGGGCATGAAGCGGCATGCGCCGAGCGTGGCCTTGCGCCAGAAGACGGGCTTCTGGTCGAAGATCGTCTGTTCGAGGCAGGCGGCGAAGGCGGGATCAGCGAGGCGCGGATGATGGGGCCTTTGCGCCTCGAGGATGGCGCGGAACTCGGCAACCACATCCTCGCGGGCGAAATGATGGCCCCGCCGGCGCTCGTCTCGATCGGGAATCCTTGCGAGAAATGCCCCCAACGTCTGCCCGGAAGCATTGAGGGCCGCCCGATCCTTGTCCCTCTGGGAGGCCGCCTTCTTCTCCTCAGCGCTTTGCTCGTCCGATTCGCCGGCTTCCTCGAGCGACACCTCAAGGTCGCGGCCCCGGAAATGCCTGCGCTGCGCCAAGTGATAGAGCGCCCGGCCAAGATCATGAGGGGCAAGCGGCTCCGAAAGGGCACGCTTGCGGATGCCCCAGGGATCCTGGGCCATGGCTGCCGCCCAGGATGATCCCTTTTCCTTGCTGAAGGGTGGCAGAAGGCCAGCCTCGCTCAACAGCATGTTCAGGTCGTGGCGACGGGTCCGCCTGCGGCGAAGCTGGCGGCGCATCATTCGTCGCCGCCGCCGCTCCTGATTGAGAGGGATGCCGTCGGGATCCCGTGCCTCGGGGAAAATGCGGATGCCCATGCGGAGGATCTCGCCGGCTCCTGATGCGGAATCCATGCGGACAACGGCCCAGCCGATGGATGTGGTGCCGATATCGAAACCGAAGACGAGTTCTGATGGCATGCTTGACCTCCCTCGGCGGGATGCTAGCATGAAACTCTAGCAGAACGAGAAGGGGCTGCTTTTCGCAAGCAAAAGCTTCTTCGTGTGGGCTCGGCGTCCCAAAAGCATCCGCCGGTTCACTGCGGCGTCCCCGGAAACGGGGACGCCGCAGTTATGGTTGCTCGTGTCAGGACTATCCGACTCATGCGCGGGGTCGATTTCTTGGCACGGGATTTGGCGATTGCTGATGGTCTTTGAAGGCCAAATCCGCCCGGTGGAGATCGCACTCCCTGCCCGGCTTAACGACGGCAGAACCAATCGAGGCTGCCGTCACCGCCTGGGCCTCGAACGATCCGGTACTCCGCATTGCACGGCCCTATGCATCGCGAAATGTTGCCCCGGATGTTGCCCGAAGGCTGTTGCCCGAGAAATTGGAGGCGAGCTTTTTCGATAAGTCATTGATTTTTTGGTGGCGGGGGCGGGACTTGAACCCGCGGCCTCAGGGTTATGAATCCTGTGCTCTAACCAGCTGAGCTACCCCGCCTGCCGGATGGCGAGCGCGCGCGATAGCGGCAAGCGGCGGTCGCGGTCAACCGGCCTGTCGGCTAGCCGGCGCGGTCGGCCCCGGCTCGGCGAGCCAGCGCGCGACATCGGCGGCGAGCGCATTGGCCGCCGTGTTGAGGGAGGCCGCCGCCTCGCGCCCATCCACCCGGTCGATCGGCGCCTCGCGCTCGAAGCGGCGCTGGCGGATTCCGTCCGGCGCGGCGAGGGTCGCATCGTAGCGGATGCGGACCATGGGCGAGCCGCGCACATCGACCCCGAAGGCGATCAGCTGGCCGGTGAGCCGCCGGCCGCCGAGCTGGCCCGATGAGCGCTGGTCGATGACCGGGGTGCCCGAGGCCTCGACGACATCGGCGAGCAGGCGCTGGAACAGGCGCGCCGGCTGTTCCGACCATTGCGCCGCCTTCACATACTGGATCGCCGTGTCGGACACGGTGACGGGGATCCGGAGCGTCTGAAGGGCGCCGGGAACGGACGGCGTGTCGATGGTGACCGCGCGGGCGAGATCGACCGGCGCGCGTCCGAGGGGGACGGCCGGCGCGGGGGTGGCCGCCAGCGTCAGCACCGCGTCCGGCCGGGGGGCGTTGCCGCCGACCTGCACGATCGGGCTGCAGGCCGGAAGGCCCGCGGCAAGAAGAAGCGCGACCGACGCGAGCCTCATCGGCGTTTCTCCGGCTGGTAATCGGGAAGCGGGCGCCCGCCGGTCAGCGCGCCCAGCGGATCCTCGTCGAGCTTGGCGGCGAGCGCGCCCATCTGCTGGCTGACGTCGCGAAGCTCGGCCACCAGCTGGTTGACCTGCGGCACCGTCTGTGTCGAGACCGACTGCACGCCCGGCTCGGCGGCGGCGGCCACGCGCTCGAGGCGCTTCAGCGTCGCCTCGGCCGCCACGACCGAGCGGCGAAGCTCGGCGATGAGGGGCTTTCCATCCTCGGTCAGCAGTTGCTCGGCCGTGGCGCCGGTGCGCTCGAGCTGGGTGGCGGCCGCCGTTGCGGCCTTCAGCGTCGCCTCGGTCTCGCGCAGCGCGGCGCGGATCGACTGCTCCTCGTCGGCGAGCACGGCGGTCGTCTTGTCGAGGTTGGCGAGGATTCCGGCGAGCGCCTTGCGATTGTCGTCGTCGAGCACCTCGTTGAGGCGGGCCACCAGGGTCGAGACCCGTTCGAGCACCTGCGGCGCCGTCTCGAGCAGCTGGCCGAAGCCCGAGGCCGCGGCCGGGATGACGGGCACGCCATAGGGGCCGGGCTCGGTGAGCGGCTTCTGGCCGCGGACGCTGCCCGACAGCTGGATTTCGGTGACGCCGGTGAAGCCGACGCCCTGCAGCGTGGCGGTGGTGCCTTCGAGAACGGGCACTTCAGGCTTCACCTCGATCCGGACGCGCACGAACTCCGGGCTTTCCGGCATCAGCGCGATTTCGCGCACCTGGCCGACGGGCACGCCCGAGAAGGTGACGTTGGAGCCGATGGCGAGCCCCGCGACAGACTGCTGGAAGAAGATGTCGTAGCGGTCGCGCTCCTGGCCGGTGTAGCGCGACAGCCAGAGCACGAAGGCGAAGAGCGCGACGACCAGCAGGAAGGTGATGGCGCCGACCAGCACGTGGGAGTGGCGGGTTTCCATCAGCCGGCCACCCGCCGGGCGGCGGCCGCCTCGGCCGCGCGGCCACGGGGCACCTC